>NZ_JAGIOS010000002.1:1200000-1500000 GCF_017876815.1 Sinorhizobium meliloti | reverse complement strand
GCGCACCACTGCGCCGGTGATCTCGTGCGCTTCGGCGAAAGGCACGTTCCGGCCCACCAGCCAGTCGGCCACTTCGGTCGCAAGCGTGAAGCCCTTCGGCGCTTCCTCGCGCAGCTTATCCACGTCGAATTCCAGCGTCCCCACCATGCCGGCAAAGGCGGGCAGGACGAGTTCGAGAACGTCGATCGTCTCAAACAGGCTGCGCTTGTCCTCGGCTAGATCGCGATTATAGGCGAGCGGCATCGCCTTCATGGTCGCGAGGAAGCCGGCGATGTTGCCGATCAGCGTGCCCGACATGCCGCGCGTCAGCTCGGCGGCGTCGGGGTTCTTCTTCTGCGGCATAATCGAAGAGCCGGTGGAATAGGAATCATGCAGCCGCACCCAGCTGAACTGCTTGGAGCTCCAGAGGCAGATTTCCTCGGCAAGCCGTGAGAGATCCACTGCCACCAGCGAGCAGATGAAGAGGAATTCGGCGACGTGATCGCGCGCGGCGACGGCATCGATGGAGTTTTCGCAAGCGGCCGAGTAGCCGAGATCGATGGCGGAGAGGTCGGGACGGCGCGCAATGCCGGACCCGGCCAGCGCGGCCGCACCCAGAGGCGAGCGATCGAAGCGGCGGTCCCAATCGGCAAAACGCTGCAGGTCGCGCAGCAGCGACTGCGCGTGCGCCATGAGGTGATGGCCGAGCACGACCGGTTGGGCCGGCTGGAGATGGGTAAAGCCGGGCATCACGGTCTCCGTATGCCGGGATGCCTGCTCCGTCAGGGCTTCTTCGATCGCGATCAGGCCTCGGGAAAGCTCCCGCGCCATGCGCCGCAGATAGAGGCGCGTATTGTTTGCCGTCTGGTCGTTGCGCGACCGCCCTGCCCGAAGCTTGCCGCCAAGCGTGCCGAGGCGCGCCATCAACAGACGTTCGAGAAAGGTATGCAGATCTTCGTCAGCCGCAATCGGCTCCTCGCGGCCGGCACCAACATCGGCTTCGATGCCTTCGAGGGCCGCGCGTATCGCGGAGAATTCACTCTCGTCCAGGACACCGGCCCGCTTCAACTCGGAAGCATGGGCGCGCGAACCTGCAATATCTTCCCTGTAAAGTCGAAAGTAAGATCGCGGCGCGCGTGACAAGTTTGCAAGCGCTTCGGACGGTCCGGACTTGAACCGTCCACCCCAAAGCTGAGTGGGCTCAGTCATCTTCGTTCCCTTTATTTGTTCGTTCTTTCCGAGAAGCTCCCACGGGTCGCATGCCCGGGCAAGCGAAGTTATTTCACCAAGCTATGACAAAAACGACTAGCCTTGCTCTGGGCACTTATTTAGGTTGTGCGCAAGGAACAGGGCGGAGCGGAAGCGCGATCTCGCATCGGCTGAACCTGGCGGAGGGATTTTCATGGCTTCGGGACGGCGGCGCTTGCCTTCGACGACCGCACTTCAGGTGCTGATTGCGGTGGCCGAAAGAGGATCGACGAGCGCTGCCGCCGAAAGCACGTCGCTGTCGCAGAGCGCTGTCAGCAAGCAATTGCTGACGCTGGAAGACCTGATCGGCAGTCCCGTCTTCGCCCGAACGCCGCGCGGCATGATCCCGACGGAAGTCGGCTCGATCTATATCGAACAGGCGCGCACCGCATTGAAGGCGATGGAGGACGCCGCCCTTCGGGTCGCGCGCCTGAAGCCGGGCCCACGGGTGCTGAGATTGCAGGTGCCACCCATTTTCGGGGACCGGTGGCTGCTGCCGCGCTTCCTTCGCTTTACCGAGCAGCACCCGGAGATTGAGGTGCAGTTCACGACGTTCGTTTCTCCGACCCAGTCTCAGACGCCCGATGCGATATTCCGCTTCCTGAGCGAACCGCTGCCCGAAGAGGAGACCAACTATCTCTTCGGGCGCGAGGTTCTTGTCGTCAGCGCCCCTTCCTACTGGGAGAAGAACGGCACTCCGGAGACGGTCGAGGATCTCGCCGGCGGCATCATGCTGGAGCACCCGCAGACCCCGCTGCACTGGAACTATTTCGCGAGGGGTCACGGCAAGGACGACCTCGCGGTGCGACACACCACGCGCTTCGGCTATTACACGATGGTGATCCGGGCGGCACTTGCCGGACAGGGAGTGGCCTTGATCCCGCGCGGTCTTATTCTCGACGACCTTGCGGCGGGAAAGCTCGTCAATCCGAACGGCTTTGGATATCGAAGCGACTACGGCTACTGGTTCGCAAAACCGCGAGACATTGCGCCGAGTGCTTCCATGCGGACCTTCGAAGCATGGCTGATGGCGGAAGCGGAAGGGATGGGCGACTGAGGCCCCGGGCCGTGGCGCGCCGGCTCAGTCCGCCAGCCGCGCGAGCGCGTCTCCGTCGAGCCGGAAGAAGAGCTTGTCCGGTTTGCGTGTACCGCCCAGCTCTTCATAGAAAGAGAGGAGCCGCGTGTTTTCCGCCTCCACCGTCCAATCGATGCGCGCGAGCCCGCGCTCCCTCGCCAGGCTGGCGAGCTTCTGCATCAAAGCCCGGCCGAGGCCACGGCCGCGCTGCGACCCGCCGACGTAGAGTTCCTTCAGAAAGATGCCCGGCTTCAAGCCCGGCCCAGGGTAAATCGCAGAGAAGGCAGCAAAACCGAGCACCGAACGATGCTCCTCGGCGACGAGGATCTCCGCGCCCGGCGGCATGGCTTCAAGCCCCGCGACGATCTCGGCGCGCGGCGGACAGGCCACGCGGTAGTGCGCCTGCATTTCCTCCATGAGGGTCGCAAGTGCGAGGAAGGCCGCATCATTGGTCTGCAGCAGGCGGATCGGCGTCACTTGCATTCCCTCAGCTCGAGCGCGCCGACACCCAGTTGTGCCAGTCTTCCTCGCTGCCGTTGAAGACGTTGAGGTCGATCCGCCCGTCGACGCCGTGGGACAGGCCCGAGCCTGAATATTGCCAGAAGACCCATTTGCGTCCGGGATAGACCTTGGACGGGTGCGCCGCGACCGAGCGCAGCCAGAAGGGATGATTGGGGAACGCGCCCTGCAGATTGTCGCGGTAGAAATCCGGTGCGGTATAGATGATCGGGCGCTGCCCGTAGTGGCGCTCCAGCTTGTCCATAAAGACCTGCATCTTTTCCCGCACCCGCTCGGGCGACGGGCGCCGCTTGCAGCTCGACTCGCCGTTCCACTCGACATCGATGACGGGTGGAAGCGCGCTCGGATCCCGGGGGACGTTGCGGATGAACCAGTCCGCCTGCTCGCCGGCCGTGCGGCACCAGTAGAAGAAGTGGTAGGCGCCGCGTTTCAGCCCCGCCTCGTCGGCCCGGCGCCAGTTCTTCTTGAACATGGGATCGAGATGATCGCCGCCGTCGGTCGCTTTGATATAGGCGAAGTTGGCGCCTTGCGTGCGCAGCTTGGCCCAGTTGATGTCGCCCTGCCACCGCGAAACGTCGACACCGTGAACGGCGAGCTTGCGCGGCGACCGGGTACCGAAATTGATCGGATGAGCATCGCGGAAGCTGTGGCTGTAGACGCGCGAGCGGCCGCGTGGCTCGCGCGCGGGATTTTCGGGAGCGAGCATCGCAATGGGGCGCTCGGCCGGAACCGGCATGCCCACCGCCCTTTCCGCCGGCATGAAGGCCTGCGGCTGCGGAACGGTTCCCGCCCAGGCAAGCGCCTCCGGCTGAGGCGCCGCTTGCGCGGCGGCCGCACTGATCGCCGCTGAAGGAACCGGGCTTGCCGGACGGACAACGGAGCTCGTCGTCTCCCGCGACGGCCGGCTCCCCCCGAAGCCGCAGCTCGATAGAACCAGGCACGTTATGATGATCGCTGAGACAGCCGAAAAAGGACGCATGAGGACCCGCACGCAATACAACAGCCGACGGCAACCGCGCCGCCAGGACCCACTGACGAGACTTGCTAACGGGAAACTACCAAGAAAGATTGAATCCAATCTTTACGCGAACAGAATTGCGAGGCGGCTTTTGAGATTTTACCGTCAAGATTGCCCCTCACCCTAACCCTCTCCCCGTAAAACGGGGAGAGGGGACGAGCAGGACGCACGCGCTCGATCGAAATAATGCACGGGAGGCCGCCGCGGGTCCCTTCGCCCCGCCCGCGGCGAGAAGGTGCCGGCAGGCGGATGAGGGGCGATTTCACCCTCAGCGAAAACTCGCATGAAACAGCCGGTTGAGCTCTTCAACCACGAGCCTCGGCCTCTCCCTGCCTCGCAGCCCGTCGTTCAGGCGGTCCGAGCCCGCCTGCTGGAACGTCATGTAGCCGTCGTGGCGTGGCCGGAGCCAGGCGCCCTCGAGCGTCGCCCGAGTCGCGCGGTAGAAATCGTGGGCCGCCGCATTGACCTTATCGTCCTGCCAGGCATCCCCATGGCCGGGCTGGCCGCCGGATGCCGCATAGACGCCGCGCTGCACGCCGCCGCTTGCCACCCAATAGGCGAAATCGATCGCCTCCCCCGGCGCCCGCGAAAAGGCCGAGATGGCTATGCCCGTCCCGCCGAGCGCCGAGCCGACGGGCCCGGCGGCGTCCACGGTCGGGAAATCGCCGAAGCGGACGAGCGCCGGGCGAAAGCCGGCGATGGAGTAGCTGACATAGCCGTAGATAAGCGGCGCGCAGGTGACAGGCGAGGCCTCGACAGCCATAGCCTCGAGCACCGCGATCGGATCCATACCGAAGCATGCGGGGTCGATCAGTGCCGAGATTTCCTGCAGCAGCTCGACCGCCGTGGCGCCCGTTTCGGCGTCGACGAGATCCCCCTTCGCGGCGCTGCGGCAAGGCCGACCGAGATTGCCACAGAGCGTGTAAAAGCTCATCAGCGAATGCGGAGGCCGGAGCGGCAGGAGGACGCCGCCGCGACGCGCGAGCGCGAGCATATCCCCCCATGTCTGAGGGCGATCCGTCCGATCTGGCCGCCAGGCCTGCACCTGGGTTGCGGCGTCGATCGGAAAGGCCCATTGGCGTTCATTCCACTCGTAGCTCCGATAGGACGGGCCGACGCTTGCCGCCGAGAGCGCCTGCCGCTCCGCCTCGCGGCCCGGCACGTCCAGGGGAAGCAGGCAATTCTCGCCGGTGATCTGCCCCACATGCGGATGGTCGATGACGATCAGGTCGTAGTTCCTTGCCAAGGTCTCGACCGGGAAGGCCTCGAAATCCTGCAGCGACCGCTTCTCCCACCGGATCTCGACGCCCGTCTTTTCCTGCCAGGATTGCGAGCAGGCCACCATCGGGTCATAGCCGCGCGGGTGGTTCCAGGTCATTCCCTTGAGGACGACGCTCATAGGCCGAACTCCTCCCTAATCGAGCGTCCATGCTCGCCGATCCGCGGTGCGGCGCGCTCGACGCGCGGGCGGCGGCCGTTGATCCTCAGCGGCGAACGGGTGGTGGTGATCGACACGTCGTCGTCGCGCACCACCGTCTGCAGCATGTCGAGCACCTGGAAACCATCGCTCTCCAGGAGCTCGTTCCAGTCGAGCACGCGCGCGCACCAGATGTCGGCCGGCTCCAGCACCGCCAGCCATTCGTCCACGCTGCGCAGCGCGATGCGCGCGGCAATCAGCGCCTTGATGCGATCGCGCTCGGTGAACCACGAGGACGGATCGTCGCGATAGGGGGCGAGTTCGTCGATCTCAAGCAGGTCCGCAAGCTTCGGGATCGGCGTCATGGCGATCGCGAGATAGCCGTCGCTCGCCGCATAGACGCCGTAGGGTGCGGCGAGATAGGCATGGGCGCTCCGGAACGCCGACCGCTTCGGCAGGCGGCCTCCGTCGTTGAGATGCGTGGTCAATACCTCGAACTGGAAATCGACAAGCGCCTCCAGGAGGCTCGTTTCGACGAGGCTTCCCTTGCCGGATATGCCGCGTCGCACCAGAGCCGCGAGAATCCCTTGAGCGGCGGCGGCGCCGGCCAGCATGTCACCGATGGCGAGCCCGAAGGGAACCGGCCCCTGCCCTTCGTCGCCGTTCAGCCACATGACGCCCGAGCGCGACTGCGCCAGGAGATCCTGGCCGGGGCGCTTCACCCAGGGCCCCTCCTCGCCATAACCGCTGATCGAGGCATAGACGATGCGCGGATTGATGGCCCCGACCGCCTCGTAGTCCAGCCCCAGCCTTTCGATGACGCCCGGCCGGAAGTTTTGGATCATAACGTCGGCCTGCGCGAGAAGCCGCTTCAGCGCAGCGAGATCGGCCTCGTTCTTGAGGTCTATCGCAAGGCTTTCCTTGGCGCGGTTGATCGCATGGAAAATCGTCGAGTCGCCGCCGATCTCTGTGTCGCTCAGATAAAGCCGGCGGGAAAGATCGCCGCCATCCGGCCGCTCGATCTTGATGACCCGCGCGCCGAGATCCATCAGCCGCAGCGAACAATAGGGGCCGGAGAGAAACTGGCTCATATCGACGACGACCAGGCCGGAAAGCGGCAGTTCGGATTCTGTTGTCATGCGTATCTACTCTTCCCTCATGCAGCGGCAACCGGATGTGGACGCCATCCACTTGGACCGGTCATCTTCTTATTTGAATACTTAATTCACATATAGGTAGATTTGACAAGTCAACAACGCGGCGCACCCGCAACATAGCCGCGGGAAATACGGGTGACTGTCGTCGGCTGGGGACGGCGGGCTGTATCGCGTGACCGGGCAGGAGAAGCCGGCTGGCTTACCCAGAGGCATGCGCAGATGGACTCGCGCCAAGGCGATGCAGAAGGAGGGCTACCAATCGCGTGGACCTACAAGGCGGCCTTTCTCGTCGGCGACCGGGCAGCGCTCCTGAAAGGCGCATACATCGCGATAATGCGCTTAAGCTGATTGCTTGCTAGCTGAGCTCGCCAGCAGCCCAGGCGAAGGCCTGCGAAGCTTTCCTGCACACCGGAGTGCGCCTATCGCAATGATGTCCGAGGAAGCACGCGAAACAATGCCACAAGCGACGACGTCCGCGATCATATTCGCCACCGCCCTCCGCCATCTGCGTAGCGGCGGCGAGCGGAAAGAGGCTTCAATCATGTCTCCTTCCTCGTCTACATCCTGATTCCCCTCGACTGATTAATCGCGCGCTGGCGCCGCTCGGAGACGATCTTCTGACTGCTCTGAATGCGAACGGCCTGCTGCAAGATCGTCAGCCTGTCCCGCATCGCCTCGAAGGCGCGCCGCTGGGCCGGCGAGACGCGATTGATGACGTCCGTATCGCCGCCCAGGATGGCGTTGCGGCCGAAGCGCTCATCGAGCGCGCGGCTGACCTTGGCGAACTCTCGGGCGATGCGCGGATCGAGCGAGCCCGCGGCGACGTCGAGCTTGCCGTCCTTGTTCTTGATCTGCGCCGCCAGCCGCTTGAGCGCGTCCTCGGCCGCTGGCGACAAACCGGGAATGGCAACCGCCATCCGGCGGCGCTCTTCGGTGATACTTCTAGTTTCGGCATCGAGGGCACTGGCATAGGACGCGCCGAGGGAACGGATACGGCTTGCCGCTTCCGGCACAGCTTGAAGTGCACCCTTCCGCTCCCGGCCGACGGCAAGCAACTTGTCCATGATGCGGTCGGAACCGCGCAGCGCCCCATAGGCGGCGGGATCGTTGGTCACCGCCGCCGCAATCCGCTCACCGGCGAACCCCTTGACGATCAGATCCTCGATCTTGCCGATCGCGTCTGCTGGGTCTCGCCAGACGCGTGTTGCCGTTTCAACGAGGGCCGCGCGGTGATGTGCATAGTGAGGAGCGGCGAGCGCTCGCTCCCTCGCTTCCTCCGCAACCGTCGTCTTGAACTCGGTGACGGCGGCAAGCATCGGCAGCACGGCAAAAGTCCCCTTCCCCAACTCGACACTGGCGCCGGCGACGATCTTCGACCGATCCTGTCTCTCGGCAAGATGCTGTTCCTCGGCGAAGCGCCTGATGACGGCGAACAGGCGCGTCAGCTTTTCGCGACGCTCGGGGGCAAGATCCTCCGGCATGCGCTCGGACATGTTGCGCTCGGCAATCACATCCGCCTTCGCGGTGAAGGCACTCCAGCCGAAGCGTGCGGTCAAGGCCTCGTTGACGGCCTTGACCTCCTGGATCAGCAAGCGGTCCTCGACGGCAAAGGCAAAGGCGGTCCTGTAGGCGTCGTCTCCCCCTTGCTTGCGGACCGCCTCGATCTCGACCAGGCGCGCCATCGCCGTTTTCGAGAGGGCGGGAACCGACAATGCCATATGCGCGCGCCGCTGCTGCTCGCGGATACCGAAGCGCTCGGCGTTTCTGCGGAACTCGGTCGCATGAGCGCGTGCCAGAGGCAGCAATTCCGACAGCGCGACTGTCGCCGCGGTGCGCTCGTCGCGCGCGGCGCGGCCGTCGACCACGAGCTCGGACCCGCGCAGGCGGCCAAGCCGGTCGGGTGCAAGGCCAAGGTCCTCGGCAAGCTTGCGCGGCTCGATGGCGGCGTCCGACGCCAGCGCATTCAGCGCCGACAGCGCGCCATCAGGATCGCGATAGATTTTCGCGAGCACCGGATGCACGATCGCCTCCCGCTCCTTCCACCGCTCCGAGGAGAGCTGCGCAAGACGTGCATCCTCCGCGACGCTGCGGGAGAATGTCGTGGTCGGCGGGACCAGATATTTTCCATCCGACGGAATTCCGGTCGAGAGGGTTTCGGTCCGTTCCTCGTTGTAGGAGACACGCCGTTCCCGCTCGATCGCAAAGCCGAGCGCAACGCTCGCCCGCTCCCAGAGCTTGGCCACCTGCTCCCGCTTCTCGGCAATCCCGGCCCAACGCCGCAACACCTCCGCTTCCATTCCGGCCGCGACCAGCGAGAGATGATAAAGCCCGCGCCGTCTGGCGAAGTCGCGGGCCTGCGCCTGATAACCGGCCTCATCCTCAAAATCGAGCGTCGTTGTCTTGGCGCCGGAGCGCGACAGGCGCTCGACGAGCGCAGCGAACAGTTGCGGCCGATGGCTCTCGCGCTCGATCCGCTCTTGGCGGGCCGCGGCGGTTTCCAGCTGGCTTGCGCTCCAGACATTGCGATCGACCTGCCGTTCCTCGAAGCGCTTCTCACCGGTTTGCGCATCGACAATCGGAACCTGGACCTTGACCCGCTCCACGCCGTCTTTGCGCAACGTGATCGTGTCGCCTTCCGCGACGCCAGCATCCTTAAGCGCCTTCGGCAGGCTGACGCCCCAGAGCCGATGGACGGTGCCGTCGTCCGTCCTGATGTCGGCATAGGGGCTCTCGTCCGCATCCTCGTCATTGGGCCGGAACTTTGCCATCCCTTCTTTCACCAGTTCGCCGGTGACGCCGGCGGCATGGTCGACACGCGGCCTACGACCCCATTCGGGCTTCGCCTCGAAGTCCTCTTTCGCCGCGTAAAGATCGGCGCGGTCGCGATGGCGGGTCATCGCCACATAGGTCAGATGCTGGTCCATCATGCCGGTGGCAAGCACGAAGGTGCGGTCGACGGTCGACCCTTGCGACTTATGGATGGTCGCGGCATAGCCGTGATCGACATTGCGATAGCTGTCCTCGCTGATGACGACGTCGCGGCCACTGTCGAGGCGCACCGACAGCAGCGTATCGCCGCGTCTGTCGCCGGTGGAAACGACCGTGCCGAGCATGCCGTTCTTCACGTATTGCGGTCCAAGCCGCCGTGCCCGCGGCTCAACGAAGCGGGCGTTTTCCAGGAAGATGATCCGGTCGCCAGCGGCGAACTCGCGAAGCCCACGCGCCGTCTGGAATTCCTGCGCCCCTGCAAGCGCGCCCTCGCCGATCATGACGTTGCGCAAGGCCTCGTTCAGCTTCCGGACATCATCGTTGGTGTGGGCGAGAACCAGCAGCTCGTCGCCGCGAAGGCGGCCCGGATGTTCGCCGTCGGCGGATTTCTGAAGCAGGTCACGGCGGGCATTGGCCCAATCGGCAACGATGCGGTCGACGATCTCGGCGCGGGTTTCGGTCTCGACAATGCGGCCCTGCTGCGCATAGGCATCGAGACCCTCTTCGACCTTGCCGCGGGCAAAGAGACGCGAGGCATCGCGCGCCCACGCATCACGCTGGCGGCGCACGCCGGCAAGTTCGGCAAAGCCGATCCGTTCGGTGATCGCCCGGAACGCCGCACCCGCCTCGATCGGCTGCAGCTGCATCGCGTCGCCGACCAGCACGGCTTTCGCGCCGGCATCTTCCACCGCCTTCAGGACACGCGCCATCTGCTGCGACGACACCATGCCGGCCTCGTCGATCACCAGCACATCGCCACGCTGGAGCAGATCGCGTCCGCTTTCCCAGGCCAGTTCCCAGGAAGCCAGCGTACGCGACCGGATGCCGGAACTGTCCTCCAGCCCCTCGGCCGCCTTGCCGGCCAAGGCTGCGCCGATCACCCGCCGGCCTTCACCTTCCCAGGCGACGCGGGCCGCCGCCAGCAGCGTCGACTTGCCGGCGCCGGCAAGACCGACGACGGCTGCGATGGCGTTGTCACGCGTAACATGACGGACCGCATCGACCTGCTCGGGATCGAGCCGGAAGGGCTTTTCGGTATCAGCCGTTTCGATGCTTCGGACGGCTGCTGCGGCTCGCGCGTTGGAGACGCCAAAGCCCTTGCGCCTTGACAGCACCTCAGCCGACTGCGCCATGGCATATTCGAGGCGCAGCATCTCCCGCGTGGTGAACACCGCCGGCTGCTTCGCCTTGCCGGTCTCGGCATCGATCTGCTGCGGCTTCAGCAGCACCAGATCGTCGGACGCCATCAGCCGCGCCCGGATATTGGCGAAGTCGACGGGATCGTCGACATAGCGGTGCAGCGCCCTGGCGATATCCCTCTCGTCGAAGGTGGAGCGTTCGTTGCCGAGCTGCTTCAACAGAAGCTCCGGCTCGGCCAGCAGCCGGTCGGCCATTTCCTGCCGGCGGGCGAGATCGGCCGGCGCAAAATACATCGCGACGCCCTTGCGCGCGAGCGCCGCCTTTTCCGGCCCAAGATGTTTCTGTGCGATGCCGTCGAGGCCCTGCTCGGCATAGGAGCGGCCGTCGAGGCGGATCTCATGGCCGGCAAGCGCCAGATGCCGATTGGCGGTTTCCGCCCAGGCGATCTTCCAGGCCTTGATCGTTTCCTTGTCGCCGGCCCAGAGCTTGTAGACGATCTTGCCGTTCGGCCTGTCCGGCGTGACGACACGCAGCGGCTCGCCGTCTTCGCCCAGGACCGGAACCTTCTTCGGCCCGAACCCCTGCTCCGTCAGCGGACGCAGCGCGGTCATCAGATGGATGTGCGGATTGCCGTCCTTGTCGTGATAGACCCAGTCGGCGACCATGCCTTTGGACGTCAAATTGTCCCGGACGAACTCACGCACCAGCGCAATGTTCTCCGCCCGCGTCAGCTCTTCCGGCAAAGCGATGATCAGCTCGCGCGCCAGCTGCGCGTCCGCCCGCGTCTCGTGAGCCTCAACCGCATTCCAGAGCGCCTCGCTCGCCTTGGCGACCGATTGCCCGTCGATCGCCGCCTTCAGCCAGGCGGGGATATCGTCCGGCAGCGCCAGCTCCTCATGCACCAGCTCCGAGGCGCCGCCGCGATAGCTGAACGAGGTTCCGGCCTGCTCGTCGATCATCCGGGTGCGATGGCGATAGGCGGCGGCCGAGACGATGCTGCGTCCCGCTCCCCTGCCGATCACCTGCGCTCTGACGAACATGATCGCCACTGATGTCTCCAGACTTGTCCAGGCACGTCGCGCCAGCGACGTATATTGCGCCCTCAAACCGATCGGCCTGCTTTCCGGCTGCGACGTTTTCGGGATGATGCACGCTAACCCGGTTTACTATCATTTTCCAGATAGTATAATCGACGCCGTGCAGATTGCTCGAACAGGAAAGGGCACTTTTGAATGGCCGCAAAATCCTCGATCTCCGACATCGACGCCCAGATCGAAAAGCTGCGTGCGCGCCGACGATCGCTGATAGTAAAATCCGCCGAACGGTTTGCGCGCGCCGCGACAAAATCAGGTTCGAAGAAATGGCCGCGCGATTTCGCAAAGGCGAGAAGAAGGGGGTGGATCACGCAATTGCTTCGCCGCGTCGACCAGCAGCTAGCGGGACTGGAACGGCGGCGGAGGTTTCTCATGACGGCTGATCGCAACAAGGAGGCGCGCTTGAAATTCCGGCTCGGCGGCATCGTCGTCAGGGCCGGACTGACGCGGGCCGACTGCGCATTCCTGATCGGCGGGTTGCTGGAATTGGCAAGAGTCGCGCCGAACTCCTCCGGCGACCGTGGATGTCGTTTAACCTCCTCAAAACAATATGCGACCGTACGATCTAATCACCTTAACCTTCAAATTAAGTGATGTGGCGCGCCATTTGGCAACTACCGAATGAGCGGCATAGCTACCATCTTCGAGGTAAGCCCGGCATCGCATATTCACCTTTTGTAGAGGCATGTTAAGAGCGCCTCTCTTCAGGAAACCGACAAGAAGGCATTGCGCTCCTGTTTCCGACTTTGAAGTCTGCAAAGTCCCGTCCCCGCCTCGCTCCTTTTGCGGGCACCAGTTCGGGAATGATGTTGTCCGGAACCTTGCAGGGTACGCGGCATGTTGCAATACTGGGTTCTTGGGCATCAGCTTTAGCAGGCGGGGACATGCATTGTACCGTTCAGCCATTCGAGCCTCCTGTCGGCCCGTTTCGGTCAGGGCCTAGCGGGAGTGCAAACACCCGCTTGAGGCCCGATTATACTGATGGGAACAGTGCCCCCGCGACGGAGTGTGTCTTGGAACAAGGAAGCGACGATTATGTTCTGCGCCATCGTGAGACCACACCTGAGCCGTGACAGTGGCAGACAAGTGTGCTCTCGCTCCAAGGGACATCGATGGAAAGCTCCAACGTTGCAAACCGTGTCAGGGCAATCATCATCGAGCAGTTGGGTGTCGACCCTGCCCGCGCTACGGACGACGCGTCCATTGTCGACGACCTCGGTGCCGATTCTCTCGAAGTGGCGCAAATTGTCATGATGATCGAGGACGAGTTCAATATCGAAATTTCAGATGAGTCGGCTGACGCCGTTGTTACGGTTGGAGATGCCATCTACGTCGTCGTCGCGTCAAAGACTAAGAGCTAACCAACGTCGGCGAAAAAAGCCCATGACGGCGCCGGCCACCCACGCATACGCCAAGCAGCAGAGTCGGGAATGAAGCCTGGGAGTTCGACCTGCAGCAATCGGGCTCAGCCGAATTCGCGCAGAGCGTCTGCGCAACGCGCTCTAGACGGCGCCGCCCAAGCCCACTTTCGAGTCATTTCCCGTGCAGGCTGTGCAGATGGGCAAAAAACCGTCTCGCCGCTCCGGCTTATTATTCTGGAGAACACCGCTACTCCTCAAACTCGTGATCGAGAGAATACGGCATTCGCCGTGTTGCCAAACTCGCTCGACCGACTGCCAATCTGCAAATTCCGAGGCAATCCGCCCCCTGATTCCGAAATGATCTCGCCCCCCAATTCCGAGAAATAGTCGCCCCCTGATTCCGAGATGATGCCGCCCCCATCGGAAAGCATCTGGCGTGGGTGTTCTGCTGGTGTGAAGTTTCTTCCTTCGACGTGACGAGGAAGGAACGGGATGCCTGCGGAGAGACTGGAGATGCGGCGTGTCCGCGAGATATTGAGATATCGCTTCGAACAAGGACTTGGCCACAAGTCGATCGCGGTTCGGGTTGGAGCTGCGCCATCGACGGTGCGCGAGACGCTTCGGCGTGCGGCCATTGCGGAGCTATCGTGGCCGTTGGGTGACGACATCAGCGATGCAGTCCTGGAAGCGGCGCTTTACAAGGCAGGCGGGACGAAGACGGGTCATCGTCGGAGCCCTGAGCCGGACTGGACGCAGGTCCACCGCGAGCTGAAGCGCAAGCATATGACGCTGCAGATCCTTTGGGACGAATACATCAGCCGTTATCCGGAGGGCTATCGTTACAGTCGCTTCTGTGACCTCTACCGCGGCTGGGCGATGAAGTTGCCTGTGACGATGCGGCAGGATCACGCGGCCGGCGACAAGCTGTTCGTCGACTACGCCGGCGACACGGTCACGGTTGTCGTTGATCGGCTGTCCGGCAAGACACGGCAGGCGCACCTGTTCGTGGCGGTTCTGGGAGCATCCAGCCTTTCATATGCGCAGGCACGTTGGAGCGAGACGCTTCCCGACTGGATTGAATGCCATATCCTGGCGCTGGAGTTCTTTGGCGGTGCGCCAGCCTTGCTGGTTCCCGACAATGCCAAGGTAGCGATCATCAAGGCCTGCCACTTCGATCCCCAGGTCAACCGGACGTATTGCGGGATGGCGGCCCATTATGGCAGCGCCGTCTTGCCGACGCGGCCGCGACGCCCGCGGGACAAGGCGAAAGTGGAAGCTGCGGTTCGTATCGTCGAACGTTGGCTGTTGGGCCGGCTGCGCCATCGCACATTCTATAGTTTGGCCGAGGTCAATGCGGCGATTGGCCAATTGCTCCATGATCTCAATGATAAGCGCGTTCTGCGCCGTGTCGGCGCCACGCGCCGCCAATTGTTCGAGGAGCTTGATCGTCCGGCTTTGCGACCGCTGCCTGTCGAACGTTATGTCTTTGCCGAATGGCGTATCCGGCGCGCCGGGCTGGATTATCACGTCGAGATCGAGCGGCACTATTATTCCGTTCCCTATCGCTTTGCCCGCGAGCAGGTCGAGGCTCGTATCACCGCCAATACGATCGAGATCTTCCACAAGGGCGAGCGAATTGCCGCTCACCGGCGCTCCAGCGGCAACGGCAAGCACACGACGATCCCCGATCATATGCCCTCTGCGCATCGCCGCTTTGCCGACTGGACGATTGAACGGATTCAACGCGAAGCCTCTGCGATGGGGCCGGATGTTGCGCTGTTGTGCGAGCGCATTCTTGCCGACAGGCCTCATCCCGAGCAGGGCTTTCGAGCTTGCCTCGGCATCATCCGCCTCAACAAGAGCTTCGGCCGCGACAGGGTCAATGCCGCTTGCGGCCGTGCGTTGGAGATTGGCGCACGAACCTATGGCTCGGTGCGATCCATCCTCGACAATCACCTTGACCGGACGGCTGCCTCAAATGGAGCGGCGCCGCATGAACAGATCCATCACGCCAACATCCGCGGACCTCGCTATTACCACTAAGGAGAACGAAAGATGCTTGCCCATCCAACACTGGATAAATTGAATGCCATGGGCCTGGCCGGCATGGCAAAGGCCTTTGGCGAACTTGTTGCCAACGGCGAAGCCGAACATCTCTCGCACGCCGAATGGCTCGGACTGCTGCTCGAACGGGAATGGAGCTCCCGTTACGATCGGAAGCTTGCGGCACGCCTCAGGTTTGCCAAGCTTCGCCACCAGGCCACCCCAGAAGATGTCGACTATCGCGCCGACCGCGGCCTCGACCGTGCTCTCTTCATGAAGCTGCTCGGTGGCGACTGGATCAACGCCCATGACAATCTGGCCATTTGCGGCCCCTCGGGTGTCGGAAAGAGTTGGTTGGCTTGCGCTCTCGGCCACAAGGCTTGCCGAGACGATCGCTCAGTTCTCTATCAGCGTGTCCCAAGGCTGTTTGCCCAGCTTGCGCTCGCGCGCGGTGATGGCCGCTACGCCCGCCTGCAACGGACCTTGGGCCATGTTCAGCTCCTGATACTGGATGATTGGGGGCTCGAGCCGCTCAACGAACAGGCCCGCCACGACCTGCTGGAAATCCTCGAAGATCGCTATGGACGCAAATCAACGATCATTACCAGCCAACTTCCCGTGTCCGCATGGCACGGCGTCATTGGCGACCCAACCTACGCCGATGCCATACTCGACAGGTTGGTCCACAATGCCCACCGCATCGAATTGAGCGGCGATAGTCTGCGCCGAAATCTACCGCGCAAAGCTTGACACCTCGCCTGAATGAACTGACAACAATCATCGCCTGCAGACCCCACTAAACAGGGGGCGAGATCATCCCGGAAACCGGGGGCGCAATCATCTCGGAACAAAGGGGCGGCTTCATCGGAATCGGCAACCAATCTTGCGGCGCATATCGACAGGCCGGCAGGCCAGATGCACCTTCGTGCCAGCGACGCAGATCTCCCACTATACGGGATGAGCATTGGAGCTCTTGCGCGGAAGGCATTTTCAACCTGCAGTAAGAAGAAGACTTGGGACGAGAGCCTAGAATTGCCTCGGGCAGCTTTACGCGCCGGGCCGTCGAGTCCGCTGGAATGTCCACCAGATACGTGTACCGCCCGGTAATGGCGGGGTACCAGGTTCAAGGTTCATCCACCCGCTTAAGTTCGAAGAAGTAGATGCGCTCGTCGCCCCTGATTGTCATCGCTCCCATGATCCTGTGTTGATCGATTCGGCGAAAATAATCGACAATCGGTTGATCGTCGTAGAGCATCGCCGCGCTTGCAACGCCGCTAAACGGCATCGTTCTCAGGGAGGCAACAGGCCCTTTCGCGCGAAGTCCGCGCTGAAGATGCGAGAACAAGTTTCTCGCAATGCGCATTCTGCCGATCGTATGGAAGCGAAGCGCCAGGCGAAGCGGTACTATCCCGGGATCGAGGGCGATCAACCGCCGCTTGCCCGACCAAAACAGCAGCGCATCCGCGCGCATGTCTGCGTTAAACCGCTTGCCGAACCAGCCGAGGTTTTCCAAAACGCCGTCGAGCGGATGCCCTGTCGGGATGCCGCGCCCTCTCCATAGTCCGACGATTTCGCGTGGCTCAAGCGGCGACAGGAATTGAAATTCCTTAAGGGTCATCTGCTGTGCGCTCACCGGATTAAACCTTTCCATCCCGGCGCTGCCTGGCGCGCCGCCTGGACCTGGCGTCGCGCCGCGCATTTCGCAGTTCCTCCAGCGTCGGCATCCACCAGCCCCGGTCGAGTTCGTCTTGTCCCGGTGGTGTTCGTGCCGGCCAGGTAGTCACCAATTCCTCAAGCGCTCCCGGTCGCCATGACGCCCAGACATATTCCCCTCCCTCGTTCATGGGAAAATAGAACGCGCTCATCGTTGCCGGATCCACCAGTTCGCCGTCCATGCCAATGAAGAAGACGACCCCGACATGCGTGCCGATCGCACGCGTGAGCGGGGGGCGATCGTCGGCGGGAACCGGATATCGCTTGCGCCGGCGTTCTCTCGTCCTTGCCTTAAGCGCCTCGTCTTCCTCGGTTCCCCTTAATTGCCTCACGCCGCGCCTTCCTCGCCTCCGGTTCACTGCGCTGAGCGGCCGCCTCGATGGCTGGCCACCGACGGCGGAGCTCGTCGAATGATCGGTAAGGCACGGTCCAGAGCCGGCGATCGGCGTCCCAGTACGCATACGGGATTTCCCGGATCTCGTTGACGATGGTGCGTGAGTAGGGGGTACGGATTTCAAACGACGCAGGTGCTGCCTTGAGATAGCGGCTCTCGATCGGATCGAATTCGAAGGCGTCCCTGCCCTTCTCGTCGGCAAACGCGTCGGCTTCCGCTTCCATTTCGGCCAGCCAGCGACTGATGCGTTTTTGAGCTGTGCGGCCGGGTACAAACCAGGCATTCAGACTGTCGCTCCAGCGAGCGCGAGGAAACGCTTCCCGAAACTGGGCCACCGTTACTCTGTCGTGCCGCAACTCAGTCGTTGCTCCAACACGTGGCGCGGGAGCGTTGTCATTCGGATCTTCGTCCATAATTCCGAAACGCGGGAAGGCCGCCTCCCGTTCGCTTCACGCGTCCATTCAAGCGTCCCGGGTCCTAAGGTGCCTTCCCTATTGTTTCGAGCCGCTTGAGGCGCCCTCCAGTGGCCCTGACCATCGCAATAGTCTTGCGACGCAAAGCTTTCGCAAGGGGGCCGGGGCAGGTTGAACGTGTAATCCGGGTTTGGCGTCACGCAGTCCAAGTCGGCGGCATCTAAATTGTGGCTCGGGCCAGGCCCGTGGAGAAAGCGGCGCAAAAGCCGTCGTTGCGCAGGTAAGCCTTTCAAGGAAGTTGGCGAACAAGGCCGCCGACAATTCAGCCGACGATATCTTCGCAACAGAGTCCGGCCTGACCGACGACCTCCTTCTCCTCTGTCGACCCTCCAGAGCGAAGCCGGAATTTCCTACCGGCTCCAGGTTACTTAGCGGCTTGAGATACGGATCGCGCCGGCATCGCCCAGGCTGCGTTGAACAGCGGCAATCTGATTAGACGCAATATCCGCCGAGACCTCGATCTCACCTTCGAGCGGTGCATCGCTACGAGCGCCTAGTTCATGAGAGGCGTCGCCGCCCGACGGCTCCGAACCCGCCGTGTTGCGGTCTGTCGCCGACTGAATGAAGATGTCTGGTCTCGATATGCCGTACTGCTGAACCAAATGTTCGACGGCGAGATCGGCTGCTTCTCGAGTCTTGAAAGTGGCTCTTATGGTAGTGCTGCTGTCGTCGGCCATTCGAATTTCTCCTGATTGTTATGCACAGGACGAGAACGCCTCTGCCGCCAGGTAGTTTCGCAATTGTGTCGACTGTCTTCGCGTATTTGCGAAGCGGATTCTGCCTTGTACGCAGATGTGTCAGACAATGAGATCCGGTCAAAAGCGTGATCGAAAGATCCAACGAGCCGAAGGAGCGTATTCTCCCGCAGTGCCTTTGACCGGCCATCCTGCAAGAGGTGCAAGCAAACACCTGTCCATACGGAGGATTCCCGTGCACAAGCGCCGTTGGATCCTTGAGGGCCATCTTTCGGGTGCGCAGAGGCTCTAGGCAAGCCCACTTGAACACTTGGACTGCGAAGGGCCGCTGGCGACCACAACCGGTTAACGGCAAAAAGCGCGCGCGAGGAAATGGCGAGCATAAACTCGGCCTTATCGGGCGCTATCATTTCGAGGCCCTGTGAGAGACGGGGGACCGATCCAGAATGACGAACAGGGGCGCGAAGCCTCACTACCAAGCCGGCCGTGTCTCCACTACTGCGAGCACCCGGGCTGCACGAACCGCCAAGGCTTCGGCTTCGCCGTCGGACGGGCGCAGCCTAATTGGTTCTGCTCTGAGTATCAGCCGACCTGGCTTACACGGGAGCGAACCTTCAATATCTCCACCTAGGAGCGCGCTTGGCGTTGTGCAGGAGCTCGCTGGCTGTGGCGAACCGGCCGAAGAGGCGGGTCAAGCGCCATTCTTCTTTCTGACATAGGTTCTGCCGACGGCAAAAAGCTTGAACATTCCAGACCTTAGTAGAGGTACGTTTGGAAAGCTTGTCAGCTTCAACGCGCTCCATACTTGCTCCTCCCAAAGCAGTGGACAACGTATAATACCAAAGTCTAATGAAGCGCGAAATAAACTAAGACATGCTGACTGCAAATCCGATCGCGACAATCGGGAGCAGTTCCAGGTCAAGATATCGTTGCAATGCGTGTTTCTACTCTCAAGGCCGGTGGCGCATCACCGGCCGCGGTACTGACGATAGCTGTCCTTGCCGGTCAGTTTCATGCCAGTGCGGCCGCGGCAGAGATAGCCGTCTCCATCCTGCCGCGGCGTGTTGCCGAGATGGGTCTTGGTGTCACAGCGCAGCTGCGCGGGCGTCGGCCCCAGATCTATCGTCATGGTTTAAGTCGCCGCTTTCATGCATGAACCGGGCGAACCATTTGGCACGCCGATGCGGCAGTCAGTGCGAAACGCTCTCCAAACTTGCCCAGCGCCACAAACACGGACGCGAGGTTGCTCTCATTGCTTTGCGTTTTGCGACATCTGAGGAGCGGCTGAGCGGTTATGGCGCTCGTCGGCTTCTCCTAATCGTTTTCGGTTGGACGATTTGGCTCAGAGGGAGCGACGCGATTAAGCCTTTAAGGCGAATGGTCAGAGGTCGTCCTCCGTGATTTGCTGTTCGCAGCCGTCTTTTTCGTAGGTAGATGGTTAGAGGTCCGCCGCTTCCGACGAGGCGACGGACCTTGGCCTTTTTGGCCCAATTTTCACTGCGGCAGAGGGCGTCTGGATTAACTGCGACCCCACTGATGAGAGATGGACATGAGCGACCGCAAAAACGCCGATGAAACTGCCTCGGACCTCTTGGGAAGTGCGGCACAGCGCGCCGCTTCAGATCTCCTGGATTTGGCGGCGCAACTTGCTGGTCTCACCGAAGACCTCAAGGCACTTGCCGCAAAGCCAATCGTGCCGCCGTCAACATTGCTACTCGAACCCGACGATCAGCCTCGAGCAAGTTCGAGTAGCAGTTTCAGAGGCGCCGCTAGTCGCGTCTCGTAACGCGGCTCGATCGGATCCTTGATCCCGGCCGGATCACGAATCGGCCCGAGGCAGCAATATTGTACATTCATACGCTAAGCGCCGGGACGCCGCCGCGATGACGGCTCAACAAAGCAGACTCTTTGGCCGGCTGGACTTCTCAAGTCCCTACCGCCGGCCACCCTGTCGCTGTCAACTCGCCGCGAATACCCGAGCAGCTAATCTGGATCCTGCAACGTCTCACGCGCGAGGATGGTCTTGCATGCCTGCAGTGCAGCTGCCGCCCGCCCAGGGCTATCAAGTGAAATGAGCGTACTAGGCAGGGGCATGAGCAACGACACGCGCACGGGAGCATCGTGACGTAGCATCACCGCTTTGAGTTGTTCAGGGGAAACTTCTAGTGGTGGGTGGCTATTGACTCAAGCTCATGGCGTTTTAATTCGTCGATCGCTTGGAGCGCTTCTTCGGCCGACCAACCTGCAGACACCGCCGCCTGCAGCAGCTTGGCCTCCGCCTCCTGTTCGAGTTTCATGTATAAAGGCTCCAATGCCTCCTGGACCGTTAGAATGTGCTCATCCGGAGCTACGACATGGACAGATGAAGTTGAGGGCGACATGGCACAAACCTTCCTCCTTCACACGGACGTGTTCCGACAAAACTCGAAACGTGGGCGTCTGTTCCACCGGATTCAAACTTTGGGAACTAGATGAACTCGCATCGGTCAATTGGCGTCACGCTCGCTCTTCTACTTTTCGCTCATTTCGCGTTTGCTGCCGACCCGATTACCGGACGCGCGACCGTTATTGACGGCGACACGATCGAGATCCGAGGCGAGCGCATCCGCCTGCACGGTGTCGATGCGCCGGAGAGCTGGCAGAAATGCGAGAATGCCGACGGCAGCAGCTATCGGTGCGGAAGAGAGGCGGCCCAAGAACTCGATCGGTTTCTTGCCGAGTCCCGCCCTGCCCGCTGCGAGTTCGTTCAGCGCGATCGATATAAGCGGTTTGTGGGAGTCTGCTTCCGCGCCGACGGCCGAGACGTCAATCACTGGCTGGTTGAGAGCGGCAATGCTGTGGATTGGACACGGTATAGCAATGGCGTCTACGCCAATGCTCAAGAGCTCGCACGGTCTCATAGGGCAGGAATCTGGCGCGGCAATTTCGAGCTGCCTTGCAATGCTCGCGCCGCCCGTGCAAAGCGTGAGGCATCCTGCTAACGCGAGGTTTTCATGCCGACCGGCGAAGCCGCCAACGACATGCGGTCGATCGACCGAGAAATCGGAGCGCGGCTCCGGTCCACGCGCCAAGTGTTGGGCATAAGTCAGCAAATCTTTGCGAAAAAGTCGGTGTCAGCTTCCAGCAAATCCAGAAATACGAAAAGGGTATAAACCGCCTGTCGGCAGGCATGCTCGTGAAGATCTGCCAGTCCAAGGCGTAAGCCCCAGGGAGATCCTCAGCGCCTACTTCCAGCACGAGCGACCGAGTGGCAGTCGTATGGACTGGCTCGAAGTAAAGTTGCTTACTGCCGCGCGAAAGCTGTCTGGGTAAGACGCGCTTTAAGAGACGAATGATGCGATCCCTGGCGCTTACCCGTAAGCAGCCGAGACAAAATATGAAACGAATTGCGCTCTCTATTCTTCCGCTCCTTGCAGTCTCTGCACAGGCTGATCCACTGCCGTCCAAAACGCAAATGCTCTCGAGATTGGATGCCGATGGCACAGCCGACGGCGGCGACGGCGAGTGCGCACAGCTGCCGAGGCTCGCCATACCGAAAACCTGTCCCTCGGGTGTTGACCTTCACAGCTTGCATTTCCGACCGGCCTCTTGGCCGGCATAGAGCTGCATGCCGGTGCGCACGGTGCGAACACGCGCGCTCCAAGGTAGCCGTCGGAAGTCCGTCGCGTGCTCCCGACCGGTGCGGTGTCGGAACATTTATGGGGTTTCCTTGAAGCTGCGTGACGAAGTTGTGGTTCTCAAACGCCCAACGAACAACGGACCATAGTCCGATACCCAAACTTTCAGCGCTGCTGTAGGTTCTGCGTTCCGCGTTGCGATTTCACGTAATGGTTGTGGGAGTTTGCCGTGATTAAGATCTTCGTTGTGGCGATGACGCTGGTAATGGTTGGCTTCTGGGGTTCAGTCGGCATTCTGATCTATCGGCTGCTTACGTGATTTCGAAGTGGAACGCTAAAAAACGTGCAGGCTACACTTACAGGGTGGCGTAATCTTCAGCCATCCCCTATAGTTTCCTTGCGGCAATGGAGGTTGCCCAAGGAGGATCATATGAGCGACACCGCTTTTGGGTTTCTGCTAGCGGCTGAACTGTCAGCCTTGCTCTGGACCGCACTGCTCATGGCGGCCTTCTCGGCTTTCTGAAATCGCTGGTCTTACCAAAACAAAATCTAGTCGGCCGATCTCGTTTGCGTCACGGCGTGAGTGTACACCGGTAGTTGCAATCGTCAGTCGTTGCGTCTATGGCCGTTTTCGCTGAAGAGTACGTGCCGCGTTCTCTGGGCATAGGTCTGCCATTTCGTGGAGCGGGAATGTGTCGGATCAAGGCCGCTACGCGTTTTGCGCTGCGCCAGTTTCAAAACCCGTCTCATCACTCTCGCGCTCTCTGATTCCCTTAAAGGAGGTATGCCGCAGCTTTCCGTCATCGATCCAGGCGCGAACCGTAACAAAACCGGCAAGCAAATCAGCCCAGCCGGTATGGATACTCATGGTCGAAGATGCGCAAAGCTGACCATACCGCCATAGTGCCCAAAACAACGGCGGCAGAAATAACGAACAGAAATTGCAAAGAGCTACCGTATTCAACGGTCTCGATCCCAACAGCAGCTAACGCCACTCCGATCGAATTGATACAAATCGCGGCAACAATCTCAACGACGCTTCTGATCATCGAGCGTCCTTTCCGATAAAAAAGATACTGGTAAATTTTAGGGGTATTAATCCACCAGAGGTAGCGAAGCGCTTGACGAAAGTCAACCGGCAGCTTTCGCGAGCCAACGTTTGGCAAAAGCTCGGTGCCGTCGGAATTCACGCTCACGTTTCAGAGAGTAAATCTCCACATCGTCCGCCCCTCCCTGATCCCCTTGAACGAGGGTGCCTATAACCGCGCGCTGCACGTTGATCGCCGGCGCGAGTTGGCACAGGAATGTGCCAACTCATCTTGGACGGGGCAAAGCCGACGTAGTCCTGGCCGGGCACTTGGAAATCCGCTCACCCGCGTCGACCTAATATTGCTGACCTCGCTCCGAGATCTTCTCATAGGCATCCTGCAGTGGTGAAGGCACCTTAACGAGACCGCCCGTTGCGAGGCGCAGCAGCGCCTTCAGGTGCTCTCTGCCGCCATAGCCGACGAATGGGGCAAAAGGCGCCATGCTGGCGTCGTGATCGCCTGGATAAAGCCGGGCAAACTCGCAGAAGTTCGTGAAGCCCTCGTAGTTGGCGTTTTCGAGCAGAAAGCTCTCGACGGGCGCGCCTTCGGCCAGCACAACCTCGTGCGTTGGGAAGACGATCTGGTAATATTCTATGGTGTCCCGTGCATCACGCACCGCCCGCGTAATCGACCTTCCGTTGACGAGGTCCTGCGCCCTGATCAAAACGTCATCGATATAGAAAGCGTGGCCTGGGGACACAAAAAGGTCCCGGTACGGCCGGGAGTCGTCAAGGGCGAACCGGCGGATGCGGATCGGCACGACATCTTCGTTCCACATTTGGGAGCTACGACGGTAAGCGCGCCGGCCGATCCATTTCACCGGCAGCGCTTCGCCGCGAACCGTATTGACGAGATCGCCGATGCGCAAATCTTCGATGCATACTTGGCCGCGCGGCGTCAGGATCGCGGTGCCGCTCAGCAGGCACATCGGACCACCATGACCTTTTCCCCTGCCATTGGCGTTGCCACCGCCAGGATGGCCGGGGTTCCACCATGCCGCCGCCGCCATGGAGTGCGGCAGGGCAGACACCGCCGAGCCGATCGCGGCAATTCTCGCCGCTGCTGCAGCCGTCAGTCCGAGGAAGTGGCGACGCGCGCGGTTCATGTCGGAGGATTCGTTGCTGCTAGACATCGGCCTGCCTTTCATGTCCACCTCGACCTTCGCTCACTTTATCCTCTGTTCCTCTTCTTTGGAATTCCGCCATTCGATCTATGCCGACAGCAACGCCGCCGGATGGTTGAGAGCCCGACACGAAAGGAAATACGACGATGAGTGATCCCAAAGGCGGCAGGCTCACCGAACAGCAGATGCCATCCCGGTGGACGGCAGTGCCACCGGAGATGGATTTCGAACCCGTTCCGTTGCCAGACCAAGCGGCCGGACCCGGCACCAAAAACGCCGATGCTCCTCCGGCACAAAGCGGCCCGTCCAGCGGACGGAAGGTGCCGGCAAGGACGAACCCGTGCATCACACTGGCGCGATCCGCCGAAGGCTTAAGGCTGCGGCCGTCGTCAGTTCCATCTCTCTCCATGCGGATGGGAGTTCAGTAAGAACGGCCCCTGGCTACCCGCGGGCGCCCAGGAACGAAATACCGTTCCGAGGGTTGAATGGGTGGTCCGACAATGGAGGGCTATTTTGAGGCAGCGTGCCAAAGCCCCGCACCCCTCTGAAGGCGTTCCAAATGGTGCTCAGGGACGAAAAGCCGCGGTTGGCAGTCGACGGACTGCGTCCCCTGTTGATCGTCTGGCAGATCTCGGCGCAACTCAATCCGCCTTCCCAGAATTCATTGAGCCCTGCCACCCGACGCTGAAGAAGAGGCCGCCGGATGGTGCAGACTGGGTTCATGAAATCAAGCTTGATGGCTATCGAGCGCAGCTGCACATTAATGGCGGCAAGATCACATTATACACGCGAACAGGGCTGGATTGGACGACGGAATTTCAGGCAATCGCGACGGCTGCGGAGGACCTCGCCGGCCATGACGCGGTGATGGATGGGGAGGTCACTGTCTTCGGCAAGATCGGACTTCCCGATTTTCAGGCACTTCGGCGAGAGCTCGCGAAACGCTCGTCGCCGAATCTGACGTTTCAAGCGTTCGACCTGCTTTATCTGGACGGCTACGACCTCCGGCGCGTGCCGCTGATCGAGCGCAAACGAGTGCTGCGCGAGCTAATCGGAGACGCGGCCGGCACCATCGCCTATGTCGACTATCTCGAGCTCGAAGAGGGAGAGCCGGTCTACCGGCACGCATGCAAGATGGGCCTGGAGGGAATTGTCTCGAAACGCAAAGATGCGCCCTACCGGTCGGGTCGGCAGGAAATCTGGACAAAGACGAAGTGCACGAAGCGCGACGCCTTTCCGATCGTCGCCTTCGTCGAAAAACTCGGCGCACACCCGCGGAGGATTGCCTCGCTTTATCTCGGGCGCTGGGAGGGCGATCGCCTGGTTTATGCCGGCAAGGCCCAAACCGGCTACACCTTAACGGCGGCCCGGGAGGTGCGGGAGCGGCTCAATCCCTTGATCATCGGCAAGAGCCCCCTCTCCCATCCCATCAACAAGCCCAAGGCGACTTGGGTCGAGCCGCAGGTCTACGCTGAGATCGACTATGGCGGGGTGACGGATGACGGCTTGCTGCGGGAGCCGGTGTTCAAAGGGCTGCAGGATGTGTCGCGGGCTGCAGGAAAGCCGCGACCGACTACTGCAGCTGCCTCGATCCGAGTCCCGCGAGCGAACATTTTGCAGTTGCTGCCCGAAGCCGTTGTGCCCTCGAAAGAGGAGCTTGCAAACTACTGGACGCGTGTCGCCGATCGGGCCCTGCATTTCCTCGGCGGCCGCCCCTTGAAGCTCGTAAGACACATCCACGGCACCACCTTCTACCACAAAGGACCGCTGCCGCCGATCCCGTCCGAGGTCCATCAGCTTCGCATTGAGAAGCGAGAGGGCGGTGCAGGGGTTCGGCTTTGGGTCGACGATCTCGCCGGATTGCTGGGGCTTGTGGAGATCGGCGCGGTCGAACTGCATCCCTGGGCGGCGACCGTCGACAATATCGAACACGCCGACGCGCTGATCTTCGATCTCGATCCCGGCGAAGGCGTGTCATGGGCGTTCGTCGTCGAAACCGCCTTGCGGCTGCGGGAATTTCTTGAGGCGGAGGGCTTCAATACATGGCCAAAGCTCACCGGCGGCAAGGGCGTTCACCTCATGAGCCCTCTGCCTGCGAAGATGACCCATAACGCGGCGCACGCCTATGCCAAACGCTTGGCGCAGCAGTTCGCCAGCACCGATCCCGACCGCTACGTCACGTCGGCACAGCTTTCGCACCGACCGGGCAAGCTTTTTCTCGACTATCTGAGGAACGGCCGCGGGACTACGGCCGTCGGCACCTACTCTCCGAGGGCCCGCTCAGGATTTCCCGTCGCGGCTCCGGTTACCTGGCGCGACATCGAGCGCGGGATAAGACCTGATGCGTTTACCATCGAGCGTCCGCCTAAGCGTCGCGCAGTCCTGGCGAGTGCGAGCTGATCAATCTGCCTGGGGCATGCCGTCGCCGCCGCGGTTACCAGTGGCACATGTGACCGGATGACGAGGGGAGATTGTCGAACATGATCGGCACCTGATTGCCGAGAACGTCGTTCAGTGCCGGGCCGGAGCCCTTGTATCGAATAGGCTGCATCTCGACACCGGCCATCTTCTTGAAGAGCTCGCCGGAACGATGAAGCGGCGTCCCGTTGCCCAAGGAGGCGTAGCTGTACTTCTCGGACTCAGCCGCCAAAGCCCAGCAATTGCCGGACCGTCTGGGCCGGCAGTTCCGCGTTGACCACCATTCTGCCGAATAGCGAGGTTGCACCACACGCGTCGGTGAATAAAACCCGTTGAAACGCGAGTAGAAGCGTGCGGGTTGCGCTACCTCGATGTGACCTGTCCGGATTTCGGCGCTTTGCGAGTGGTGTCTGAAGGAATCGCGAACCCCGATGTTGCTAAGCTAGGCGGATCGTGGAGGTTGGCACTTGGAGTACAGCGGCGATGCGCCTGAGCTCGGCGGAGACGACATCGGCACCCGGTTCGATCCTTGTACAGTCGGCGGCAGTGAGAGCACAGGTTCAGGAGGTCGTCGACGCTGTATCCAATTGCCTCGCGAGCGGCACTTATATCGACGCGGTGCATCAATCTGGCCTCCACTTTGCTACCTGCAGTTGTCTAGCAACGTTCTCACTCGGTCGCCGCCAACTGACAAATCTTCAACGCAACTTCCCACGATCTTTCGAAGGCTGGCACCGGCAGAAACTCGTAGCGTGAATGGAAGTTGTAGGCGCCGGTGAAGAAGTTCGGTGTCGGTATTCCTCTGGCCGAGAGAACCGCGCCATCGGTGCCGCCGCGCATCGCGATTACTTTCTTCTCGATGCCAAGTTCCGCCATGGCCTTGAACAGAAGAGCGACGGCACGCTCGTCACGAGCGAGGCTCGTGGAGATGTTTCGATAGGTGTCGATGATCTGATACCGGACATTTCCGGTGGGATAGCGAAATCGCATTTGTTCCGCGACCTCGGCAATCCGGTGTTTGCGCCGATTGAAGCCATCGGTGTCGAAATCCCGGATCAGGGCGGTCAAGCTCGCCACGCTGTCGTTGGCGATGAGGTCCTTGAACCAGAAAAAGCCCTGGCGTTCGTCCGTGCATTCAGGCGTCTCCTCGCGGTCGAAGTGGGAGATGAAGTCCATCGCCAGCAGGAGGGGATTGACCAGCATTCCCTTCGCGGACATCGGGTGCGCACTGACGCCGGTAAAGACGATCTCGCAGGACGCGGCGTTGAATGTCTCCAGGACCACCTCGCCAAGTTCGCAGCAGTCGATCGTGTAGGCAAAGTCACAAGGGAAGCGGGAGAGGTCCATCGCCTTGGCGCCGCGCAGCCCGATTTCCTCGTCCGGCACGAAGGCGATGAAGACGTCGCCGTGGCCGACCTCGTGATCGAGCCGGGCAAGCAGCGTCATGATCACCGCGATGGCGGCCTTGTTGTCCGCACCGAGCACGCTGGTGCCGTCGCCGACGATGATGTCTTCCCCGACCCAATCCAGAATCTCCGGATGTTCGGCGACCCGTAGCCAGATGTCCTCTTGACGGTTGATGCAAAGGTCCTCGCCTTCGAAGCGGAGGACTTGCGGGCGGACGACGGGCGAGAGGCCGACATCGACCGTGTCGAGATGCGCGATGAAGCCGATCGGTGGTGCTGCAGGCCTGTTGCCACGTTTTATTCCCGTCACGATGGCATGCCCGTCGGTGAAGACGTCCTCCAGGCCGATGGCGCGCATCTCGTCGGCAAGCAGGGCGGCAAGTGCCGCCTGTCCCGGCGAGGACGGCAGGGACTGCGAGCGGCCGTTGCTTTGGCTCTCGATCGCGGCATAGCGAAAAAACCGGCTGACAAGTTCTTCCCGAACTCTCATGCACTTCATCCTCATGCAGAAGATGCGACGCGTGTCGGTCGCGTTTTTAGCTGAAAGGGGCGGGCTCACTGTCGCTTCCCGCTGTCGCGGTGGAGGAAATAGTGAGCTCCTTGGTATGAGGCGCTGCAGGCTAAAGCCTGATGACACCGACATCGCCGCAAAGCTCGATGTCGACGCCGAGCCTGGCCGATTGTTCTGAACACCGCCGCAGGATGCGCGCGGCACTTTCCCCGGTCGCAAGATGTGGCGCCAGGCGTCGTTCCAGCACCCTGTCCGCCAATGCCTCGTCGCCACCGATGACGACGGGATAGAGCGTGATCTCGATAAGTCGATTGTCCTCGCCGAACGAGCAGACCCCGACGACGCTCTCCCAGACTTCGGGTGCCGTCCAGGTCGACTTCTCCGAACGCACATGGAAAATGAAATTCCCCAGGCTGTAGAAGATCGGCCGCCCCCGATAGATCTCGATCGGCTGGAGAACGGGCGCACCGTGGCTGACGAACATGGTCGCACCAGCATCGATGCACTCTCTGGCAACGCCGCTCACCCAGTCGGGAACCTGGTACCAGTCGGATGCCCAATGATGATGGTGCAGATAAGCGACCACCAGAGATCCATCCTTGGCTGCAGCCGCGATCGCAGAGAGGTTTCGCGCGAGATCGGCCTCATCTATTCTGACGGTTCGTCCAAACCGCTCCGATCGCCTGAAGACCGCCCGCGCGATGCCGATCTCGGTATCCGGGGCAGGGTGCCGCGGATCGTCCGGCTGGCTGTCATTGGCAAGATCGATGGCCGTGTAGCCGACCCTATCCCGGATCGCTCGGATTTGATCGAACGCAGTCTCATCGACCTCGATGGCCTGGGATAACCGCAGCCGGTTGACGCCCGGGCGTGCTGGTCGGTCGTCGTCGCCATCGGCAGCATACATAAAATCCGGACCGGGGCCTCCGTCCATCGCGACGATCGCGACCCGCCGCCCGCCGATCGTTGCGGTGCTCGCCCGCGAGACTTGCGCTTGATCGCGGCCGAGGCCGGCATGCAGGAAGCCTCGCTTCTCCACTTCCTCGAGCGTCGAAAGCACGCCGGACGGGCCGAGGTCGAAAGCATGGTTGTTCGAGAGCGAAAGGGCCCGAAACCCTATCGCCCGGAGGGTGTCGAGAACGACCGGATCGCTGCAGCCGAAGAACGAACCTTTGAGCGGCCACCCGCCGTGACGCCCAAGGATCGTTCCCTCGAAGTTGGTGAATGAGAGATCCGCCTGGCGAAGGAGGGACTGAACCTCACCGAAGGCAGGAGCAGGAATGTCGCGGATATCGTGCTTGATGAGAGATTGGCCGGTTACGGCCAATGTGAACCTGTCATTCATTGAGGTGACCTTCTGTGGCAATGCCGCGCCGCTCAGCATGTGAACCGCTGCGGGCGGGCGTTGATGAGGGCGCGGGTGTAGGGATTGTCGGATCGCGAGAAGATGAACTCGGTGGGCCCGAAATCCTCGATCCGGCCGTCCTTGAAGATGTAGACGGAGCTGCACATCGCTTGAACGATCGCGAGGTCATGGGAGATGAAGACCATCGTCATCGCTCGCTCCGCGATCGTGTCCTTCAGGAGTTGGACGATCTCGGCCTGAACCGAGACGTCGAGCGCGGACGTCGGCTCGTCCGCGACGATGATCTCAGGCCGTGCCAACAGGGCGCGAGCGATACAGACACGCTGCTTTTGGCCACCGGAGAGCTGATGCGGATGGCGGCCGAGCAAGCTTCGCGGAAGACCAAGCCGATCCATCATTGCAGCCAGGTCCGCCGGCTCTTTGCTGGAGCCGGTCCTTGCGCCGAAGCGAATGCTTTCGTCGAGCGTCTCGCCGATGGTCATTCGGGGGTTGAGCGAGACGGATGGATCCTGGAAGATCATCTGGACGCGGCCGAGAAGACCGCTGCGGCGGCCGCTTCGCGAAACGTCGAAGGCGTGTTCCCCGATCGTGATCCGGCCGGTCGGCGCCTTGTCGAGGCCCGCGAGGATGCGGCCGAACGTCGTCTTTCCACTGCCGCTCTCGCCGACGATCCCGGTGATCGACCCGCGCGCCAGGCGAATACCGACGTCGCGCAGGCCGAATCTCGGCTTGCCCCGTCCGACGCCCCAGGCAAAATCCTGCGGCGCGAACTGTTTCGAAACCCCTTCGGCGATGAGAAGCGGGTTCTGGTCGCCGTCTGTGGCGGGAGAGTTCGCCTGGCGGCCGTTGTCTTCCGTGTTGGCAGTGCCTGTCGGGATCCGAAGCCTTGGGACAGCGGCGAGCAGCTTCTTCGTGTAGTCGTGGCGGGGCTGATCGAGGATGACCGCAGTGTGATCTGCTTCGACTACCTGGCCCTTTCGCATGACGAGAACCCGGTTGGTGATTTCGGAGATCACGCCCATGTCGTGGGTGACGAGGATGATCGAGACACCGGTTTCGTCGACAAGGATTTTTAGAAGTTCCAGAACCTGCTTCTGAACCGTGGCATCGAGCGCCGAGGTCGGCTCGTCGGCGATGATGATGTCGGGAGAGCCGGCAAGCGCAATGGCGATGACGACGCGTTGCCTCTGCCCGCCGGAGAACTGGTGCGGGTAGTTGCGGTATCGCCGCTCCGGTTCGGGAATGCCGACGCGGGCAAGCAGATCAATCGCGCGGGCACGCGCCTCGCGCTTGGAAAGCGAGCTGTCGAGCGCAAGGCAGGTTTCTTCGACTTGGGCGCCGACGCTCATCAGCGGATCGAGCGAGGCGGTGTGGTCCTGGAAGATCGCCGATATCCGCCGTCCTCGAAGCGTCTGGCGCTCGTAGGCAGTCATCCCGTCGATCGCCTTGCCATCGAACTCGATCGTTCCGGAGGTCTGCTGGAACTCAGGCGAAAGCAGCCCGAGGATGGCATTGCCGACAGTCGACTTGCCGGCGCCGGACTCGCCGATGATGCCGAGGATCTCGCCGCGCCCGAGTTCGAAACTCACGTCGGACAGGATTGGCGTTGTGGCTGAGCCCGAGACATGGCGAAGGCCAAGGTTCTCAACCCGTAGCAGGGGTGTCGTCACGTGTTCCACGGTCATCGCGAATGGTTCCTTGGATCGAGGCTGCGGCGAACGTCTTCGCCGACGAGATTGATGCTGGCGATCAGGCCGAAGAGGGCGAGGCCCGGGAACAGGCTGATCCAGTACTGGCCGGTCAGGAGGTACTGGAACCCGTTTGCGACCGCTGAGCCGAGCGAGGGCTTGTCGATCGGGACGCCCAGCCCAAGAAAGGAGAGGGTCGCCTCGAGTGCGACGGCATGGCCGACCTCGATCGGTATCAAGGTGACGGCGGGCGCGATGCTGTTCGGAAGCAGGTGGCGGAAGATGATCCGGGACGTTGGTAGTCGCATCAAGCGGGCCGCATCCATGTAAGGCTTGTTCGCTTCGCTGAGTGCGACGCCGCGGGCGATCCGGGCATAGGTCGCCCATTGCGCGATGATCAACGCCAGGATGATCCGGTCTATGCCCGGCCCGAGCGTGACGATGGCGATGAGCGCAATCAGGATCGTCGGCAGGCTGAGCTGCAAGTCGACCAGCCGCATGATCGCGATGTCGACCCATTTCCCGAAATACGCGGCACTGACGCCGGCGGTCAGCCCGATCAGCGCGGCGAGCGCGCTACTGACGATCGACACCACCAGGCTGATGCGCAGGCCGTAGAGAATGGTGCTGACGATGTCTCGGCCGAGACCGTCGGTTCCAAGCAGGTAGAGATAGCCGCCGCTGCCACGTGTACCGGGTGGCGAGGACGCCTCCCAGCCGTAGATCTGCAGCGGGTCATAGGGGTTTTGCGGCGCGATCAAGGGTGCAGCGATGGCAACCAGGATGTAGCCTGCCAGCAGCAGCTTTGACGCGGTCAGCACCGGTCCGTGTCGGCGCCTCTTAAGCGCGCTTACGATTTGGGCTTTCATGACGGGTCACCTTTCATGAAGACAGGCGCACGCGCGGGTCGAGCACGGCATAGAACAAGTCGACGAGGGCATTCAGCGCGACGAAGGCGACGGCAATGACGGTCAGCGTCGCCATCACCACTGGCCGGTCGAGGAGCTGGATGGAGTCGATCAGAAGCTTGCCGACGCCCGGCCACGAAAAGATCGTTTCCACCACCACGGCAAAGGCGAGCATGCCGCCGAACTGCAGTCCGATGATCGTCACGATCGGTACGCTGATGTTCGGAAGGGTGTGGCGGAACAGGATCCTTCGCGCGGAAAGCCCCTTGGCGCGGCAAAACCTTGTGAAATCCAGGTTCTCGACTTCGATTGTCCCCGATCGCGATAGACGGGCAATCAGAGCGATGTTCGGTATCGCCAGCGCCAAGGCCGGAAGCACGAGGTGCCATAATCCATTTGCAGTCAGAAAACTCCATTCCTGACCCAGGAAGCTCGCAGTCGAGCCGCGACCACCGGACGGGAGCCAGCCGGTCAGGATAGCGCCGACGAGGATCAGCATCATCGCCAGCCAGAAGGAAGGGATGCTCAGCGCCGACACGCTCGCCTTGACCAGGGTTCTGTCGAACAGCGTGCCGCTGCGTCGGCCGGCCAGGAGTCCGAGTCCCGTCCCGAGCGGTGCGGCGATCAGCATCGCGATGGAGGCGAGCTCAAGCGTTGCCGGCAGTTTGCTCATCACCAACTCGAAGGCGGGCAGATGATAGATGTAGGAGGTGCCGAAGTTGCCGCTGACGACATTGCCGATGAATGCGAGGTATTGGCGCCAGATCGGCTGATCAAGACCGAGCGCGATCGTTGCGGCGTGAATATCCTCGGGCGTAGCTGTTTCGATGTTGACGACGTTGAAGACCGGATTGCCGACGCTGTGGATGCCGATAAAGCCGATCAACGACATGGCGATGAGGAGCAGGAAGGCTTGGCCCAGCCTTCCCAATGCAACCGAGATCATGCCCATGACCGCTTACTCCATCGCCGGAAGCGTCTGCATCGCGGTCGTCCAGCCGCGGGGGTGCAGGACATAGGAGCCGATCCGCGAGCCGTAACCGACGATGTGATGGAAATGGTAGAGCGGTATGATCGGCTGGTCGGCCATCACGAGTTCCGTCGCCTGCGCGAGTGCCGCATTGCGCTCCGGCCCTACCGCAATGCTTTCCGCCCTTGCGAGCATCGCGTCGAAGGCCTCGTTGCGATACTTCCCGAAGTTCAACGCACCGGTCCCGCGCTCTGGGTCCGGGGATGCCAGCAGAGTATGGAGAATGATGTCGACCGCCTCGCCGGAGGTGCCGCCGTACCAGACGCCGTAATCCCCTGCCGCCCGCTTGGTGTTGAATACCGAGAAAGGCGCGGCCGCTGGTTGAGCATTGACGCCGATGCGGGCCCAGCTCTGGGCGACTGCCTGAAGGCTTTCGGCGTCACCGGGGTAACGGCCCGCCGGCCCGGCAAGAACAAGGTTGAAGCCGTCCGGGAAACCGGCCTTCGCGAGAAGCATCTTTGCTTCGTCATAGTTTGGAGCCTCAGGCAGCAATTTCGCCGAGGTGCCCGGCAGACCATTCGGAAAGACCTGAGCGGCGGCCGTGCCATAACCGGCGAGAATCTTGTCGACGAGAATGCCCCGGTCAGTCGCCAGCGTAAGCGCTCGGCGCACGAGCGGGTTCTTGAACGGATTGGCGATCGGCTCGCCCGACTTGTCAGTCACTCCCGGAAGCGTGTCTCGCGCGACGTCGAACTGTACGAAGTTGACACGTGCAGCACCGACGCTCGCGACCCTGGCGCCGCGCTCCTTCAAGGAGGCAACGTCGCGGGCCGGGATCGCGTCGGCCACATCGACCTCTCCCGTGCTGAGCGCCGCCACGCGCGCTGCCGGGTTCTCGATCACCCGGAAGGTAACCTTGGACCAGGCAGGTTTGCCGCCCCAGTAGTCGTCGTTCCGGGCCAGTCTCAGGCTCTCGCCGGAACTCCAGCTCTCGAACCGGTAGGGTCCAGTGCCGTTGGGCGGATGCCCCGCGTTGAGGTCCTCGGTCGTCTCGACCCCCTCAGAGGGCCGGTTCATCACGAAGAGGGAGGAGAAGAAGAGTGGCAGATTGGGGACCGCGCCGTCGGTTTCGATCAGCACTGTGAGAGGATCGGGTGCCGAGACCGACTTGATGCCGCTGACATAGGAGCGAAAGCCGCCGCTCGGCGGTTTGAGGAAGTCCCGGATGCGCTCGATCGTGTAGACGACATCATCGGCGTCAAAGGCCGAGCCGTCATGGAAGCGGACCTTGTCACGGAGCTTGAACGCCCATTGCGTGTCGGACAGTGGCCGCCAGGAGGTGGCGAGCCCAGGCTTCAATTCGAGATTCTCGTCCTGGTAGACGAGCCGCTCGTAAATATGGGAGAGCAGTGAGGTGTTCTCGTTGAGATTGGCATATTGCGGATCCAGCGTCATCAGCTTGTAGGATGTAGCGATCCGAAGCTCTCCGCGTTCTTGCGCCGGCGTCGCCGGAGCACTTCCGAGGAAGATGGAGATCAGAAGCGCGGAAAGCAGGCGTGGCCGAAATGGGCTTCCCAGTTTCATTTGAAGTTCCTTGTTTTAGTTTTTGGTAGAGTCGGAACGCCGCATTGGAAGCAGTTCCCGAACGCGGTGCTCCCACGGCGAAATGCATGCAAAGGCGCGGTGCGCATAGCTTGTCAGGTCGGCGGCGCGCCGGGGATCACGTGTCCTGGTGAACCATTCCCATTCAATCGCCTTGAAGCTCGGATTGGCGTTCGGGCATAGACAGGCGGCTCGCAACAGAGCCGGTGTCGATCTTCAGGAGGTCGGCGATGACGGAGCGGATTTGTGGCCAGGGTTCTTCTTCGCTTGTGGAAGATGGTTGCCACTTCGTGCCGAGGGCGTGGAGCTTGGCCGTTGCGCCTGCAGCCGATCGCGCTGGTGTCCGCCATAGGGCTTCCGCGGCCTGGTCCTCCGCGGCGGATGCACGATCTTCAGCTTCGAGCGCCTTTTCGTAAGCTCGCAAACCCGCGGATTGCTCAAGCGGTGCGGGCAAAACAGCCGAAAAGAGCGAGCTTTCGTGCCGCTGCTGGCGCAAACGTGGCGCGCTCAGATGTTCCCGGGCGTTGCACCACTGTTTGCAGACCACGAGCGCGGGATCGTCATTGCACGCATCCGAAGGTAGGCGCGTCGCCCTGGCAAGCTCTTGAGATGTGGGTAATGACGCCGCCGCGAAGGAATAGAAATCTCCCCGGGTGACCGTAGACAAAGTTCTGCTATTGTCGGAATCAGCCATGATCCGAGCTCCTTACAGCTTGGGTTGTGGTCAGATCGAGCAGGTGTTCGCGCACCTGTTCGATCGTCGCCGGTTATTTTTCCTACAAAATGTCAGAAGTCAATCAGAAAGTTTGCCTTGAGTAACGATCTTCTTACGATGGAGCAGTGCCGTGGGGCGCGAGCTATGTTGGGTTGGAGCCAAGCAGAGTTGGCCAAAGCAGCCAGCGTGTCTCGCCAGACCATTGCGGATTTTGAACGGGGAGCTCACGTTCCCATCGTCAATAATCTTGCAAGCATCGTCGCGGCGTTCGCCAAGGCAGGAATTGAGTTCATCCCGGAAAATGGTGGCGGCGTGGGTGTTCGTTTCAAGAAGTAGGCTCCGCTGGACTGTCCAAGGCCAAACGGATCACCGCTCTTCGAAGTCCGAGCACGTTGGCAGCACGCTGAGGTCACTTAATTGCTAACCTAACCAATTCACTCCTGCGAGCGCCTTGCTTACAGCCGGCGCTGCGGCTGTAGTGGCAAAATGGGCCAATGTGACCGCGGTTTCTGCAACGCGCGCTTAGGCCGCCCATCCAGTCATATCCAATTAGGCATCCTTGTACGCACCGTTCGCCCTCTCAAAAAGAAATCGCAGCTGCGCCAACCATTGAGTTAGCGGGGCAGCGGCCGTCGGCTTGGCGAGGAGTGCGAGAGATCCATCCTCGAGTCCGTGGAGCGGCTTGCCGGCGCCATGCTGAACCTCCTGCGGCTAGCCTTTTGACCGGTCAAGCCCCGGTCGAACGGGTCGGGCCGTCGGCCGGCCGGCGCTTGTTGTGCCCATTTTTTCTCGGAGGGTAAACGTCGCCGGAGCGCCCCACTAAATGGGGCGGAGTGGAAGCGATACGGAAATGGTTATCTCTCCAAGCACAGGACCATGATTAACTCGTCGTTCTTGGTACCGTGCCCCAGGAAGCCGTTTGGAATGCGGCCAACCTCTACGAAACCGTGGCGTTGATAGAATCGCATCGCTGCCGAATTTTCTGCATTCACCGCAAGCTCCAACTGCAGAACTCCGTGATCTCGTGCATGCTCTGTAACGTCATGCAAAAGGCTTGCTGCAATTCCGGTCCCTCGTTCGCCTTTCCGCACAGACCCCGCCCCACGGAAGCTTCAAGGGCCTTCTTCCGCGTCACTTCCCCCGCGCGCCTAGGTATGCAACCTCGTGCTACTTTTCTGAAACGAGCTCGTGATCGGATCGTCGCGATGCTTTCCTCCATGATCAAACATGAAGGATAGGAACCGTCCTGGATGACGAAAAGGCCAGGAAGCACACGCGGGGTCAGCTGTTGACCGGCCGACGAGACAGATCACGGCCGACGGGCTCAAAGTGCAAAAGCTGATCTGAGATTGCCGGAAGGACAGCGCCGCTTACCTGCCGTCGGAGAATTTCGGAGCACCAGCTGCTGCAGCTTCTATTACTCCGCCTCGATGGTCAGCAGGCGAAAGAAGCGCTCCTTCATGAATGGATGGGGGTGGTGGCCAGACGACGATGATGAGAAGACGCCGTCATCCCTTTCCACAATATCGCGAATGTCGTGAGACACAAACAGAGCTGCGGCCCCCGAAGTGCCATCACAATCAATTTGGTGAGCAGGGCTGCGCGAAGCCCGAGCGCAGAAAACGAGCGATCCGGCCGCGCGGTTCCATTCGGAATCGCCGCTCAGACCTATGCGCGCGCCGAACGGGCGAAGGTCCGAGTAGGCCTTCAGACTTTGCGCCGGGACCCCTTCGGTCCGAAGTCCCAGCCCGGAACACGTCATGCTGGTTTGGGTTGGTAGGCAGGTTGCAGCCACAAGGACATTAACGTGAGGAAAGGAACTCCAATGCGGTATTTCATCAGGACGGCCCTCGCGGCAGGCCTTCTCGCGGGCACCACGCTGGGCGCGTTCGCGCAATCGAGCACAACGATTGGCACCGGCGGCACCAGCGCCGGCGGTGGGACCTCAAGCAGCACCGTCGGAACGGGCGGAAGCTCGGCTGGTGGCGGTTGCGATCCGAACACCAGCGATTGCCAGTCCGGCTCTGCATCGACACTGGGAACGGGCGGATCTTCGGCCGGCGGCGGTACGTCAAGCAGCTCCGTGGGAACGGGTGGATCAGCCGCCGGGTCGGGTAGCGCCGGCTCCGCTTCGACCCTTGGCACCGGCGGCTCTTCCGCAGGCGGTGGAAGCACCAGCAGCTCCGTTGGAACCGGTGGCTCAGCCGCTGGATCAGGTGGCGGAACATCGGATGAGACCACCGGCAGTGTCCAAGGCGATGAAAACAGCGCCCGCGACGCCGCCCAGGACGATGAGAGCAACAAGAATTGTCCTCCTGGCCTCGCCAAGAAGGACGGCTCCAAGGGCAACAGACCGTCCTGCTGATATCAAATCGGCTGGCTTCGGAGGACCCTTCCGAAGCCAGCGTTTTCAAGAAGGAGGAGGCCCGATGACCTCCAGTTCATTTCTAGTCCCGGTTATCACGGCGCTGTTCGCGGCTGCTATGGCTGCCCCTGACCATGCCGCAGCGAAAGAGATTAAGCTCGATGACGGCTCGACGTGCGTGGTCATCGAACCAGAACAGTCGGACGGGAGCCGCGTTTCGTCGTCAGTCACTGTAGGGTCTGGCAGCGTATCCTCGTCCACGACGGTCGGCGGCGGCACCTCGGCAAGCGGTGGCTCTGCCACGAGCAGTGCCGGATCCTCAGTGACGAGTGGGTCCTCCGGTGGAGAGAGCTTTGCGACCGCTACCGTGACCCGCCCCGACGGCACGACCATCACGCGCCGTTCGGATGGGACCTGCGCAATCATCAAGCCGAAGAAATGAAAGGAGCTGTTATGCTTCGAAGAACGATACTTGCATTTTTCGTCGTCGCGTCCGCAACGGCTGCGTTCGTGCCAGCGGAGGCTCAAGAGTGCGATGCGGCGGGAACGGTTGGATCTGGCGGAAGCGCCGCGGCCGGTGGCACCTCGGCCAGCACGATCGGAACGGCAGGCACATGCAGGACCGACGACGGAACGACGTCCTCGATTGGCGTAGGCGGAAGCGCAGCAACCTCGGAAGGAAAGGCAAAGAGCCAGACGAAAATAAACGACAATCCCTCCCAATTGCAGGGGCAGTCAAAGGCTCAGGCCATGGACAAAGGAACATTCAGCAAGTCGCAGACCAAGACCAAGGTTACGGACGACGGACTGCAGAGCCGCACGAAGACCATGTCCCATGTTCCGGGCGAAAAGCCGACCAAGAGCAAGACGAAAACATTGATCCCCCTGCCGCAGCCCGAGTGATTGCAGCATTCTCCTGAATGCCTGCTGATTGGACTTTGTCGACGATGGCAAGGGTCTTAGGCAGGCCGCCGCGCGAACCTTTGCCATATTAGAGTTATCACCCCGAGCGGCCGCCGTCGCTCGCCCCTTGGGTGAGTGATGGGCTTAGGTTGTAAAAATCGTCCCCTTCTCCACGGCTCTGAGGCTCCACCGTCTTAGCCGCACCGGAGTACTGGCCTTGCGAATGGGCACCGGAGGATTTCGGTTGATGCGCGACAGAGACGATTTCGGGCTGCCGGAACAAAAAAGCATCCGACGGCCTACCCACAGGCGCGACGGGACGCCATGGAATGTGACCCCGGCCCGGATCGCGGGTCTTTTGCTCTTAGACGCAGAAAGGCCCTTCTCTCTCGACGAAAGAAGAGGCCCAGCTTCTGAGCGTTCGAATTCACATACGCGCGAATTGAGAATTTCAAACGACGCTGCAGAGACTGCACGGTCTCTGATTGTGGCTTTGGGTTTAGCCCGAATAGGCGAGTAGAGACCGCAACCGCATTGTGTTAACGCCGCGCGCAGCCGTCCCGGTGGCGGACGGGGCGGTGAGAGGCCTGGCGCCTGCCCCCAGCGACGGGCCACGCCGGGCCCATATTTTGCGATGAGGCGCTGCGCCGTCGCCTGCAGACGGGCATAGATTGGGTTCGCCATCCGTCCTCCCTTCCTTTTCGAGAGCTCAGCCATATTTACGCCTTCATGCCGCAAGGCGCTTAGTTGAAGGACCTGGGGGACATGTCCGCCGCAATCAGCATCCTCGTCACAATCCTATTCGTCATCGTTTTGCTCTATCTCGTGCAGAAACTTCCGATCGACTCTACGATGAAGCAGATGGCTCAGATCGTGGTTCTGATCGTTGGCGCAGTTTCGTTGCTCAGCTCTCTGGGCGTGTTCTGATCGGCATAGCTACACCACCGGACGGCGGGATGCCCAGGGGATTTGGCTGCTCTCGTTGAAATAGAGAGTGGCGTATTCCTGTCCCAGGATCTTCTCGACGCGCTCTTTATCATCGAGGCCGGCTATCCAGATCTGCGATCCGTTCGGCAGCTCGACATAGAAGTCGGTCTTGTCAAACCCTCACCCGAACCGACGGGAAGCAGAGGGCCAGGCTTTGGGCAGCGTATCGGACCAGACCGACGTCTTCGCGTGGTTGAATCGAAATCTGACTATGACATGCCGCGAACCCGGAGCATTTATCGCTCGCTGGAGCATCGCCCGACAAAGAACGAACGTCTTTCCCGACCGAGACCCGCCGCGGGGCATGATGTTGCGCGCCGGGCCGGCGAGAAGGCGATTAGCCTCTCGCTGTTTCTCCGTTAATCGAGCCACCTGCATGCGCCACAGTTCGGCATCCTCTGGCGAGACATTGAGGCTCATGCTCCGAGAGTGCTCGACACGCTCGATGAACAATCGAGGTGCTTGGCGAGGGTCTCCAAGGCGCTATTTATGTCCCAGACCTTAGATTTGTGGACGTGCTCGACCTCACCGTCGCCGATGTTGCGGGTCACCACTTCGACCGAAGCGACCGCGGCGGCTGACATCCCGCTCTTCAGGTCGAAGCAGCCTGCCGTTCGCATCGAACACGCGGCCAAGATCGGAGAAGCCGATACGGGAGAGCTCTTTCAAAACACGCTCGACAGTCGCTTCCGCCTTGAGAGCGCCCTTACCTTGGATTTCGGCCACGCGGTCTTTGATGCCGTCATTTGCTGTCAGGCGGGAAGCGTTGCCCTGTCCGGCTTATACCCCGCGGACGCATATGCCTCATCGGCTGACTTGCCTTTGAAGAGTTCCTGCGCGAACGTCTCGTGCCTCGGGACTGATATGGATTAACGTTGGAAGGAGTTAGCAAGTGAACGTGCTTAAGGAGAACATCAGAAGCCACTCCTAAGTCGATCTCGGGCCACCTGATCGAGGCGATAGCCTTTGTCCGCCCACTCGTTCTTGACGGCTTCATCCCCTCCATGCCCTCAGGGCCGGAATCGTATTCGACGCGGTACGGGCTCATTTCACTCACCCTTGTGCTATACTTCCGCGAGCCGACGAATTGTCGAGAGGACACAAACCATGTGGCTCGAACTACACGACAACAACGGACCAATTTTCGTCAACATGGACGCTGTGACGCACTTCCAGCGGGTTGAAGGTCAACGACGCACCACTCTCGTCACCTTCGCTCCCAAAAACGCAGATTGCGCGACGTTTCAGGTTAAGGAATCCCCTGACGAGATAATGGAAATGCTCTGGGACGAAGACTGACGCAGATAGCCATCGTCTCGAATTTGGTTGCAGGCCCGGGAATCGAACCCGTTCTTCGAGGTTATAGGCCTCGGCCTACCAGTTGCCCTGCTTGCGTCAGAGTTGATTGCTTCGGATCAGTCCACTTTGACGAATATTATTTAGATTAATCGACCTTCTTCTCCTTTGATTTGCCCGGTACCCCCCGGGCGCGGGTCTGGTCGCGGCGACAGGATGCGAGCCTCTTAGTCTTTGCCTCGAATTCATCACATTCGGAATTGCTAATAATGAATGGACAGAACCGGTGTTGCCTTCCTCGTACTCATCTGCGTTCTCATCGCTCTCGTGGTGAGCATCCTTGGGTTCGTCCCAGAAAGTGAGGTGCCACCGGATGTGCCAGAAGTGGTTCCTCAGACGCCCCTAAGATGAAACGGGGCGGTCGCTCTGTATGTTGGTTGCAAGCCCGGGAACCGAGCCCGGACTTTTCGTGGTTTAAGCGGTAGCTTACCATTTGTCCGCGAACACGATGTGTGGTTATCTACCAGAAGCTTTCTGGAGCGAGTACTGCCCTGATGTCCACGTTTCTAAAACAACTTTTCGCATTCGGTTTAGCTGCTGTCATCCTCCAACTACCACAACATGCCGCATTGGCGGCTGATCCCTGCAAAGGCGTTGATACGAAGCTCAGCGCCACACGCAAAGCCGACTACTCGAGGCTTGTTGCCAATGGCCTTGATCAGAAGGTCCAACCGTCCAAGATCAGCATCATCAATTTTATGCAGGCCGGCACATGGACGATTGTATATGCCGATGTCCCGGTTGCTGACCCAGGCTATTTTTTCTTCGACTCTTCGTCAGGAAACCCCGTGCTGAAGGAAGTGTGGGGCGGCATCGCTGAGAAGAGTGACGAACCCGAGATCGCAAAATGGGCAAGGGACTTAGGAGCAAACAAGATGATCGCATCATGCTTCGCTGACACGGTTTCAGGTTGAATGCCCCCTTTTCAGGCTAACCGCCCGATTGGCACCGCCTGCCGGATAGCGCGTTGATGGCCGTCATTGACGACGTCGTTACCGACGTGTTTTAGGCAAGGTATGGGATGCGAGCCGAAATTCTTGGTCAGGAACAGCGGCGGCGTTGGGGTGACGCGAACGCCGCAGCATCGCGGCAATTCCCACCGCCCAGGGTTGTGAACGGCTCTGTCTCCCAGTCAAACTCTGCCAGCGCAGCCCGAAGCTCGTCCAGCGGCTTATCGAATTTAATCAGTGCAGAAGGGTCGCTCAACCCCTGAACGAAGTAGTGTCCACCGTCCGAGGAGCTCTGCCGTATTCCAAACCTGCTAGGCTTGGCCCGCGGCGAGAAAATCGGCCATCTCGACATTATAGAAGGTCTTGGTCCGTGGGCCGGCGAGGATCGGGTCGATCCGGCGCACGCATTCCTGGTAGTGTTCGGTCTTGCGGTGCGCGTCGAGCGCCTCAGGCGACTTGAAGACTTCATAGATGACGAAGCTGTGGTCGTCGTCCGGATTGCGCAGGACGTCGAAGCGCAGATTACCGGGCTCCTGGCGCGTGCCTTCGTAGTTTATGCGGAACGCCTCCAGAAAATCTGCGGCGTGGCCTTGCTTGACGTTGATGCTAACCATCTGGATGAGCATGTCTTAATTCCTGCTATGTTGATTGACGGATCTATAAAACTCAGAGACCTGGCGCCTTCCACATGGCCGTGGTGACGCCCTCGTCCACGAGCTGTCGCTGCAGCGCGTAGGCGCGTGCCCAGCGCTCGCCCGCCGCCTCGTAGATAACCTTGTGGTCGAAATTCGGCTCGAAACGCTTGTCCCAGCGCACCCAGCTCGCCGCCGCCTCGACGAAGTTGCGGCGTAGGCCGATCCCGATTGCCGCCGCTGCGGCGCAGCCGAGCGCCGTCGCCTCCTTGACCACGGGCGTTACGACCGGAAGGCCGGTGGCATCCGCAAGGATCTGCGACCAGTGGGCTGATTTCGACGCGCCGGCCGCAAAGACGATCTTATCCGGCGTTTTGCCGGAAAGCTTGAAGATAGCCGAAAGGTTGCGGGCCGCGACAATCGCCGCATTCTCCTGAAGGGCGCGAAAGATCGCGGCCTTGCCCGATTTTTCCGGGTCGATAGAAAGGTTCAGAAGCGAAGGCGCGGCGTGATACCAGTTGCCGTAGTGCATGACGTCGGAGAAGACCGGAATGATGCCGTAAGCGCCCACCGGCACCCCGGCTGCTTTCTCCTCGAGGAGCCTGTAGGCATCGCCGCCGGGCCCGGCCGCCGCGACCTCTTCCGCGCCGAAACTGTCGCGGAACCAACGCATTACCATGCCGACGAAGAAGCTTATCGCCTCGGCCTGGTTTAGGCCGTTGACGACATGCGGATTGATGCGCAGGTCCATAGACGGATCGGACACGGACGGGCCGACATTCACCACCTGCTGCCAGAAGGTCCCCCCGAGCACGGCGCAGTCACCTTCATTCACGACACCGACTGCCGCTGCCCCGCTCTGGCAGTCGCCGCCTCCCATGACAACGGGTGTGCCCGTGGCAATGCCCGTCTCGCTAGCCGCCCTTTCGGTGACCCGGCCGATCACCGTGCCCGGCTCGACGCTTTCCGGGAAGATATCGTCGCGCATGCCGGCCTTGCTCAGCGCCTCAGGCATCCAATTGCGTTTCGTTAGGCTGTAGAGACCGGTCGTGCCGGCATTGGAAGGATCGCTCGCGATGACGCCGGAGAGACGCGCCAGAACCCAATCTGACAGCATGCTGATCCTGTGGATGCGAGCATAGACGTCCGGCAGGTTGCGCTTCAGCCAGAGCAGGCGCGGCAGGGTGCCGAGCGCGAAAGTCTGCCCGCTCTCAGTATAAAGCGTCCGCTCCAGATCGGCAAAATCGCGCTTCAGGTCGCGCACCTCGCTCACGGCGCGACTGTCGACGTTGGCGCAGGCCCAGATTTCCCGACCGCTGCGGTCATAGGCGACGATCGCCTCACGCATGCTGGTGGCACTGACTGCACGGATCTCGGCGGGTGCAATGCGGGATTCGGCGATCGCCTGGCGAATGGCGCGTGACAGCAGCGACCAGTTGCCCTCCACATCGAAGTCCATCGAGCCCGGAAAGCGCGGATCGGCCCGGTGCCACCATTCGTGCTGGGCGCTGGCGATCTGGTTGCCGTTTTCGTCGAAGATCACCGCGCGGCCGCTGCCCGTGCCGGCATCGACGGCCAGCATATAGGAAGTCTTCATGGTCTCAGTCCTCGAGCTCGATGAGGCGGCTCGCGGTCGTCTCGTCGGTTATGAGGATGCCGACGACCTTTCCGCAAAGCGCTGCATGGATGGCCTGTACCTTATGGATGCCACCCGCCGCCGCCACGACTTTTTCCGCGCGCGACAGCGCCGCGAGCTTCACGCCGATCACTCGATCGTGCAGCGGCAACTCGAGTGGCTCTCCGCATTCGTTGTAGAACTGGCAGAGGATGTCGCCGACGGCGCCCTTGCGGCGCAACGGCTCCACCTCATCGGGGCTGACATAGCCGGAACGCACGACAGTGGAGGTGGCCGAAAGTTCACCGATGCCAACGAGCTGGTAACTCGCGTTGAGCGCCATTTCGAGCAAGTTGGCGACGGCGGGTTCGGAAGAGAGGTTGCGTGCGACATCCGGGTCGCGCACGACGAGCGGCGCCGGTACGAGATGAACGCTGCTGCCCCAGTTGGCCGTTCGCATGCCGTCGACATAAGTGCCGACGCCGCCGGTCAGGCTGACTAGGCCAATATTGCGCTCGTTGGCGACATGGCCGAGCCGCTGGATCGTGTTGCTCACGGTCGCGCCCCAACCGACCGCCAGAAGGTCGTCCGGCTGAAGCCGTTGCATGAGAAATTGCGCGGCCGCCTGACCCAGCCGATCACTCGGATCCTGATCGGGAAGCTGCGGCACCACGTAGGCTTCCAACAGCCCGTAGCGCTCCTTGATCTGCCGCTCGAGCGCCAGGCAGCCCTGATATCTCGAGTTGATACGCACCTGAATAATGCCGGAGCGTCGGCCGCTCTCCAAAAGACGCGACACCTTGATGCGCGACATGTTGAGTTTCTCGCCGATCTCGTTCTGCGTCAGCCCGTCGTTGTAGTAATACCAAGCGATACGGGTGAGGATCTCCTCGTCCGTGTCGGCATAACTCCATTCTCCGTTGTCCGACGCCATGCAAGCGGCTCCCTCGGTCGATTTCTGATCATTTGAATACCAATAAAACTTTTGATCCGTCAACGCGTTAGGCCTGCGAAATATTCTTCCCAGTTCCAATCCGTTGATTTTGCGCGGCTAATCCGAGCTTCGAGCGATGCACTGGCTTCCTATAGTCGTTCATCACGTGACGGGCATATTGACGACGATTGAGCTATGTGATCACATGACTTTCATGAATTACATATGAACAGGTGCGGAATGGCTGGGAGCCCGGTGGCCGGGAGGGTCGCGAAGCTGACGGACGTCTGGAAGTCCTACGGTGCCGTTCCGGTGCTAAAAGGTGTTTCCCTAGTTTTGCACGCGGGAGAGGTGCATGCGCTTCTCGGCGGCAACGGCGCTGGCAAGTCGAGCCTCATGAAAATCATGTCGGGCGTCATTGCGTCTAATGCCGGCGCCATCGAGATCAACGGCCGCGCCCTCACCCATGCATCGCCGGCGCTCGCGCAGAAACTCGGGCTTTACCTGGTGCCGCAAGAGGCGCATATCCTGCCCAACCAGAGCGTTCTGGAAAACATCTGCCTTGGCCTTGCAGCCTCTCCCCGCGCGCTAAGGCCGCGCGTCGAGCAACTCGTCGCCGAGCTCTCAGTCTCGCTCGACCTCGACGTGCAGGCCGCCGCCCTTGAAATCGCCGAGCGGCAGATTGTCGAAATCCTGCGCGGTCTCGTACGTGACGCGCGCGTGCTGATACTCGACGAACCGACTTCGGCGCTAACCCCCTTCGAGACCAGCGCCCTCTTTCAGCGCGTGCGCAAGCTCCAGAGTCAGGGTGTCGGCATCTTCTTCATCTCGCACAAGCTGCGCGAGATTCGCGAGATCTGCGGCACAATCAGCGTACTGCGCGACGGTGTGATCGTGCTTAGCGGGCCGCTCGACAGCTACAGCGACGCCGTGATTATCGACGCGATGAGCCGTGTGCAGATCGCGGATGATGCCGACAAGAAGCGTGTGTGCCGCAAGGTTTCGCAGATCGGCAAGCCGCGTCTCAGCGTGCGCGACCTCAGCGGCGAAGGGTTCCGCAATATCAGCCTCGACGTGCGGGCCGGCGAAATCCTCGGCCTTGCCGGGGTCGTGGGCGCCGGACGCACGGAGTTCGCCGAAACGCTCTTCGGCCTTCGGCCGCAGATGGGGGGCAGCGTCGTCTTTGATGGCGCGGAACTGAAGAAGCGCTCACCGCGCATATGCATCGACCTCGGCCTCGTCTACCTGCCTGAAGACCGCCAGCAGCACGGCCTTTTCCTTGAAGCACCGCTTTCCTGGAACGTTTCGTCCTACCTGGTGCACCGCCTGCCCTTCTTTCTGCGGCCCGGCGCCGAGCGTAAGGTCTTCGATGGGTTCCGCGCGAGCATGGGCATCAAGTGCACCGGCGCCGACCAGGAGGCGCGCGGTCTTTCGGGTGGCAACCAGCAGAAGGTGCTGCTCGCCAAATGCCTTTCCGCTCGGCCCAAGGTGCTCATTCTCGACGAGCCCACGCGCGGCGTGGACGTGGCGGCACGCAACGACCTCTACGACGTCATCCGCCGGCTTGCCGCCGACGGCGTCGCCATCATCCTCATTTCATCCGACTTCGACGAGATCGAACAGCTTGCCGACCGGGTCGAGATCATGGCCTTCGGCCAGTCTGGCGGCAAACTCACGGACCAGATCTCGGTTGACGCCATCGCCCGCCTCGCCTTCGGCGCCTCGGAGGGCCGCCATGCTTGATCTCTTTTCCCGCAATCGCGTCGCAACGCTCATCCTAGTGCTTGCCGTCGCCTACGCCGCGATCGGCACGGCCGCGCCCGGCTATCTGTCCGGCGCCACTGCCTCGGTGGTTGTCTCCAACAGCCTCGTCCTGATGCTGATCTCGCTCGGGACTATGATGGTCATCCTGACGCGCAATATCGATGTGTCGAGCGGTTCGGTGCTTGGCCTCAGCGCCGCGGTGCTCGGCCTTTCGCTCACAGCCGGCGTGAGCCTGCCGCTCGCCATCGCCTTCTGCCTTGCAACCGGTGCTGTCGCCGGGGCCTTCAACGGTCTGATGGTTGCCTATCTCGGCATTCCATCCATCGTCGCCACCCTTGGCACGCTTGGACTTTATCGCGGCATCATGCTCGTCCTCACGGGCGGGCGCTGGATCGAGGACCTGCCGCAGGGTCTGAAGGCGCTCGCCGCCAATCTCGGCTTCGGCTTCTCCGTCCTCACGATTGTTGTGCTGGCACTTGTTGCGCTCGCCTGGATCGTACTGCGAAGGACGCGCTTCGGCCGCAATTTCTACGCAGTCGGCGATAACCGCGCGGCTGCCCACCATCTCGGTGTACCGGTTAAGCTGGTGCAGTTTTCCGCTTTCGTTGCAACGGGCGTCTGCGCCGCCCTCGCCGGCCTCGTCTTCGCCGCCCAGATCGGCTTCATCCCAAATCAGGCCGGTAACGGCATCGAACTGAAGGCCATCGCCGTCAATGTGCTAGGAGGCGTGAGCCTTCTCGGAGGCACCGGTTCGGTCGCTGGCGTCTTCACCGCCGTTATCTTTATCACTTCGATAGACAGTGCCCTCGTTTTCTTGAAGATCCCGGCCTATTGGAATGACTTCATTGCAGGCGCGATCCTGCTCTCGGTCCTGCTCCTCGACGGCCGCATCCGCCAGATTATCGACCGGCGCATCCGTGCCCGCCGCTATGGGGTGCACGAGCGCGGCCCAACACAATCCCGTGAGACGACGACGGCGCGCAATGTGGAGGCAAGCCGATGAAAAAGCTGATCTTCCGCTGGGAGACCGCCCTCTTTGCCATGCTCGTCGCAGAACTTCTCATCTTCGGTCTCGTCAATCCGCGCTTCCTCAATCTTACGAACCTGATCTACGGCACCTCAGACTTCGTTCAGATCGGCATCGTCGCCCTACCGCTGACCCTTGTCATAATTGCCGGCGGCATTGACGTGTCTTTCGCCTCAGTAATCGGCCTTACTGCCATCATGTTTGGCGTCGCGACATTCTACGGCGTGCCGCTTCCGCTTTCCATCTTGCTCGCTCTGGTTACCGGCGCGCTCTGCGGGCTCCTCAACGCCACGGTCATCCACCTGTCCAAGATACAGCCGCTCGTCGTCACGCTCGGCAGCCTCTATCTTTTCCAGGGTACGGCGACCGTCGCCTCCGGTCTCGTCGGCGCGGGCGGCTACGAGGGCATCGGTAACTTTCCGGAGGCCTTCAACGCCTTCGGCTATGCCGAATTCCTTGGGCTGCCGGCACCTCTCGCGCTCTTCCTCGCACTCTCGCTCGTGCTCATCGTCCTTCTGCATTTCACTCGCTTCGGTCGCACCGTGTTCCTTTCCGGCCAGTCTGAAAGGGCTGCCCATTTCGCCGGTATCCCGGTCGGCCGCGTCCAGACGTTCACCTATGTCATTACCGGCGTTTCGGCGGCCATCGCAGGCCTCGTCATGTCGGCCTATTTCGGCTCCGCGCGCGTCGACCTCGGTTCGGCGACGCTGCTGCCAGCCGTCACCGCGGCCGTACTCGGCGGCGCCTCCATCTATGGCGGTCAGGGCTCCATCCTCGGCACCCTGCTTGCCACCTTCGTCATCGGTTACCTGCAGCAGGGCTTGCAGGCGGCCGGCGTCCCCAGCCAGATTTCCAGCGCACTTTCGGGAGGGTTGCTGGTCGTCGCGGTCGCATTGCGCCACGCAAGCGCGATGCTGGCCGATTTCATCGCGGTCGCCCGGCAACAGAGACAGAACCGGGTGGCCGTCACTTCAGGAGGAGAATGAGAATGATCAAGACCATCATGAAATCGAGCGCCCTCGCCGCGGCGCTTTTGGCCGGCACCATGCTCGCCTCGGGCGCTGCGCATGCAGAAAACCAGATCGCCTTCATCCCCAAGCTGGTGGGTGTCGGCTTCTTCACCTCCGGCGGCGCCGGCGCGGTGAAGGCGGGCGAGGAAGTCGGCGCGAAGGTCACCTATGACGGCCCGACGGAGCCGAGCGTTTCCGGGCAGGTCCAGTTCATCAACAACTTCGTCAACCAGGGCTACAACGCGCTCATCGTCTCCTCCGTCTCTCCGGACGGCCTGTGCCCGGCGCTGAAGCGCGCCATGGAACGCGGCGTGCTCGTCATGACCTGGGACAGCGACGTCAACCCGGATTGCCGCAGCTATTACATCAACCAAGGCACGCCTGAGCAGCTTGGCGGCCTTCTGGTCGACATGGCGGCCGAGGGTGTGAAGAAGGAAAAGGCCAAGGTTGCCTTCTTCTACTCGAGCCCGACCGTGACCGACCAGAACGCCTGGGCGGAAGCCGCCAAGGCGAAGATCGCCAAGGAGCATCCGGGCTGGGAAATCGTTACCACCCAGTATGGCTACAACGACGCTCAGAAATCACTGCAGACGGCTGAAAGTATCCTGCAGACCTATCCTGACCTCGACGCGATCATCGCGCCCGATGCAAACGCCCTGCCGGCAGCGGCGCAGGCGGCGGAAAATTTGGAGCGCGCCGAGGGCGTCACTATCGTCGGCTTCTCCACCCCAAATGTCATGCGGCCCTATATCGAGCGCGGCACGATCCAGCGCTTCGGCCTTTGGGACGTCACGCAGCAAGGCAAGATCTCGGTCTTCGTTGCCGATCACGTCTTGAAGAACGGCCCCATGAAGGTCGGCGAGAAACTGGAGATCCCCGGCGTCGGAACCGTCGAAGTCTCAGCCAACAAGGTACAGGGCTACGATTACGAAGCCGATGGCAACGGCATCATCCTGCTGCCGGAGCGCACCGTTTTCACCAAGGAAAACATTGGCAACTTCGACTTCTAAGCACGCACAAACGGCGGGCGGCTCCGGTTGCCCGCCGACCTTCAATCATAGACAGGACAATTCGCATGGAAAGCCGCTGGAACGACGAGGACGCAGCACGTTTTGTAGAGGCGGCACGCGCCGCGGGACAGAGCGAGGCCCTCGGCCTTCGTATCTACACCTCCCGTATCATCGGCAGTGACCCGGACCTTGTGCTGCACGGCGGCGGCAACACCTCGGTCAAGGTAAGGTCTGACGAGGGAGAGGACCTCATGCACATCAAGGGAAGCGGCTGGGACCTCGACACGATCGAGGCGCCGGGCCTGCCCGCCGTGCGCCTCGCGCCTTTGCTCGAAGCCCGTAACACCCCGAAACTCTCAGACCCGGACATGGTTTCACTGTTGCGTGCCAGCCTCATCGAGAAGGACGCGCCGAACCCGTCCGTCGAAGCGCTGCTGCACGCCTTCATACCCTTTGCCTACGTCGACCACACGCATGCGACAGCGGTCCTGGCGCTCGCCGACCAACCGAACATGCGCGACACCGTTCGTCGCATCTATGGCGATCGCCTCGCCTATGTGCCCTATGTGATGCCCGGCTTCGATCTTTCCATCGCCGCGGACCGCATCAATCGCGAGCATGCGGGTTGCGAGGGTCTATGGCTGGAAAATCACGGCCTCTTCACGTTCGCAAACGATGCCCGTGCCTCCTATGAGCTGATGATCGAATTCGTCACACTGGCAGAGGAGGAACTCGCCCGCGCCGGCGTGGCGTTGACGGGCCCGCAGCCCAATGACGGCGAGAGAGACGCGGGGCTTGCTAAGCGGCTGGAAAAAGCACTGATGCGGCAAGGGTCGCCTTTCGCAAAGGGTGTCTTCCTCGATTACCGTTCGACTCAAGCGATCCGTGAACTCACATCGAAGCCGAACGTGGAGGCGATCAGTCTGCGCGGCACGGTGACGCCAGACCACGTAATTCGTATCAAGCCCTGGCCGATGATCATCGGGGCCGATGCGGATGAACGCGCAATCGAGAGCGCGTTAGCCGCTTATGCGGACCGTTACAGGGCCTACTTTGAGAAAAACGCGACCCGCGCCAACGAGCCGAAACGGATACTGGACGTCTATCCACGGGTCGTTCTGGTGCTTGGCAAAGGCATGTTCGCGATCGGCGCGAATGCCAAGGCGGCCAAAATCGGCGGAGATCTCTGCGAACAGGCTGCCCGGGTAATCAACGCCGCGGAAGCCTATGGCTGTTTCACTCCGATCAGCGAGGCAGATCTCTTCGACATGGAGTATTGGTCGCTGGAACAGGCGAAGTTGAAAATAGCGGCATAGCATGTGGCCGCACAAATCTTCCGGCCAAAAGTGGCACGATCGATGTTCTCGCCTTCCCGAAGAGGAATCAACTGTCCGTCCTTCCTGGAGCACCGATCGCATACGTTGACCCATAAGAGGTGATGGCCTCCGAACCAATTGGTGGTTGCATCTCCGTGATCGAAGTGGAGGTCCCAATCGTGGCACCGATCTGATCGACGTGGCGGAGCCAAGAAATCGAGAACCCGGGTGGAGTCGCTTAGCTGACTTATCGAGCGAACCAGCCGCACGCCTCCCCTCTCCCTGCCGCTCGACCGCAGGGCGCTCTATTTCGATTGCCGACATTCCCTCAGACTCGAAGAGCTGCTGAAGACCTACGACCACGAAGAGGGTCCGGCACTGATGGCTCGTGCGCGCGCCGGCATCGCGCTTCTCACCGAAAGCGGCATCAGCAGCATAATGGCGCGCGTCAGCGCACGCCCGAGGAGGTTCCGGCGAGAAGACGCGCAAGCGGGTCCTGGTCGTCGGCCAGGTGGAGGACCATGTTTCAATCCGGTACGGCTGTCTCAGCCGCATGACCAACAATGACCTGGCGCGGCTCGCGTGCGAGCAAGCGGATGCCCAGATCCTCCACAAGCCGCATCCCGACGTGCTCGCCCGCCGATGCGCACCGTCGACCACGTCAACACGATCACCTCGCTTGCGGGCTTCGAGGCGCTCCTGCGCGGCATCAGGGGTTACCACCGCCGGGCCTGTCCCTTCTACTCCGGATAGGGGCTTGACGAACGACCGCCAGCCGAACCCGCCGCGGGCGGCGCTCGCCCGGCAAGGTCCGACACTTCCGAAGTGGCGCATCCTTGCGAGCTCGTGACGGAGAGCCTGCCGCTCTCGAAGGCGCTGCGGAGTCTCCGCAAGAAATCGCTCGCGCAGCTGCGCCGGGTCGGCTAACGTCTCGTGCAAAAATTACGCCATTAACCCCAAGCAGGGCCTCCAGCTATGGCAGAGATCACGTTCGATCCGCGTAAAGTGTTTCACTATGGGTTCGTCGTGCCGAACATGGATCGTGCGCTGAAAACGTGGACGCAGCAGGGAGCCAGGCTGGTTGTGCCGCCTGCAATTGATCCGACCCAGAATGTGTCCTGCGCGCTCCTTATTTATCTCGACAGCGTTCCGATAGAACTGGTGGCTCCGTTGCGTGACGGGCCGAATCCCGTCGCGAGTCGGCTGGCCAAGGGCGGCGGCCTCGATCACGTCTGCCTGTTCTCAGACAGTCTGGAGGACGACGTGGCGAAACTCGAGGCAGATGGCGCAATGGTAGTGGTTGCGCCCTGCTATGGCGCGGTTTTCAAGAGGCGTCTTGCTTTCGTAGTCACTCGGGCAGGCCTGGTTGTCGAACTCATGACAAGAGCGACCGTGGAGGGCGCCGAAGGCGATCCGCTCGCACCCCTCAACGGCTGGGCGTGAAAGGACCACCAGCTTCAGGAGAGCGGTGCCGACGCATTTTCGTCAAGCCGCCATAGGTTTGAACTTTGATTTAAGTCGCCGTCACATAGCCGAAGGCATTACTGTCCTATTTACATCTCGTTAAATGCGTGCTTTTTTACCCCTGATTTTAGCTGCGATAGAAGGCTCTGCCGAAACCCTCGTGGTTCAGTGCGTAACCTATAGTTGTCTCTTAATTGTTCGGCGGCCTCAAATATGGCCGCCAGAAAATTTATTGCTATTCAGGCTCCGTAGCGAGCTGCGTTGGTAGCGCAAGACACAGACGAATTAAATCATATGTAGGATTCGTAGCCTCAGATAAGTGGCTTCGGACCAAATTTGATATTTTGGTTGGGTTTGATATGATCTTTATCGATCCACTCTTCCTATTTCTCTTCCTGCCGGTGACACTTATTGCGTTTTATGTTGCTCTTTTGACGCGAGGCAGGAATGAGGCACTACTCGTCATCTTTACGGCGTCAATTATCTTTTATGCTCCCTACGGCATATCGTCGGTATTTCTGCTGCTGGTCGCCCTGCTTGTCAATTTCGGGGTATCCAACGCGCTTCTTGCTATGGACGACAGTAATCCATACCGCAGAGTGCTGTATGGATGCGGCCAAGGATACAACATAGCCTCGCTGTGCTACTTCAAATACAAGATCGTTACAGTTCTTCTTGGCGACAATAATGACTTCCTGACCGATATTGCCGGCGTGGCGATACCGGCTGGTATTTCATTCTACACGTTCCATCAGGCGGCCTTTCTGGCGGATGCCTATGTTCGCGAAAAGAGCGTGGTCGAATTTTTCGAAGGGACTCGTTCGTTGAGGTCCGGTTTTTGGGCGTTTTGCCGTTATGGCGCTTTCGTCAGCTTCTTTCCGCAGTTGATCATCGGCCCAATTACCTATCTGCACGAATTCCATCCCCAGGTAAAATCCAGGAAGTTCATCAGTTTCGACCCGCTCAATATCGCCGTGGGACTCGCCTTCATCTCGATCGGCATGTTCAAGAAGGTCGTCATCGCCGACAATATTGCACCAACCGTCGATCTTGTCTTTGGCGCTGCCGGCGCCGGGGCGGTGATGGATCCCGCACATGCCTGGATCGGCGCTCTCTCCTACATGGCGCAGCTCTATTTTGATTTTTCAGGCTATTCCGACATGGCGCTCGGCCTCGCGCGCATGTTTGGTCTGCGATACCCGCTCAACTTCTATTCGCCGTTCAAAGCCAATGGTATCCTCGATTACTACCGGCGCTGGAACATGACGCTGACCCGCGTGATCGCGCGTTTCCTATTTACGCCGCTTTCGATCGCGGGGACGCGGTACTGCGCAGTGCATCGGCTTTCGCCGCTGCCGACACAGGTCCTCAGCCTCTGGCTGCCGATGCTAATCAACTTTCAGGTTCTCAGCCTATGGCATGGCGCCGCCTGGACCTTCGTGGCCTTCGGCCTGATGCAAGGCGTTTGGTCTGCGGCCGAGGCGCAGATAAGGGGCAGCAAGAAATACAAGCGCATGTGCAAGTCTACATCGCCGTTCTTCCGATTGCTCGTGGAGCGGGCAATATTTTTTATGCTGATCTGCCTCAGCCTGGCGATGTTCCGCTCCGAAAGCGTCGGCGCCGCGTTTCATCTTTATGCGCAGATGTTCGGCGCATCACTCGATGCCCCATCGGCCTTCGAAATGCGTGAACCCGTGCTCATGCTGTTCTGTGCATTTTCAATCATCTATCTAATGCCAAATGCCGTGGAGCTGATGCGCCGTTATCGGCCGGCCATGATGACCTATGAAAACGAGAGCTACGGCTTCGCGTTCCTGCGCAGCATCTGGCGACCTTCCTGGGGCTGGGCTGCTTTTGCCGCTATCCTCACCATCTCGTCGCTGCACTATGTCTCGCGGCAGCCGCCTTTCCTCTATCAGGGATTTTAAGCCATGGTCGGAAAGATGCTTGTCGCGTCGACAAATCCACATTTACCGTCGGCCGCAGGTCGATGGATGGGAGCGGAGCATGTGCATGGCCGGAGGGGTACGCTCCGTAAGAAGCCGAGCTTCTCGCCACGCTGGCGCGCCGCCCTTCCAATGATCGTGACCTTTTGCCTTGTCTGGCTGGGGTATCTTTCGATCGTGACGATCGTCATTGCGACGGATCCATACGACATCTACCGCTGGGGAGCGAGGCTCAAACTGACGCGCAATGACGTCCCGCGCGATGTCGTCGTGCGGTGGGTAGACGTCGTCTCGAAGCAATCGGGAATCAACACGTTTCTTGTCGGCGGCTCGACCACGGCCATGTATTCCCCCGATGACATATCCGCAGCGCTGGGCGGAAGTGTCGTAGCCTACAATCTCAGCTATGGCGGGCCCCGACCGATGGACCGCGACATCGTTCTCGATCAACTCGCCATCAACGCGCAAGCCAAGCGGATCATCATCACGTTTGACTGGATGTACATTCTCGACCCAGAAAAGATGCGCCAGGGCTTTCCAGAGTATCTCTATGACGAGGAAATCAGCGACGACATCCGAATGGTCGACCTGAAATCATTGCGGCGAACATGGAAGGTCCTGTTGGGGGAGACGAGCTACGAAGCGCAAGACGACGAAGGGTACGCCAAGTTCACGGAGAGGCAATACCGCTCCTTTCAGATGCCCGCCCAAATGGCTGAACTGCAGGCCGTGATCGAAGAGTATCGGTCAGTCGTTGACGCCCCGAGCGGCAGGACATGTGCGAGCTTCAGTGCCGTGAATGAGCAGCTCGTGCCGAGGATTCGGAAATTCGTCGAGAAGGGCGTGCAGGTCGACGTCATCATACCCATCCTCTCCTACGCCAATTACTATTTTCGCATGAGCGACATAAGCGCGACGTTGCTGGACGAGGTTCTGCTGTCGCGGCGATGCTTTGTCCAATCGATAGACACCCTGCGCAATGTGCGCGTGTTTGCATGGGATGATGACCCCAGGATTGCCGGTGACCTCGGCAACTTTCGTGATCCTGGGCACGTCTATAACCCGGGGCTACTCAGGCGAACACTTACGTCACTTTCGACGGGCGAAAACAGGCTGACGGCGGCAGACGTCGAGGCCTATGAGCGCCGTATCCGGACCGAGGTGAAGAGTTATCGGCTTCGAAACAGTTATCTCGAACGAACTGCAAGGAATTGAATCGCGCACCGCAAAGCGCTGTCGACGGCCTGAAAACTGCCGCCAAACCAAGGTTGAACAAATGTCTGACCATCAACTTTATCTATCCCAAGTCGCAGACGTGATCCGTGAGCTGTTCGATGAATACGACGGCCCGATCACCCTGGAGACGACGGCCCGCGACGTTCCGCAATGGGACAGCCTGTCCAATGTCAGACTGATGGTTCTGATCGAGCAGGAGCTCGCAGTCCGCTTCAGCACGGCTGAGGTGCAAGGTTTCAAGAACCTCGGCAGCCTTATCGATGCCGTGGTCAAGCGCAAGCAGAACTGATCGATCATCAACGCCCCGGCGCGGGGAGGCACGGCTTTATGAACACGTTCTTTCCGTGGAGACCGCCGCTTGAGGAGAACTGGGCCGCACGCGTGGCCGAGCTCGAGGCAATTGCCGCCGGCGGCGAAATGCCCGACTACGCCGCCACCAGATCGGTGGCCAACCAGCAGTTGGGCCCACGCCAACAGCTCAGGATCGAGCGCCTCGGCAAGCGGCTGGGAAAAATTAAGGGAAACGGCTTCACCCGCATCGAACTCGGCCTCCTCGGAAACCGGACGCTGAGCTATCTCTGCGATCCCTTGGGTGCGGCAGGTTTGGCGCGTGGTCTCCTCGTCTCGGCGCATGAAGCGCCATACGACGGGGTAGCTGGCTTCGCATTCTCCGCCAAAAATTGTTTCGAGCGGGGACTCGATGCCGTGCTTGCCGTTCTGGATGAGAGCACCCTCCAAGGGGAACGGCCACTGCTGGACAGGGCTGCCGAGGACGAGGCTGTGCAGGAGGCCGAAAGGATCGCTTCCGCCATCGCCGAGGCGGCGCGATCGAAAACCGGATGCCCGGCAATCATTGCGACGCTGCCGCCGTGCATACAACTGACCTCCGCAGACATCGCAACGCCGGGTTCGATCGCCCGGTTCCGGCTGCGGGTCAACATGATGCTTGGCGATGGCGCTGCAGAGGGGCGGTGGCTGATGTGGGATCAAGCCGCCCTTGCTTCACGGATCGGTATTGAGCGCTGGTTCGACCCGATCGCCTATCATTCGGCGAAGGTGCCCTTCAACGTTGAACTCTGCCCACTGGCGGCGGACAACATTGCTTCTCTTCTCGCTGCCATGACCGGCAAGAGCGCCCGCGCCCTCGTGCTCGACCTCGACAATACGCTTTGGGGCGGCGTCATTGGCGACGACGGTCTCGCCGGTATCCGGATCGGCCAGAATTCGGCAGAGGGAGAGGCCTTCGTCGCGTTTCAAAACTTCGTCCTGGGGCTCCGGAAACGCGGAGTAGTCCTCGCCGTCTGTTCGAAAAACACCGATGCCGTTGCGCGTGAGCCGTTCCGGCGGCACCCTGATATGCTATTAAAAGAAGAGCACATCGCCGTGTTTCAGGCCAATTGGGACGACAAGGCCACTAATATTCGTGCGATCGCCGAAAAACTCGGTCTCGGTCTTGAGTCACTTGCCTATGTTGACGACAATCCTGCCGAACGCGAACGCGTCCGACGGGAGCTTCCGCTCGTTTCCACAATTGAGGTAGGCGAGGATCCGTCCTTCTTCATCGATCGCGTCGCGGGTTCAGGTCTTTTCGACCATCTGCCGCTGAACTGCGACGATCTGGCGCGGGCAAACAGCTACGGGGGGCGTGCGGCAGTTGCGGAGATCCGCGCGCGGGTAGGCAATTATGAGGAGTATCTGAAGTCCCTAGACATGCGGATGACCATCTCACCCTTCGACGAGGTAGGCCGTCCGCGCATCGTTCAACTCATCAACAAGTCCAACCAGTTCAACCTGACCACCCGCCGCTACAACGAGGAAGACGTTCGGCGCATGCAGGGAGACCCAAACTTTATCGGTTGGCAGATAAGGCTCGACGATAAGTTTGCACAGCACGGGACGATCGGAGTCGTCATTGTCCTCAAGAAGGGTTCCGAATGGGAGATCGACACCTGGCTGCAATCGTGCCGCGTCCTTGAGCGGGGCGTTGAACAGGGCTTAATGAACAGCCTGATCGAGCAGGCGGTGTCAGCCGGTGTGGTCAGCATTCGCGGGCGCTATATACCAACAGAGCGCAACGCAATGGTGTCGGATTTCTATCCGCGGCTTGGCTTCGACCTCGCGGGAACGAATGGCAACGGGTCAGTGGATTTCGTCTGCGCCATATCGAAGTACGAACCCCATCCCGTGTCCATGAACATAAACCTGTGTGTGTAGCTGTCTCCTCCTTCATTGCCGGCATGCTCAAGCAATGACGCCGCGGCACCTTGCTCGGTTCTCTGCCTTGCGTTGGAGAGCGCGCAGCCGGACCGCCCGGTCGCTGATGGCGATGGTCGCCGTATCCTCGAGGAAGGTCTTGCGGGTCTTCGAGCAGCACCTTCCGCTTCGCTGACGGGTTGCTGCCGGCCTTCTTCGTCGGATGGTAGCCTTCTACAGACTGGTGCGTGATCGTCCGCTGTATCCTTCGTGACCGCATCGACGACGATCGAAGCCGGGTCGAAGCAGGCGAGGCATTACACGATGACGGTCGTCACCTCTTCGCTGAATTTTGCTTTCGCTATTTCTCTGTCAGGCTCCGGTCAGGTCGACTGTAACCGCCCGGTTGTTACCGCGGAGATTTCGCTTTGATGCGCGCGATGAGCTCTTCGTCATCGACGAAGGCTTCGAGGAAGTCGTTCCATTCGTCAGCGGTGCGGCGAGCATGGGCGAGCATTTGTCTCAGCTCGTCAACCCCATCGTCAGTGAGAGCGGTGAGTGCCTCGTCTGTGCCATCGTAGACGCTGATGATACTGCAGTAGGAGAGATTGTCGTCGTTGCTGACGATCGCCTGAAGGCGTTCAGGGTCCTCTCCAAGCTTTTTCGCGACAATGCATTCACCGACGAAAATACGTGATCGGACACTCCAAAAGGAAACGGTTGCTAGGCCACGGAGGTCGGTGGGTATTTCCGGCGAAGCCGATCACAGTGGCCTTAAGGCCCCTGGACTAGCTCGGCAGAAGGTGGTCATCGCACCGTTGACTGAAAGCGTAAGTGGGATAGCTCGAGGCAGGCTGACGCTAAATCTCGCGGACACATCAGCGGCAATCGACTAACCCTTACCCAAATAGGCTATGTGACAGCAGAACTGTCGTCTGGTATTTATGGCAACCTATAATTGCCCGTAAGTGCATCCTTTTTTTATTCATTCTAATATTCATTTTTAGCCGGAAGCTCCCGGCCCCTGGAGGAAAGCATGGCGACGATTACGTATCATTTCCCAGCAGGACTCTATCCTAACCAGTACAACCCACCCCTCACCGGCATAAGCGTCAACCCCTCCTTCGCTGAACTTGTGGACATGAGCAAGGCAAGCCGCTCCACGACCACCAGCACGGACGTGCTTTATCGCCTGGACAACGGCCTCAAACTGAAATTGGTCGGCACGGGGTTCAGTTTCGACGCGAACGGAGACGCCGTCGGCGGGACAGTGACATCGATCGAGGTCCTTCTGAACAACGGAACGGCCTTGGTGCAGACTATAACCGGCCTGGACCTATCACTTGAACTATTCCAAGACGCTGCCGATGGATTCGACAAGTCTGGACTTGAAAGCTGGCTCCTGAGTGGCGATGATACATTCAACGGGTCTGCCGGCGACGATGAAATTGTAGGCCACCTTGGAAACGATGTCCTGAATGGCAATGACGGCAACGATCTTGTTACCGGTGGCGGCGGTGATGACACTTACGACGGTGGAGCCGGAGTTGATGTTCTGAACTTCCAGGATGCGTATGGAAACCCAACAGCAATAAGAGGTATAGATCTAAACGCTACCGCCGGGACGGTAATTGACCAATTCGGTTTCTCGGAAACATTCCAGAATTTCGAGGAGTTCAGAGGTACGCAGTTTTCAGATACGATGATCGGGTCCTCGGTCGATGAGACGTTTATGGGCTTTGGCGGACGCGACACAATTGACGGTGGCGCGGGCATAGATACGATCCGATACGATCGTGACGTGCAAAGGGGCGCTACAAAGGGAGTCAGCGTCAATCTCGCGACCGGCGTTACGACCGACAGCTTTGGATCTCAGGATACTCTCTCTAACATCGAGCATGTGCGAGGCACTGACTTTAAAGACACGATCGTCGGGAATTCGGCTTCTAACTCAATTCGCGCGTTTGCCGGAAACGACATTCTCGACGGTGGGAGCGGCGCCGACAATATGCGTGGCGGAAAGGGAAACGACACGTATTTCGTGAGCAGCAACAGCGACATTATCGATGAGAACGCTGATAGCGGCTCCGGCATTGATACGGTCCAATCTGTCAATTCCTTCAACCTCGCGAACATCGCGGTGGTCTTGGGAGACATCGAGAATTTGACCCTGCTTGGGTCGGCAACCCACGCGACCGGCAATGCTCTGGCCAACGTCTTAATAGGGAATGCCAGCAGCAACACTCTGAATGGGGCGGCCGGTAACGATACGCTGACGGGTGGCGTTGGGAACGATAGTTTCTTCTTCAACTCTGCATTGAACGCGGCAACGAACGTGGACACCATCACGGACTACGATGCTCCGACCGACACTATCCGGCTGGAGAATAGCGTTTTCACTGCCATCGTAGGCACCGGAAGTTTGAGCGGTTGGCAATTCGCCAAAAACACGACGGGTCTGGCGGCCGATGCGACCGACCGCATCATTTACGAGACCGACACCGGCAACCTCTACTATGACAGCAATGGCAACGCCGCCGGCGGCTCAGTCCACTTCGCTACGGTCGGCACCAACCTCGCGATCACTGCGGGCGATTTCTTGATCGTATAAGAATACGAGACGTGACCGCTAAAGGAGCGTCCCTTGCTGGGACGTTCCATTCTGCGAGTTGCTCCGTGATCTAAATATATCTGTCCCTTCGTTGAGAGGAAGTGTCTGACCTTGAGGCGATAAAAAACCCGCCGAAGCTGCTTTGCGATCAGAGGATAAAAAAATCTTTGGTCAGCGTCACGGCCTCATCGAGATGGATCGCTAAATCCGCTTTTTTGTCGCCATTCACGTCCGCGTAAATGTACGTGTCCGAAGCTTCCTTGACATAACGGAATTCTCCGGCTCTGCCCTTAAAGGCGGCGGTGCCAATGAATGTGAATCCTTGATTTCCGGAAGTGTTTACACTGGCATCAATCGCCGACACATCGATGCGGTCACCACTGCTCGGAACGAAATCGAAGATGGTATCTACCAGCGTGCCGCTAGATTCGGCGACTGACTTGAAAAGGAAGCGGTCTGCGCCACCCTGACCCCAGAGACGATCTGCACCAGCCCCGCCATATATGGCGTCGTTCCCATCCCCAGCAGCCACGGAATCATTGCCGTTGCCGCCAGTTAGGCCATTGCCAGCACTGTTCCCGTAGAGCTGGTCGCCATAGTTCGTACCAATCAGGTTTTCGATGGAATAGTACGTGTCGCCGGCGGCATCAGTGGTGTTGGCCGATACATTTGCGAGACTGGCAATGACGCCCCGTTGAGAGGTCACATACGAGGCGGTGTCACTCCCGTTTCCGCCGTCAATGCGGTCACCACCGGCGCCGCCAATGATCCAGTCTTTCCCATCATAGCCGTAAAGGGTGTCATTGCCGCCGTTACCATTCACGGTGTCGTCGCCGTCGAAGCCCATCAAAACATCGGCCAGGCCACCGCCCGTCAGTGTGTCGTTGCCGCTTAGGGCGTTGATGATGACGCCGGCATCGTCAGACGTGCTCCAGGTACTAGCAGCATTTACGATTTCCGCAACGGCCACGCTAGTGCCCTCAACAATGAACAGCCGCTGCCCATTGTAGAAGCCTGAATAGCTGTTTACTGTGCCGCCGTAGGGCTCCCCGTACACGTCATATTTGAACCCCGACCCGCGGAATTCCTCGCTCGTGCCGTCAGAATAATTGACCCGAAACACCGTCGATGTCCGGGTGTATGACGCCCCATAATAGAGGTTGCTGAAGTCGAAATCGCTTTGATTGAAGCTAAAATTCGACGCTACCGTAAGCTTTGCCATTTGCCTGCTCCCTAGCCCAACTTTCGCAGGCATAGAACAGTTTTAGGTTGCAGGCAATTAGCCCACGGCGCGTTATTGTGCCTTTAGGTTTCGCCGTGGATCGAGTAGGGTCAGCGCTCAAAAACCGCAGCAATAAAATGAAACTGAACCCGCCAATTTCCGCGACCGTGGTCGCTGAAAACGAGATGCTGGTTGTTCACGGTACTGACGACGCCGGAGCCCTGACTGCGGTCGAGATTGAGTATGGCGACAGCCACGAGTTTGTGGCTTGGCTCCTGTACGTTTTTAACAACACTCCCTTGAGATGGGAGAGCAGCGGGCGATTGTCGCGGAAAACATCCACGTTGGGATGCACCAAGGCGACGAGAAGGCCCCCACATGCTGTTCTTCAACTTCGTTGCGGGCGATCTAAACCTGACACTCGTCGCCCAACTTCGCACGAATTCACCGGCAAGGATCGCGGCCATCCAGGGCCACCCGGAACAGCTGTTCGCGGAAATGGCGGACCTGAATGACGTGAGAAGGCGAAAGCCTACGAAGCTACGGCCAAGAGTTCTTCGCTGCCGACGTCACCTACGACTGCAAAGTGCCGCGCTGCTCTGTGGTCGATTTCCAGCTTCTCCAGCGGAAAGAACTTCTGCCTTGCGGCGCGGTAAGCTTGGCGCTGGATATCGTGCTGCAAGCCGGCATAAAGCTGACGTGTGGACCATCCTAGCGCGGTGTACGTTTCGCCGCCAAGAATCTCGTTGATATTCCACATGGCGGTTGAGTAATACCCGACAGCGTATTGCGGCGGCTCATCGAGGAGGAAGAAGGCTTCCGCCGGTACCGAAGAGTCACGATGAACGACTAGGTCACCGTCAACGCTCTCTTTGATTATATCCGCGAGGCGCGCCGGAGATTTCGGGTGCGGGATAAACATGACGCGGTCGCAAACCTCGAACAAGCGGCGGCAAGTCTCGGCGTACATTTCTATCTCATCCCTGAAATAGAACCCCTTACAGAAGTCGGAGAAGTTTTGACCGAGCACGATTGCCTGCGGTCGCCACTCGCCTTGCAGATCTCGGGCACGCTTCTTCCAATGATCGATGAACGCAGCATGCATCTTTGCGCGCCGCTCGTCGTTTAGACCGATGTAGCACTTCTCGGCAGCCTTCATTTCGACGAGTTGCCGTTGGCCAAGATCAAACTGAACATAGCGTTTTCTCAGATGCGATCGCGGCGCTTCGATTTCTGTCAGAGGAAGGTTCGCTAACCTGACACGTTTCAGGTGAGCCAGCACATCGCCCTTGTGGGCGTAGTTATGAAACAGCTTGGCGCAGGCCTTGATTGGCATCTCAAGGTAGCTCGCAAGTCCATCCTCAAGCATGTAAATAGGCGCTGCAGGGAAGGCATCCAAATGAAGTTTGACAAAGCGTTGCGAAAGCAGGGCGCAGAAAATGCCGGCAATCCGTTTCGGATGCCTTCTTCGAATATCGGCAATGACGCGCTCGATACCGACTGTCTTCGAAAAATCGCCCTTATAAATGCTGTCGCCTCGATCATAATGGACGATGGAGGCCTCCAGGAAGCCATTTTCATCCAGAGCCGATCGTAGGTGCCCGGCTGCGGTGGCATTATTTCCGAGTGTATCGACCAGCACGACGATCAGATCCCGACCGGCTCGCCCCAATTGGATGGCGCCCTTACCCCCGGCGAACATTTCTGCCATGCATGCAATTTGAACGATCTGCGATGCCTTGTCGCACAGAGCGAGGTACTTCTGCCTTCCGAACATTTACCGCTTCTCCGAAATGTTGTTGGCCAAGGACGTACTGAAGTGCCCATAGTCGATATACATATGCGGTCGCAAGGCCGGATATTTGTCGCAAGCAGTCATGTTCGACTCGATCCGCCACTCTGTTAGGGCGCCGAACAGGTCGTTCACCTTATCCACGCGACGGGATTTGACCTCAAGCGGTCTTGTCGAATCCGGCATTTGCAGCAGCTGCAGCCGGATGTCCAAATAAGGGTCGACGGGCAGCTTCTTGTTTTGGTCGAATGCCCGCGCGCGGTACCAGTCTTTTTTGGCGACGAAATTCACGAGATTTATCTGCTCCAGGTGGTAGAGCGATATGCTGTCGCTAAGGCTCAGGAATCTCCTCGTGTAGGTGAACGGCGCAACGTTCACATGCGCATACTGCCATTCAGGGAATTGTGAGAAGCCATCGTCGGCAAACCCCACGTCTTTGAATTTCTTAAGTCCTCGTGAAGGCAAAAGGCCGACGATCCGGTCTTCTGAGTAGTATGCTCCCATGTCGGCGGTCAGGTTCAGCCACGGGAGTGCGAGAATATCTCCGGGGCTCATCGCTGACATGATCGCCCTTAGGACGCCCGGCGTTATTTGATCCGACAATACCTCATCGGCATCGACCTGGATGAAGTGCGTTCCACCCAATTCGCGACCGCGATCGACAAGAATTTGATGGATAAGGGACTCATTGAACAACCAAGCATCGGCCCGGATCAAGTCGATGGGGAGCCCGTCGGATCTGCACTCTTCAATCCGAGCGACCGTGTCGTCATTGGAGTGATCGTCGAAGATCACCACCTGGTCGACATGCGAGGCGATCGCCTCGATTGCGAACTTGATCGTCGCCGCCTCGTTCCGGACGCGCATCATCGCGACAATTACCGGCTTGGCGCGACCGCCTGGATCGATTTCGTTCTTGAAGCAATCCCTGAAGACCACCGAGCCGTCACGGACATCCAGCAGTACAGTGTCCTGCAAGCCTCCAACCTCTCCAGCGGTTGCGCCGTCGCTTATGAGGTGCGCAGCAATGTTCGCGTTTAGAGATGCGTGGACATAGAGGTCAGGATTGCCAAGGCCACGCGGCATGGCTCTGCCGGCACCGCTGCAGAGGAGGTTCAGTACGAAGCCGAACTCCGGCCACGCCTTCGCCTCGCCTAAGACTTTGAGAAGCAGGAGAAGTAATTCCTGATCCTGGACCTCTCCGAGTTGGACAGACTTGAAGCGTCCCTTTGTATTGGTGAACTCGTATGCAGCTTGCGTGCCACCGATAGCGTCTATGAGGTAGAGCGCCCTTTTAAAGGCCCCAATGTTATCGTCCTGATAAAAGCGGGAAACAATCGCTTCGTAGTCGGCGTAGTTCCATTTTAGCCCAAAGGCGTAAGGAACATAGTTGACTTCTTTGATGTAGAGCTTCTCGCACTCTTTCGGATCGTTCAAAGGCCGAACCGAGTTTATGTTGAACGGGTTTTCGAGGCTGTGCATCGGATGTCCTGTGGAAACGCCTTGGGAAGGCAATTGCGGCGCAAACTACTAATCTACTTTCGGTTGTCAACCGATTCCGATTGCAGTCCCTGCAGCAATACTCCGACAGGAATGTGACAAACGATTAATTTTCCAAGGAACACCGCGTCATGACCCTTTCTTTCTTAGGCGCGGAGAATGCCTCCGGTTCGATCTGCATGGCCTAGACGCGCCATTGATGTCGCCACGCTCCAGCCGCCACGCGCGCGATCACCACGGACGAGCGGATTTTCTCGATCGCCTCGCGAATGGCAGCGGAAAGCCTGGAATCATTATTTGCGTGCCGTTCATCGAAGGTCATTGCCATTCCATGGGCAATCCCAGGTAGGCGTCAGCCGCTTCACTGCGCCGACCTGGCCCAGCCGCGAGATAAACCGCTGCGCCGTAGCCTGTAATCTCTCATGAAATCGAGGAGGCAATGGTATGCATTGCACCGCGGGTCGGCGGCCCAGCACAAGCCATACGCTCTCCCGCACGTTTGTGAGCCTCGGGCGAAACATCGCCGCATGGATCGATGATCAAACGAGCAACGGGCGATGCAAACAGACCTCGAGTGCGTCGGCAAACTCCTCGTGTATGATCTCGACCACGCGGGCAAGCTCGCGCTGCTTCCTCTCCGGGAGATGTTCGAGGCTCGATCTCATATCCAACCGATAGGGTTAAGACGATTCGCCGTCTACTGTTGGAATTGATAGGAACTATATTATCAAACGTAAAACTATTGGTCGCAAGATGGATATAAATAGTTTATTACCGCTGATGCGGGGGGGCGGATCAACAGTCGCTGGAACCTACACCTGGAAAGATTTGAAGTCCCGCCACCCCGAGGGGTTGCAAGACAATGAGGAAGTGAATCGCATCGGCAAGAACAGTATAAGTGAACGGCTGTTGACGTTCTGCTGCCTTCAAGAAGCGCGGGCGGATACTGAAAGTCATTCTATTTGGTTCCTACGCCCGCGGCAATTGGGTTGACGAGCCGCACACGATGAAGGGCTACCGCTCGGACTACGACATCCTTGTAATCGTCAGTTCGAAGAAACTGGCCGAACCGCAGTATTGGGAAAAGGCGACCGATCGGCTGCTGTGGGACAAGGGTGTCTCAACTCCGGTGGGGCTGATCGCGCACGGCGCCCGGGAGGTGAACAACTACCTGGCCGATGGACAGTACTTTTTCATCGATATTCTGCGCGAGGGCGTCATCCTTTACGAGCTCGACGATCGGCCGCTGGCCGAACCGAAACCATTGTCTCCTTCTGATACCCGTAAGCGCCGTCTCCGCCCCATTGGACAGGCTGTATTTTGAGGCTGGCTGGGCGTGCGAAAAGGTTTCCAGGACTATCTGGAGATTTGCATGGCAGATGATGGATTTGTTGGGCGCTACGAAGTTGTCGAGCCGCGCCGCGGAAACCGACGTTGGCCGGATGCTGTGAAGGCGCGGATCGTCGCGGAAAGCCTTGAGCCTGGTGTTCGTGTTGTTGATGTCGCGCGCCGTCATGACGTTGTTCCGCACCAGCTTTCCTTCTGGCGCCGACAAGCGCGCGAGGGCATTCTGGCGCTGCCGTTTGAGGCTATGCCGGGCCTGTCGGAGAGCGGCGATGCCGAGCCTGCATTTGTGCCTTTGGCGATTGCGGCAGAGCCGAGCGAGGCTGTGAGTGTTTTGGCGCCGCCGCTGTCGGAGGCGGTTTCGTCGGTCTTGACGTTGGAGATCGGCCCGGACGTTGTGTTGCGGGTTCCCGGCGATGTATCGGTTGAACGTGTGGCGGCCCTGGTGCGCGCCATTCGAGGGACGGCATGATCGTCGCGGGCCAACGACTGCCGATCCTGGTTGCAACGCGGCCGGTGGACTTCCGCTGTGGGCATCAGGCGCTGGCTCTGATGATGCAGACCGAGTTGAAGCTCGACCCGCATTCCGGGGTGACGGTGATCTTCCGGTCGAAGCGCGGTGATCGTCTGAAAATCCTGGTATGGGATGGCACCGGCATGGTGCTAACCTACAAAATTCTTGAACATGGAAGCTTTGCCTGGCCCAAGGTTCAGGATGGGACGATGCGTCTTTCCAGGGGGCAATACGAAGCTTTGTTCGAAGGTCTTGATTGGCGACGGGTGATGGCGCAACGGGTGACGGCGCCGTCGGCGGCAGGGTGAGTATCCGGCCGTCTTTGCATTGTTTTGTTTGGCTTTTTTGTGCTGCCTTGCTATAAGGCCGCATGTCGTCACCCCTTGATCTCAGCCTGTTTCCGAACCTTCCGCCAGAGGTGGTGAAGGCGTTTGCGGCGATGCAGTTCGAGCTGTCGGTCGAGCGTGCTGCGCGTCAGCATGAGCAGGCTGTGGTGGCCGAAAAGGACGCGTTCATCGCCGAGTTGAAGGAACTGATCGAGAAGCTTGAGGGGCAGGTTCACGACTATCGGCGCACGAAGTTCGGGCCGAAATCGGAAAAGCTCGATCCGGCGCAGATGGAACTGGCGCTGGAAGACCTTGAAACGGCGATTGCCGAAACACAGGCGCGGATCGCCGCCGTCGAGAAAAAGATCGAAGCAAGCGCATCCGATCCGGACAAGGCCGTTCCTCGCAAGGAGCGTAAGGCCCGTGCACTGCCCGAACACCTGCCGCGGGTCGAGAGAGTGATCGAGCCTGAGAGCATCGTTTGTCCCTGCGGTTGCGGCAACATGGTCCGGATCGGCGAAGACCGGACGGAACGGCTCGACCGGGTCCCGGCGCGCTACGAGGTGATCGTCACGATCCGCCCGAAATACGCCTGCCCCAAGGGTCGAACGGGCGTCGTCCAGGCCAGAGCGCCGGCGCATCTCTTGGAAGGGAGCTGGCCGACCGAAGCCCTTCTGGCTGAGATTGCCGTCTCCAAGCATTCCGAACATATGCCGCTCAACCGGCAGGCCGAGGTCATGGCGCGACACGGGGTGCCGATAGACCGCACCGTCCTGGCCGATTGGATGGGCAGGACGGGTGCTGCGATCGCGCCGGTGGTCGACCATATGGCCAAACGGCTGCTGTGGGAAAGCACGCGGCTTTATGTCGACGAGACAACGGCTCCGGTGCTTGATCCGGGGCGAGGCAAGACGAAGACCGGTTATCTATGGGCCGTGTTGCGTGACGATCGCGGCTGGAATGGCTCTGCGCCGTCGGGCGTGGTGTTCCATTATCGACCTGGGCGTAAAGGCGAATATGCCGCTGAAATCCTCGACGGGTTTAACGGGACAATCCAAGTGGATGCCTACGGTGGTTACTCTCACCTCGCCACGTCGGACCGGGTGGGTGGCGATCCCTTGAGGCTGGCTTTCTGTTGGGCGCACGGGCGCAGAAAGCTGATCAAGGCCACGCCAAAGAGTGGATCGCCCATCGTCGACGAGGCGCTGGTGCGGATCGCCGCGCTCTACAAGATCGAAGACAGTATCCGTGGCTCAGATCCCGAACATCGCCGGGCAGTTCGACAGGACCTCTCCCTCCCGCTGGTGGACGCGTTCTTCGCCTGGCTGGCAGCGCAAGCCAAGCGCGTCTCACGCAAGTCTGACCTCGGAAAAGCCCTGGCCTATATGCTAACGCGGCAGGACGGGTTCCGGCTGTTCCTGGACGACGGCCACGTCGATATCGACTCCAACCTGGTGGAAAACGCGATCCGCCGACCGGCCATGAACCGCCGCAATGCGCTCTTTGCGGGGCACGATGAAGGGGGCCGCAATTGGGCCCGGTTTGCCAGCCTGATCGGCACTTGTAAAATGAACGGCGTTGAGCCCTACGCCTATCTGTGCGATCTCTTCACCCGCCTCGCAAACGGCCACCTCGCCAAAGACATCGATGCCCTGATGCCATGGGCCTATGCCGCCCGCATCACGGCCTCACAATGAGCTCGTCAGGTACTCTTCGGTGAGCTCATTTGACCGCCGAGGATCGGCCTCAGATCGCCGCAACTGAAAAATCAATGGGGCGTGGACGTCGCATACTGATACCCTCAGGTTGGCCCAGGAGCATTTTGAAGGTCGTTTTCCCGAAGCCCAGCTGATGCTGCGCACAGCGGTTTGGCAAGCCGGACAGATTGGTGACGTTACGGAGTGGGGCCGCCTCGCAGCGTTTAGTCTACATCAGGCTAATGAGCATGCCTACTCGACGCTTCTCCTGACCCTCACAAACTACAGCCCGCCTTCGCATAACCTCAAGTTTCTTCGCGGCCTGGCGAGGATCAGGATCGCCGGCTTATCGAGGCATGGCCTCGTGAACAGCACCGCTTCACGGCCTGGTACAATATCCTTAACGAGGCCTATGTGAAGGCGCGCTACTCGAAGCATTTCGAGATCACCGCAGAAGCGCTCGCGTGGCTTCGTGAGCGGACGGAACATCTGCACCGTCTTGTCGGGGCGATTTGCAAGGAGCGGCCCGGAAAGCTTGAACACGTGACCGCCCGAGGTGAATAATTTGTGACAAGCGGCAGTCGCTTAAGACTGGCGGATCGACCGCAGGGCATGTAGATAGCAGTCTTACTTTTTCGGATCCAAGGCGCCGATGGCGGTAACGCGACGACAAAGGGAAGACTTCGCCAATATGTCCTCCGCTCCCACACCGGAGCCGGTGACGACCTTTGCCGTCCAGATCATCGGATGGAAGAGAGAGCTTTTCGAACGATATTTTCCCGACAGGAACTTCCATTTCCTTCCGATGAACGTCGGCAAGCGCGAATTCGAGCGTGTCTGGAAGCCGCGAATCTTGGCCGAGAAGGACGCCGAGTTTCTCGCCTGGGGCCCGGAGCTGCCGGAGCGATTTGATGCACTGGCAAAAGCGAGGAACATTCCCGTTACCTTCATAGAGGACGGTTTCCTTCGCTCGGCCCGGCCAAGCGCCAGCCGCACGCCTCCCCTCTCCCTGGCGCTCGACAGCAGGGCGCTTTATTTCGACTGCCGCCATCCCTCCGACCTCGAAGTGCTGCTGAAGACCTATGACTTCGAAGCGGATGCGGTACTGATGGAGCGTGCGCGCGCCGGCATCGCGCTTCTCATCGAAAGCGGCATCAGCAAATATAATGGCGCACGTCAGCGCACCGCCGAGGAGGTCTACGGCGAGAAGACGGGCAGGCGGGTGCTGGTCGTCGGCCAGGTGGAGGACGATGCTTCGATCCGCTACGGCTGCCTCAGCCGCATGACCAACAACGACCTGGTGCGACTCGCGGCCTCCGAGCAAGCGGGCGCCCAGATCCTCTACAAGCCGCATCCGGACGTGCTGAGCCGCGCTCGCCCGGAAAGGTCCGACCCTGCCGGAGTGGCGCATCTTTGCGAGCTGGTGACCGAGAGCCTGCCGCTCGCCGAGGCGCTGCGCACCGTCGACCACGTCTATACGATCACCTCGCTCGCGGGCTTCGAGGCGCTCATTCGCGGCATCCCCGTTACGACCGCCGGCTGTCCCTTTTATGCCGGATGGGGCCTGACCGACGACCGCCAGCCGAACCCGCGCCGCGGGCGACGCTTGAGCATCGAAGCGCTTTTCGCCGGCGCCTATCTGCTTTATCCTCGCTACTTCGATCCCGAGACGGGAGCGCAAACCTCATTCGAAGCGACCGTGACCGCGATCAGAAGACAGCTCGACGAGCCGCAGGGCCTTGGCCCACCGCGGCCGCAATGGCGCGCCTGGGGTCCTTACGGCCTCTTCGGCTGGCGCCATCTCCTGGCCGCCTTCGTCACGCCGGTGATCCGGAAGCTAGGCAGTGACCGCGATGTCGAAGACTTCAGGGCCGACCCGATCCGTTTCTTCCGCGGCCTGTCCGACCGGAAGTACCGGATCATCGGCCGCATACTTTATCCGTTCGGGTGACTGACATGGGCTATCTCACCACCCATTTCCGGGTTGTCGGCGCCCTTCTGGTTCGCGAAATGGCAACGCGCTTCGGCTCAAAGCCCGGCGGCTATGTCTGGGCGCTGCTCGATCCGGCGGCCCACATACTGCTGATGACGGTAATCTTCCAGGCGATCGCCCGCGCGCCGGCGCTCGGCACTAGCTTCGCGCTTTTCTTCGCCACCGGCTATATCGCCTTCCAGTTCTACCAGGCGATGACGGGCTACCTGAACGCCGCGGTCAAAGCCAACAAGGCGCTGCTCAGCTATCCGAATGTCGCGCCAATCGACACCATCGTCGCCCGCTTCGTCCTGCAGATGGGCACGACGTCGCTGGTCGCCTTGATTGTGCTCGGCACGATCGTCGCCACCATGCGGGTCGACACGAACATCCACTGGCCCTCGATCCTCGAAGCGGTCGGGCTCGCCTGCCTCTTCGGCCTCGGCGTGGCCATGGTCAATTGCGTGCTCTTCCTCAAATATCCGCTTTACGAGCAGGTCTTCAGCATCGTCAATCGGCCGCTGTTCCTGATATCAGGCGTCTTCTTCCTGCCCGACTCGATCCCCGCGCCGTATCGCGATCTCGTGCTCATCAATCCGCTCGTCCACATCATCATGGGCTTCCGCCAGGGTTTCTATCCGGAATATCGGGCGGTCGGCCTCGACATGGAGTATCTCTACGGAATCGCATTTCTGACATTGTTTGCCGGAATGCTGGTCTTCACCCTTTCTAGAAAGACGCTAAGAAACGAATGATCCGGTTCGAGCAGGCGACGAAATACGCCCGCACTAAGGGCATCAAGAAGCCGATCATCGAGGACGCATCGCTGACGCTCAACCGCGGCAAGAGCGTGGGCCTGCTCGGCCGCAACGGCGCCGGAAAATCGACGCTGCTGCGCCTGATCGCCGGCGCCATCAAGCTCGACAAAGGACGAATCATCCGCCGCGGTAAGATTTCCTGGCCGCTCGGCTTTGCCGGCAGTTTTCAGAGCTCGATGACGGGGGAACAGAATGTGCGTTTCGTCGCCCGCATCTATGGCGTCGATACGGAGCAACTGACTGGATATGTCGAGGATTTCGCCGAGCTGGGTCCCTTTTTCAAGGCGCCGGTCGGCACCTATTCCTCCGGCATGAAGGCGCGACTCGCCTTCGGCTTGAGCATGGGCGTCAACTTCGACTATTATCTGGTCGACGAAATCACCGCCGTTGGTGACTCAAATTTTAAGAAAAAGTGTCAGGCTGTCTTCGAGACTAGGCTGCAGGATTCCGACGTGGTCATGGTCTCGCACAGCACTGGCACGATTCGCGACTATTGCGATTGCGGCGTTGTGCTGGAAAAAGGCAAGATGACTTATTATGAGAATGTCGAAGACGCGATCCGTGCGCACGACAAGAATATGAAGGAAAGCTAAATGGCGGCAAGCAAGGACGCGGCAGTGAATAAGCCTGACCCCGCGCAGGCCGCCGACAAGCCGAACACCGCCAAGGCCACGGCGAAAGGCAAAGGCATCGCGGTCCTCGAGGGACTTCTCGGCAGGGAGAGCGCACCTGTCATCCCGCTGCCGGGGCGCAAAGTCGAGCCTCCCAAGAAAGCTGGCTGGCAGCCGAAATGGCTGAGGAAGCTGCGCTGGCGCCACGCCATCATCGGGGCAACTTTCCTGGGGCTTGTTGCCGTGCCTGCGACACTCGCCTCTCTCTACATGGCCTTCATCGCCGCCGACCAGTATCACAGCACGGCATCCTTCGCAGTCCGCAGCATCGAAGGCGGAGTTTCGGGGGATATCCTCGGCATGTTCAGTCAGGCTTCCGGCGGCAGCACCGTTTCGGACAGCTATATCCTGATGGACTATATTCTTAGCGAGCGGATGGCCTCGGATGCGGACCGGCGGTTCAAGCTCGAGGATGTCTACGCGACACGCGGGCTCGACTATTTCTACGGCATCGGCTCCGACCTGCCGATCGAGGACAAGCTTGCCTACTGGCGCGATATGGTAAAGGTCAGCTTCGACCATGCCTCCGGCATCATGCAGGTGACCGTGAAAGCCTTTGAACCGACGCAGGCGCAGGAGCTCGCGCAGTTCATCGTCGACCAGAGCGACAATCTGGTGAACAGCCTTTCGCTCTCCGCCCGCAACGATGTGTTGCGCGCCGCACAGGACGAGGTGCTCGCCGGGGAAGCGCGGCTTTCCAAGGCTCGCGCAGGGCTGCGCGACTATCGCGACAAATCGCAGGAAATCAGCCCAGCGGAAGGCGCGAAACTCGCGGTTCAGCTGATCGGTGGCTTGGAAGGAGAGCTGACGAAGCTCAACGCCGATCTCGCCACGGCCAAGAGCCAGATGAGCGAGGATACGCCGCGCATCCGCGTGCTCAAGACCCGCATCGAAAGCTTGGAACAGCAACTCGCCGTCGAGCGCCAGCGGCTGGGGGCGGGCCAAAAGGGCACGTCGGATGCACACAACCCGAACGTCCCGGACGTTGCCGGCCGTATCGCCGAGTTCGAGGAACTGGAGACCGAGCGGGAGTTCGCCGAGCGCGCCTATACGGCGGCACTGGCCGCGCTGGAAAAGGCGCGGGTAGAGGCGAATAATCGGCAGCGTTATCTGGCGCTCTTCATAGAGCCTACGCTTTCGCAGATGGCGCAGTATCCGGCGCGGTTGCTCAATGCTTTTCTTGTGGCTCTTGGGTTGCTATTTGCCTGGGGGATTGGGGTGATGGCTTACTACAACATAAGAGACAGGGCATAAACGTGTGTCCTACCTTGATAGGTTTTGAGCACGTCGCCACAGAATTCATTGGCAAACACCATCTTTTTGTCTAGATAGCTGCCAATATCACTCACTCGCTCACAATCGAGAAGATCAGAATGCACTCAGACGTGATTGCGTTGGTTCCTGCGCGGGCCGGTTCCAAAGGGCTCCCCGGCAAGAATGTCAGAGAACTTTGCGGCAAACCGCTTTACCGGCACAGCGTGGACGCAGCGATTATGGCCGGAATTCCGAAGATCTTTGTTTCCACGGATATAGATGAGATTTTCTCCCATTCTCTTCCCGGCGGCGTGCAGGTCGTGCGGCGCCCACCCGGTCTTGCCGCCGACACTACCACGATGGCGGATGTTCTGATTGATTTCTTAGGATCCACGCTTCCCAATGGCGGCACAGTCGTGTTGCTCCAGCCTACTTCACCGTTGCGGAAGCCAGATCACATCCGAGCCGCTTTGGAATTGTTCGCCGGTGGAGATTGTTCGCTTGTCATGAGTGTGTGTGCAGCGAATTCAAGCGTTTTGAAATGGGGCCAAATAAATGGGGATCGATTCCAGACGCTCTCCGATCCCCGGTACTGTTTTGCCAACCGTCAATCCTTGCCACCCGTGTTTCGTCCCAATGGGGCTTTGTATGTTTTTGATGCAAACACATTCAGGGCTAACGGTGACTTCTCTGCCGCCGCAATAAAGGTTGTGCAAATGTCGGAAGACGAATCACTCGACGTTGACACGATAGAAGATTTTAGAAAGTGCGAAGCAGCAATCTCACAAGGGATCACTCAATGAAGATTCGTAATCGCCAGGTCGGCCCTTCTCACCCGCCTCTCGTTATCGCTGAAATCGGGATTAACCATGGTGGTAGCCTTGAGGTGGCAAAGGCCATGGTCCTGGCGGCTGCCCAATCCGGCTGCGAAATCGTCAAGCACCAAACCCATATTGTCGAAGACGAGATGACGGATGAGGCAAAGAAGATATTCCCGCCCAATGCCGACGTTTCCATCTGGGACGTGATGAAATCCTGCGCCTTATCACTCGAGGACGAAAAGACACTGAAAGATTACGCAGAGGGCCTCGGCCTCATTTACATATCTACTCCCTTCTCGAGGGCGGCGGCCGATTTCCTCAACTCGATAGACGTACCAGCCTTCAAAATCGGGAGCGGCGAGTGCGACAATATTCCCCTGATCCGGCACATCGCCTCCTTTGGCAAGCCCATCATCATGAGCACGGGGATGCAGTCAATCGAAACCATTCGCGCGTCCGTCGAAGTATTGGAGCGCTCAGGTGTCGAATATGCTCTGCTTGAGTGCACAAACCTTTATCCTTCTCCGCCGGAAATTGTTTCTCTGCGCGGCGTGACGGATTTAAAAACGGCGTTCCCTAATGCTGTCGTCGGATTTTCGGACCACAGCATCGGGCCGGACATGGCTCTCGCATCTGTGGCCCTTGGGGCTTGCATCCTTGAGCGTCACTTCAGCGACACACGGTATCGCAAGGGACCTGACATTTCCTGCTCAATGGATCCCGCGGAGCTGCGCTTCCTGATCGACAGATCCCGAGAAATCTTCATAGCTCTGAATAATGAGAAGCGGCGGACGGAGCCGGAGGAGGCAGTCTACCGGTTCGCGCGGAGCTCAGTTGTGGCTGACCGAGACCTTCAGCCAGGAGACGTAATCTCCGAGTACGACATCTGGGCACGACGGCCAGGCAATGGCGACATTCCCGGCTATCAGCTTGATGAACTGATTGGAAAAACTATCACTGTAGCCCGCAAGCGAAATGAACAGCTCCGCTGGAGTGACTTCGAGACACATCCTGAGGCTCTACTATGACTAAAAAACTATTGTTTCTTACCGGAACGCGTGCAGACTTCGGTAAGATTGAGCCCTTAGAGGCTGCCTCAAAAAGAATTGAGTGATTTCAGCCAGTTGTGATTCCGTCGGATTTGCAAAGATTCGATGGAGATCACGATGGCCTGGACTGAAACCACCCGGCGCAATTATGTCCGGCGGACGAGCGGATATGCAAGCGATGTCACGGATCGCGAATGGGATTTTGTTGCACCGTTCATGCCTGCGCCACGGCGTCTGGGTCGTCCGCGCAAGACTGATTTGCGCGATGTTTTAAACGCCCTTCTCTATATCGCTTCGACAGGCTGCCAGTGGCGGATGCTGCCGAAGGACTTTCCGCCCTGTTCGACGGTGCAGCGATATTTCTATGAATGGCGGGCAATGGGTCTTTGGCCACGGATCAACCATCACCTCGTCATGGAGGCGCGGGAATTGGAGGGGAAAGAAGCCTCGCCGACAGCGGGCGCGATCGACAGCCAAAGCGTTAAAACGACGGAAAGCGGCGGTATCCGTGGCTTTGATGCAGGCAAGAAGATTAAGGGCCGCAAGCGCCACATCATTGTCGACACGCTCGGGCTGATGGTCGGCCTCATGGTGCACAGCGCCGATATTCAGGATCGCGACGGCGCTCCCGATCTCCTGAAATCCATCAAAAACCGGTGGCCGTGGTTGCTTCATGTCTTCGCTGATGGCGGCTATGCGGGCGACAAGCTCAAAAAGCGGCTGCAGAAAATCGGGAAATGGACACTCGAAATCATCAAACGTTCCGACAAGGCCAAGGGTTTTGAAATCCTGCCGCGCCGCTGGGTCGTCGAGCGGACCTTCGCCTGGCTGGGTCGATGCCGCAGACTGGCCAAGGACTTCGAAAAATCCGTCGCTTCAGCAGAAGCGTGGATCACCATCGCTCACATCCGCATGCTCACCAGACGCCTTGCAAGATATGGATATCGTTGAAACCTTTTCGAGTCCGACTCTTAGCTGTGGCGGCAAATAAAGCCGGCTACGCGATTAATTTTTTCGTGACCGGTATGCACATGCTGGAGAAATACGGTGCGACGAAACACGAGGTCCACCGCCTCGAAGGCATTGAAGTACACGAGTTCATCAACCAGCGCCTCGGCGATCCCCAAGACCTCATCCTTTCGAAAACGATCCTCGGAGTTTCCGATTGGGTGTATGAACACAAGCCCGATCTGGTCGTCGTTCATGGCGATCGGATCGAAGCGCTGGCGGTTTCGCTCGTCTGCGCGACCAACTATATCCGCTGCGCCCATATCGAAGGCGGTGAAGTATCCGGGACGATCGACGAGATCTATCGCCACTGTAATTCAAAGCTCTGCACCTATCACTTTGTCAGCTCGGAAATTGCCAGAGCTCGCGTCTTGGCTCTCGGCGAGGATCCACAGTTCGTTTACAATATTGGATCACCCGAGTTGGATCTCCATCGCGGCGATTCTGGTGTGACCCTCAGCAAGGTTCGGGACCGCTATGCAATACCATTTTCGGAATATGGGATCGTCACCTTCCATCCGGTAACGTCGGAAACGGACACGATAGGGGCGCAGGCGCGAAGCCTTTTTACGACACTGGCTGAGAGCGGCAAAAACTTCGTGATCATCTCGCCGAACAATGATCCTGGCAGCGATGACATTTTCGCTGAGATCTCGGAGCTCGATCCGCATCGTTTCAGGCATTTGCCGAGCATGCGTTTCTCTTACTTTTCCGAACTTATGAAAAATGCGAAAGCCATCATCGGAAACAGTAGTGCCGGGGTGCGAGAAGCACCGTTCTTGGGAGTGCCCAGTCTTAATATAGGGACACGGCAAAACAATCGATCCAGCGCTGCGACAATCACGGACGCATCGGCATTCGACGTCGACACTATTCGAGAGTTCCTAAACACGACGTGGGGCAGAAAGTTCTCAAGCGACCAAAGCTTCGGTAACGGCAACGCCGCCTCTCGTTTTGTCCAAGTTTTGAATGATCACACGTTTTGGTCAGCACCGCTTCAGAAGCAATTCAATGACTAGCGGTGATGTAGTTGGCGGAGCTACATCGGCTCTGCCGGCAGGGACAGACCTGATCATTATCTCTAATGGTCGGCAAGCGCAGAATGCGTTAGCATTTATCGAGGAGTTCGGAGAAACTCTGCTGTTGCGGCCGTTCGTTCTGACCCTTTATACAGACGCTAACCTTAAAGAGCGGAGTAGCATCTCTAACCTTCTGACGGAAAAACATGTCCCCCATGGCCTCCTGAAGCTGCCAGTGGGAGCCGCCTATTTCTCACTTCGAAAGCAGGGCCGAATACTGAGAGCATATCGGTCTGTTCTCACGAAGAACACGCCGCGGCGTCTTTTTCTATTTAATTACAATACCCACTACGGCCTTGTCTACGATCTTGCCAAAAGGGCGGAGATGCAGGTTTTCTTCATCGAAGAAGGATTGTCTTCTTACAAGAAGGCTCATGCATACGCACCGCCTCGGTCTTTGATTGATATAATCAACAAGGACATTATTGCCGATTCTTTTCTTGGAAAGATACTTTTGAAAATACCATATGAATTAGCTTCAAATCCAAAGACAGGTCTCAAAACGCTGGTGCGTTTTATTCAAAAAGAACTTTCTTTTGCCGTTAGGTGCATTGTCGTACCCTTCGACAATGAACTTACGGCGTCCTGTTTCAAAGGTATATTCAGCCGTAGCTATCGCTTCAGACGGTTCCACGAGCCGATATCCGGCTTCAACGGTGTGTTTGGTACTTTTCCGGACCGACTGGCCAACAGTTTCGGTGCGAGTGAAAGGAATTACTTTAGCTATATAAAACGCACCTTCCGAACAACCCAGCATCATTACGCAAGCAAATTGGCCGACTGCGGAATGACCGCTCAGTCCCTTTTATATGTAGATCAAGCCTACCACATAGACAAAGAGGTGATTATAGGTGTCATAGCGAAGTGCATTCAGGACAATTTCCCTCAAACGGATACATTGTATATTAAAGCTCACCCAAAATCTGATTTCAGCCTCGAAAAGCTCGAGGTGATCCGCGAGCGTTATCCCGAGTTTGAGATAAAGCTGCTACCTCATACAGACATACCAGCAGAGTTTATTCCTGCGCTCACCGCCTGTCGAAAAGTGATCGGTATCGCAAGTACAGCACTCGTATACGCAAGTGATCTCCGGCCGGATGTCGAGGCATACTCGATCTATCGACAGCTCTTGCCGCTAATTGCGAAAGACGCACGCACCGCTAAGATTGTTGCAGAGCACGGATCGATCCTCGAGGACTTCAACGGGGTCCAGTTTGTCTGATTCAAAGAAGCGCCGGGACGATTTTCAACGCCATCCCCTGATGCCATCAAAAGCGCTACTCATATATTCGGCAGATTCCTATGTTGGGTATTGCGACGTACTTTATAAGCATTTGACTCGGATCTCATGCGAAATCAACGTCATTGAAGTCGTGGAGGATCTTCGAGAACCCGGCCTGTCAAAAGCTCAGCGTGAAAAATGGGGGGTCTCTTTTCCGGAGTGCAGCATAAGCATAGTCGCAGAAGCGGAGCTACCCAGGTGGATAGCTGAGAGCGGTGCAGACTTCCTCTTCCTTGGTCTACCGGGGAGAAAGGTCTTTCATATTTGCAATACTCTCCATGAGTTTCCGAGCTCAATTGCGTTGATGACGATCGCAACGGGATTTCCTGGACTTCAATATTACATGAGGTTTACTGGCCTATTTTGGAGGTCCTTTGTTGACCAGCTTTTGTTCACAGATCCACATTTATACCGACTCGCCAGGAACTGGCTTTCCCTATTGCCACTGTCGACCGCAAACTGCGTGTTGCTAGGCTCCCCTCGACTAAAAGAAGTGCCGCCACGCAGCCACATCCGCATCAGAAAATATATCGCCTTCTTTGAACAGAACGAAGTTCCGGCATCGAGCCACGGCCGATATGAGCTGGCGAGACAACTTGCAATTCTGGCCGACTTGCATCCGGACAGGAAGCTTTTGATAGTCGCGCGCAACAGCTCCGGTGAAACTTCAAATCACCAAGCACTCGACAACATGAGGCTCGCCCATATATTGCTAGAGAGGGAAGGCCGAACGGTCGAAGTGTTCAATGGTAACTGGATGACCATTGCCGACGACATAGAGTTCGCAGTTAGCGTTTCTTCCACGGCTCTGCTTGAGGCAAGCATCTTGCAGATCCCATCGTTCAGCATCGCTATTGGCGAGGAGTCCAAATCGCCATTTGATGCCTCTCGCTTCTTTCAGCGAGTGGGCTTCGAACGGCATTTGGGAGATCTCGCAGGACCGCTCCCTTTGAAACCGGTCGCCCGCGCCGCAGATTTTTTGGCGCCCCTAGACATGAATGCGCTACCGCAGGTCATTTCTCGCAGGCCCAAGCCGCGTCGCACGACAAAGCCGTACGAGTTTGCTCTGAGACGCTGGTGTGTCGCATCAGCGAGGGCGCTCGATCGAGCTTTCCGTTTCATCGACCGTTAGCAATCAGCTTTAGACTAAGACTAGAACAGGTCCCTCGAAACTTTTGACGTCGGCGTGTCTCTCGGTAGCGATTTCCTCGATGAGCTCTCGCCAAAGACAAAGGTTGAAGCAGCATGATTGGACCCAGGAATCGGTGTTCGAGTGTATCTCGCCTGCGGAGCCACGCAGATGCGCAACTATGCGGCGAGGGTAATTATGCGGAGCCGGAGACACCGATGGGCGCATTGCCCGGCTTTTCGACAACCATCGACTGAGGCGGTGCTAGGATTGACAAGCATGAAGCGCCACTGAGCGAGATCGGCTTGCGTTTGTGTGCGTTCGATCGGCGATAGCGCAGCCGGTCTGCTTCTTCATGCCCGGCTTGGATCCCCCTGCTGACTTCGAGAGCGAGTTCGACGACCGCCGGCGTCATCTGCTCAGCAATCAGCGTGCCGATGGCTTCATCGACAGGAGGCCCGGTGATCGACTGACACATAGGCTCCCACTTTGAGGTACTCGACATGCCGACATGCTGAATCCGATCTGGCGCGTCCACATGTGTGGGGCTGTCCTCTTTTCGAAGCGAAAAGCCGCTTGTTCGCGTCCAGGACCATCTAATTACTGCCGCGCGTCACTCAAAGCCTATCCTCTCGTATCTCCCGTGTCGAGGCCGTCAACAGAACCAGCCCTGCCACAAAGCAGACAAGCGCGAATTCGATCATATAGCCCTTGTCCAGCAAGTCGGCCCGGTACTCCGGGTAGATGCTCGCCCTAAACCACATGATGACGTGCACGAGCGGGTTGTGCAGCAGAAAATCGCGGAAGGGGCTCGGCAGCGATTCCGGCAGGAAGAAGACCCCGGAGATCATAAAGAGCGGCCGGTTGATGATGCTGAAGATCTGTTCGTAAAGCGGGAAGCGGGCAAACATCACGATGTTGATCGTGCCGATGCCGAGACCCAGCAGGGCGGCAGCACCCGCGGCTTCGATCATGCCGGCGATGTTCATCGGCTGGGTGACACCGCCGAGTTCGAGGATCATCATCAGGATGAGGATCGTCACCAGCGTATCGGTCATCAGCTGAAGGATGAAGCGCGAGACGATCGCATCGAAAGGGGTGACGATTGGGTATGAGAAGAGTGCCTTGTTGGCCTTCACCGTGCCGGCCATGAAGCCGGACATGCGCTGATAGAAGGCGAAGGGCAGATAGCCGCTTGCGAAGAACAGCGGAAAGCTCAGGCCCAGCGCCGGCATCCGGGCGATCGCCTGGAAGATGAGCGTCATCAGCGCGACATGGGCCACCGGGTCGAAGATCGCCCAGAGATAGCCCCCCGGCTTCGAACCGAAGCGCGTCGACATTTCCCGCACGATGAGCGCCGCCGTCACTCGCAGATGCTGCTGGATGAGATTCACGTCCGATCCTAAGTGAATTGCCGTTGATGGAGCGCTCGCTGCCCCCTCATCCGCCTGCCGGCACCTGCTCCCCGCAGGCGGGGAAAAGGGACTGGCGGCATGCGCCTGCGGGCAGAGGTTGAGGTGAGGGCGGCGCCCGCATCTCGCCGCCATATTCCACAAACCACACTTTCTGGCAAATCCCTGGCGCAGCCGAGCGGCACAAAAAAGACCGCCTCGATCCTTTTCGGTCGAGGCGGCCAGGCGGCGGCCCCACTGGGAGGTGAGCTCGTCTCGCTCAGCGCCCGCCTTCGACTTCGCTCAGGAAAGTGCTAAGCTCCTTCTCCTCAATACCGACAAGATGGCCTTTTTCCGGATAGGCGCCGGAACGGACGTCGAAAACGAATTCGGAGAAGGCGGCGATGCGCTCCTGCTGCAGCCGGTCATATTCGGCGGCGAAGTTGCGATAGGTCTTAGCGTGGCGCGGATAATGGCCGCGATTGGCGCCGAGCACGTCCTCGGCAAAGAGATATTGAGCGTCGCAGCCCGTCCCCGCCCCCATCGACAGCATCAGCATCGAGCTGCGCGCGCTGATCGCGGCGGCGACTTCGCCGGGCACCACCTCGATCTCGGCGGCAAAGGCGCCCGCCTCTTCCAGCGCCTTCGTCTGGCGCCAGATCTCGAGCGCGCTTGCGGCCGTCTTTCCGACGGCGCGAAAACCGCCGGTCCAGGTGGCCTTGGAAGGGATCAGCCCAACATGGCCGCAGACGGGAATGCCTTCCTCGCGCATGCGCCGCACGGTAGAAAGGCTTGCGGCGCAGTAGACAGCGTCGCCGCCTGCCTTCAGCGCCTGAAAGGCGGCACGGATATAATCCTCCGCGGTGACATGGTCTCCATATTCGAGGCCGGGAAAGGCGAAGACGGAAGGGGCCGCCTCGCGAAACTCCGGGCCGAGCAGCGCCGGCGGGACGGAGACGAGGTCGATGCGTGCCTTCTCCGCAGCCTCCGCCTCTTCCAGCGTCATGACCCGGAGCATGGTAAGCTGGCGCTTTCCTTTCATCGACAGGAGATCGGCAACGGTCGGGCGGCGGTGTCTCATCGGTCTCTCCAGTAGAGCGCTCCGGCGAGAGCGAGCAGCACTTTCGCCTCGGAACGTGCGTCGTTTCAAAGAAAAGGCACTCAGGCCGCCAGCAGCTTCTTGAGCCGGGTTTCGGGCGAGGCAAGCGCCAGCGGCTCCGGCTTTGCCCCGGCGGCGATCAGCATTTCGGCAAGGCGGATATCGCGGGCGACTGCATTGCCGGGGCCGATGCCGCTTGCGGCGATCAGCCGTCCCTCGCCATCCAGATGAAAGAGGATGAAGGCTCCCTCCTCCATGTCGCGCCGCACGGTCGTTTCTGCACCGTCGGCAAGCCCCGCGATCTGCAGGGTGAACTCGTACTGATCCGACCAGAACCACGGCACGCTGACCATGGTTTCTCCCGCACCCATCAGATTGGCGGCGGCAAGCGCGCCCTGGTCCTGGGCATTGCGCCAGGCTTCGAGCCGCACCCGCCGGCCGCCATAATGGGGCAGAGGGAAGGAGCAGCAGTCGCCGGCGGCATAGATGTCGGGGTCCGACGTGCAGAGCCTCTCGTCGACGGCAATGCCGTTTTCGATCGCAAGTCCGGCCGCCTCCGCAAGTTCGGTGTTGGGCACCGCGCCGATGCCGACGACGATCAGGTCGGCCTCGATGTCGACTCCGTCGGCAAGCAGCAGGCGTGCGCCGTCTCCGGCTTCGTCGATCGCCGCGATTTGCGCGCCACAGATGATCTCCACGCCTTCCCGCCTGTGCCGCTCGGCGACCAAAACGGCAATCTCCTCCGGCACGCCGCGTGAGAGAACGCGCGGCAGGCCTTCGACAAGCACGACTTCGGCGCCGAGCTTGCGCGCAGTCGCGGCAAGCTCCAGGCCGATGAAGCCGCCGCCGATGACGGCGAGCCTTGCACCGGGTGTAAGGGCGCCGCGGATCGCAAGCGCATCGGCATGCGTCCTCAGCGTCCGGATGCGCCCGGCATTTTCCGGCACGCGCGGAAAAGCGCGGGGCCGGGCGCCGGTGGCAAGAAGCAGACGGTCATAATCGAGGGATCGTCCGTCCGAGAGCGTGACGGCTTTGTGCACGCGGTCGATGCTCTCCGCCGTGACGCCGGTCAGCACCGCAATCCGCGCTTCTTCGTAGCGCGCGGCGCCCGCGATGAATTTCGGCAGGGAGGCCTCCGCGAGGCCGTCCTTGGAAAGCGGCGGCCGCTCATAGGGAAGGTGCGGTTCGGCGCCGATTAGCATGATTTCGCCGCCGAAGCCCTTTTCCCGGAGGGCAAAGGCTGCCCGCGCACCGCATTCGCCGGCGCCGATAATAACGATATGCGTCATGCTCTCCTCCCTTTTCTGCCTTGAAGGCCCCTCTCCCTGCGAAAGCATTTCGTCCGACGCGTTCCGGATTCATGCCCTCTCACCCGCCGGGAGCGTCCAAAATCTCAACCCTTAAGAAAGCCCGATGAACACGCTCCCCGCCTCCACCTTGACCGGATAGGTCCTGAGGTTGACGCAGACGGGGGCGCCCCTGGCCTGGCCGGTCTTATAGTTGAAGCGGCCGTTATGCTTCGGACATTCGATGATGTCGCCCATCACCAGGCCGTCGGCGAGGTGGATCTGCTCGTGCGTGCAGAGACCGTCGGTCGCGAAATATTCGTCGTCCGGGCTGCGATAAACGGCAAAGGTGCGCCCCTCGTGATCGAAACGGACGACATCTTCCTCGTCGATCTCTTCGGCCGCACAGACCTCCACCCAGTTCGAGCTCATTTCTTTCCTCCATTCGATGGTTTGCTGCGATCGCCCGCGCCGCCTCACTCCGCGGCAGGAACGAGCCGGTCGTTGTGGAACTCTTCGCGATAGGGCTTTGCCGTCGGCGGCAGTTCGCGCTTCAGAAAATAATCATCGTTCCTCAGCTGCCGCAGGAATGCCGGGATCATTTCACGGTAGCCGTGCAGGATCGAAGGATTGGCCGCCGGCAGGTCGTGCTTGATCATGGCGTGCAGCCTCGGCAGCGCGTGATAGGGCACCATCGGGAACATGTGGTGCTCCACATGGTAGTTCATGTTCCAGTAGACGAAGCGGCTGACCGGATTCATGTAGACCGTGCGGCTGTTCAGCCGGTGGTCGGTCACGTTGTCGGCAAGGCCGCCATGCTGCAGAAGCCCCGTCAGCACGTGATGCCAAGCGCCGTAAAGCCGCGGCAGACCGATGAGCATCAAGGGCAGGATCGAGCCGAGATAGAGCGAAAGGCCGATCGTCGCCAGATAGATGGCAAGCCAGATCCGGGCGACGCGGATCGCCTTCGGCTGCTCCATTTCCGGAATGAAGGTCTTCTCCGCGGCGCTGGTCACGCCGAAGGCGTTTCTGACCATATCGATCATGGCATGCCAGACGTCGATGATGCCGAAGAAGTTGAGGACTAAACGGAGGAGGTCCGGCGGCCGCATGACGGCGATTTCCGGGTCGCGCCCGACGATGACGGTATCGGTATGATGGCGGGTATGGCTCCAGCGCCAGGTGACCGGATTGCGCATGATCATGAAGCAGGCGATCTGGTAGACGGCGTCGTTCATCCACATCGTCTTGAAAGCGGTGCCATGGCCGCATTCATGCCAGCGGCTATCGGAAGCGGATCCGTAAAGGACGCCATAGGCTAGGAAAAAAGGCGCCGCCCACCAGCTTCCCCAGAAATAGATGCCGAGGCCGCCGAGAAGAACCATGCTGCCGAGCCAGATCGCGGTGTCACGGATGGCGGGGCCGTCCTCCCGCTTCATCAGCTCCTTCATCTGCTTGCGCGGAATGTCGGTGTGATACCATTCGGCTGCGGCAAGGCCGCTTGCAACCGCCGCCTCGGCATCGCGGCCGAGCAGGCTGTAATCGCGCTTCGTCGCAACTGTCGTCATCCCTGCCTCCCCTGCAGCGGGCGCCTCTCATATGCGCTAATGTGGCTGCAGCCTTTTGAACCGGCGCCTCTCCCGATCGGCGCCTCCATCCAATGAAGTGAGGATAGGTTGACTTTGGATGCTTCTCAATGCAGTCATGATATATTCTCTCAATTCCTATCAGAACGACAGGCTCACGGATGAGGGAATAGTTTCAGGGAGGGAACATGACGAAGAGGCCGACGATCGCGGATCTCGCCCGCGCCTCCGGCGTGAGCGTCGCAACGGTCGACCGGGTGCTGAACGGCCGTCATCCGGTGCGCGAGGAAACGGCACGCCGCGTCTATGATGCGGCGAAAACCATCGGCTATCATGCCGTCGGCCTGCTGCGGCAAAGGGTCTTCGAGGACCTGCCGCAATACTCGCTCGGCTTTCTCCTGCAAAAGCCCGAGCAGTCGTTCTACAAGGCCTTGGCAAAGGAGATCGAAAACGCGGCGCTTTCGGTGACGCATGTCCGCGCCAACGCGCAGGTGGATTTCGTCGCAAGCTCCACGCCCAGCGCCATCGTCGAAAAGCTGAAGATGATGGCGGCGCGCAATCAGGCGATCGCGCTGGTGTCGCCCGACTACCCGGCCGTGACTGCGGCAATCGAGGAGCTCAAGGAACGCGGCGTCCCCGTCTTCGCCCTGCTGTCCGATTTCGCGGCGGGCGTACGCGAAGGCTATATCGGTTTGAACAATCAGAAAGTCGGCAGGACGGCTGCCTGGATGATCGTCAAGGCAGCCAAGCGGCCCGGAAAGGTCGCGGCCTTCGTCGGGAGCCACCGTTTCCATGGGCACGAATTGCGCGAGATCGGGTTTCGGTCCTATTTTCGCGAAAACGCACCCGATTTCGAGGTCCTCGACACGATGGTGAATCTCGACACGCCCGACATCACCCACGAGGCGACGCTCGATCTCCTTCAGCGCCATCCGGATCTCTTAGGCTTTTACGTCTGCGGCGGCGGCATGGAGGGGGCCATCTCGGCGATCCGCGAGGAAAAGCTCGGGGGCAAGCTGCTCGCCGTCGTCAACGAGCTGACGCCGGAATCGCGCGCGGGCCTTACCGACGAAACGGTTCTGATGGCGATCTCGACGCCCGTTCCGGCTTTGGCCCGGGAAACGATAGACCTTATGATCGGCGCGATCGACCGGGGTGCTTCGAGCGTGCCCGGCCAGACCTTCCTACCTTTCGACATCTATACGCCGGAAAATATCTGACGCCCACTTCGCGAAAGACATTTGCGAAATCGCGTTTTCTGGAAAACGATAGCGAATCAATAGCTTTTACAACCAGGAGAAAGCGATGCGGCGCTTCATTCTTAGTCTTCTGGGCGTTGCCGCGCTCGCCATCGCTGCAATTGCCATTCTGCCAAGCCTGATTTCCAGCGATTGGGTGCGGAGCGAACTGGGCCGGCAATTGTCGGCTGCGACCGGCAGTTCGATCGCGTTCAACGGCCCTGTGAACCTTTCGGCATTTCCCTATCTTGCGGTCGTCGCGGAAGACGTGACGCTCTCGGCCGAAGCGGAAGGGATAACCGCCGAGTTTGCGGAGGTCTCCGGTTCGGTGGCGCTTTCCTCCCTCTGGTCGGACCGCCTGCACATCAAGCAGATCGCGCTCGACCGTCCCGTCATCGTCCTCGAAGAAAAGGCGGCGGACGAAGCGGCGCTAACCACTGCAGGCAGCGGGCATGAGACCGGTTCTGGCGATCCGCTTCCCGCACTCGTCGCCTTTCTTGAACGAAGCGCAATCGAGTCGGTCTCGATCGCGTCCGGCACCTTTATCCTGCGAAGCGCGACGAACCGCGATGAGGTCGTGTCCGATATAGCGCTTACGCTTTCGGCACCCGACATCGACGACGAGTTCTCGCTTTCTGCATCCGCCCGCATGGGCGAACGGAACTACGAGACGAGCTTTACCATCTCAACCCTGCGGTCGCTGCTCGAGCGCCAGCCCGCCGATGTCACCGTTACCGCGGAAGCGGATCCGGCTCCCGCGCCGGGCCTGACCAACTTTGAGGCAAGCGGACAGCTCACCCTGAACGCCAATGGCAGCTATCAGATAAGAGGCGGCGAAGTGGAAGCCGGCGAACAGGTCTTCGGCCTGAACGCGCTCTTCGTCCCCGGGGAGCGCGCGCGCTTTCTTGTAGACCTCGAAGCCGACCGGCTCGACCTGACGCCGTTCATGGATGCCACGCCGCAAACGTCGCAGTCGGGAGCGCCGGCCGCGGACACGGCCAAGCCGGCGAATTTGCAGTTTCTGGCCGGCTTCGACGCCGATATGAGCATCAACGCGGCCGCTTTGACCCTTAGCGAAATTTCAGCGTCGGACGTTTCCTTTTCGGCCGCACTCAAGGACGGAAAACTGACGGCTAAGCTCGGGCATCTGGGGATCGACGCTGGCAGCGTTGCCGCGAGCGTCGCGACCGACGTCACGGCCGAAGACCCGGTCTTCCGGGGCCGCCTCGCAAGCACCGGGCTCAACATCGCGAAGCTCTCAGCCCTCGCCGGCCAAACCGTCCCGCTTTCGGGAGCATTGACGATCGACGCCGGCTTCGCCTTTCGCGGCCTAGATGCGGAAGCCGTCAGAAAGACGGCCGATCTCACGGGAACGATCGGCCTGCGCGATGCGGCCTATACCCTGCCGGGCATTGCCGATGAGACGATGCGCGAGGTGAAGGCGAAGAAGATCACGGCCCGGATTGAAAGCCTCGCGAAGCCGGTGCGCGTGGCCGGCCGCCTGGACTGGCGCAACAAACCGGTCGATGTCGATCTGCAAATCCCCGCCGCCGATACGATTCTCACCGGCAATCTCTCCACTGAGGGAATGCCCTTCAAGCTTCAGGTGAAGATGTCCGACACAAACCTGTCGCTCGACGGCAAAGCTGCTCTGTCGGGGACCTATGCGGGAAAACTCGGTTTTTCCACCGCCGACCTTTCTGCTTTCCTTGCCGCCCTCGGGCAGAGCGGTGCTGAGAGCATCGGTCCGCTGGCGTTCAACGGGCATGTCGATGCGGGCGCGACGGGTGTTTCCTTTCAAAAGGCGAGCATATCCGTCAACGGCGTCGAAGGTGCGGGCAGCGGCTCCGTCGAATTCACGACACCGCTGAAGATCAAGACCGCGCTGAACTTCGACGAACTGGACCTTGCGCGGCTTGCCGGGGCGCAATCCCCGGCTCCGCAGGCAAAGGCGTCGAAGGGGGCGGAACCCGCCGACGTTCCGCTGGATCTCTCTTCGCTTCGGTCGATCGATGCAACCGTCCAGCTCAATGCCAAAAAACTCGGCTACGGCAAGGTCTTTGCCGGACCGGTTGCCACCAGTCTCGTCGTCTCCGATGGCGTCGCAAGCCTGACGCTGCCCGAAAGCCCCTTCTATGGCGGCCATGTCGTCGCGAGCCTTAAGGCCGACGGCTCCCAGGCCGAGCCCTCGATCGACCTTCAGGCCTCCATCTCCGGAGCGTCGGCCGCACCGCTTTTGACGGACATGGCGGGCTTCAAATATCTCGAGGGTGCATTGAAAGCCCGGTTCGACGTAACGGGTGCGGGCGCCACGAGCAGGACGCTTGCGAAGTCACTGCAGGGCACCGCGGACGTGGCCTTTTCCGATGGTGCCATTCGCGGCATCGACATCGCCGATGTCTACAATAATCTCGTGAGCCTGATGTCGTCAGGCTTCAAGCAGGACGGCAGCAAAGCGACGACATTCACCGAGCTTGCGGCATCCTTTGCCATTGAGGGCGGCGTCGCGCGCACCGAAGACCTTAAACTTGTCGGTCCACTGATCCGCATGATCGGGAACGGCGCGGCAGACCTCGCGCAGAGCACTTTGAACTTCCGGCTCGAGCCCCGGCTCGTCGCTTCTCTCCAGGGCCAGGGCGCCGAGATCTCCACCGATGGCATCGGCGTCCCCGTCGTGGTCGAAGGCAGCTTCGCCGCACCCCGCATCTATCCGGACCTTTCGGACTTGCTGAAGAACCCCGATGCCGCATTGGCAAAGCTCAAGGATTTCGGACTGCCGATCGACAAGTTGCCGATCGGCGACCTCCTTAACGGAGGCGGTGCGGGCGCCTCGGTCAAGGATCTGCTCGGCGGCACCTTGGACAAGGCACTAAAAGACAAGGCGTCCCAACAAGGAGAACAGCAACTCTCGATCGAGGAGATAATTGGGGGAGATCCAGCGCCCAATCCCGACAAGGCGGCTGTGGAAATGCCGGCGAACGAGGAGCCTGCAACCGCCGAGCAACCGGGAGCCGGAACTGAGATGCCCGGTGAAGAGGTGGACAGTCCGATGGAGAGCCTGTTCAAAAAGCTCCTGCGCTAGCCGACCCTATCCTGCAATTGTCTTGGCCGCCAAAGGGATGGTTTACCGGCAAGAAAATCGCCTACTACATCGACGGCGACAAGGCTAACTATGTAAGCGCACGCAGGATCATCAACGGCACGGATGGCGATGCCGGCCAGGGTAACTTCCGGTGAAGCAGCCTGCCCGTGGTGAGAATTTACGTCGCTAGTTTCGTAATTGGCGACGTAGCCAGGAGTGAACTTACGGGCGGGTAGAGGTTCTGACGGGCATGGCGCCAGGGTGCCGCGCCGCATGATCGGCGAAGAGCTGGCGCCGCATGGCAGCTCTCCCGGCCTGTGCTGAGCAATCTGGTCCAGCAAGCATCGCTACATCGACCTTGGCGTCCTTGTGTGGCATATCGAGCGAACGGTGACGCAGCGCCGTGCCAAAAGCTTCGGGTGTGGCCCCCGAGCGCAGCATCGAGGTTGCCGCTGAGGGCCCGCTCCGGTCGACGCGGGATCAGTCCCGGTGGACGAAAGCGTGCGGTATGGCGACGCGACCTTCAAGGGTGGACGCGCGACACGTGCCCTCTGCAAGCAAACAACGACCTTCCGGCGGCCCGAGCCTCGATAGCCGGCGGCGTATCTCTCTGAGCGGCATCACATTTTTTTTTGCGGTCCCTCACTCATGTTGAATCGGAAAAAAGCGGCCAGCTCAACCATTGCTAAGTGCCGGCCGCAGGATCGCCGTCGCGAGAGGAGGAGGGCGCCAGGCAATAAGTATTACTTAGTTTATTTCTTGCTTAATTAGACTTTAGTATCATAGTCTACCCTCCTTCGCTTTGGGAGGAGCAAGATGGTAGAACGAGTTGAAGCCGACAAATTTTCCAAGAAAATTTCTTCTAAGGTATGGAATATACACGTTTTTTGCCGACGACAACGCCTGCCCCAAGAGGAGGAGAAGCGTTTGACCAGCCTCTTCGGCGATTTCGCCACGGCTTCCGAGTTGCTTCACAACGTCAAGCGCGAACCGAGGTGGCGGTATTAAAGTCGGAGCAGTCCCGGCGATCATCGCGAGGTGGAACGTCCGCGGTTCCCAATAGAAGGCGGCCATCGAGCGGCCTTCTATATCTTTCATACGGATACGCGAGCGCAGCGTGATGCCCGCGCTGAAGTTTCTGACGGCGTAGGATCACTTTCTCCAAGCGGCCCTTCCAGCAAGCCGGATTGCCAGCCGTGTCCCATTCGTGAGCGATTGCGTCGTCGATCACTGACCGTATGGGCGAGCGCAGCCTGTCGGCTGTCTTGGGCCTTTCCCGCCAGTGCGGAAGCAGGCAGTTCAGAAGACCATCCATGCAATCCTTGAACGTCTTCGGCGTGATTGAAACGCGACCGGCGCGCGGATCCTCGCCCCGAACAAGCTGCCCAATCGCTTCCGCCTTCTCTCGAGCGAGAGCCACAGGAGCCGTACCCTGCGCGTACAGAGACCGGATACATGCCGAAGGCGATGCATTGATGTACGAGGGCGTCGCTTGCCCTTGATTGTGAGTTGCGCTCCGTAGCACCGACCACCATGAAATAGCGCTCGAAAAACCGCATGTGTTCGGGTGCACCATCTCCCGCTCAAAAAGCCCGCACTGGTGCAAAGAGAGGATTGCTCGCTCGGACGGCACTTCTAACGCACTTTGATTTCGCCATCAGAGTGGAGCCACCATGAACGGCCACAGCGGTCGCGCATCGTGCTCAAACGCCATCGCTCTTGACGGCCGATGTCGGAAAAACGTCACCACTGGACATTGCTGTCATGTGGATAAAAGTACCGGATCTCTGCATTGACACGGACTCGGCTCGCATGGACGAAACCTCGAGACAGCAGAAAAGGCCGCGATAGGACTTTTTACTGCAGTGACCGGCGACCGTAAACCTTGGCTCCTCCAAAAGTACCATCCATCCTCCTTTTTGGCTCTGCGGTTGCCGAATTGGCGTATTCTCGCCAAGAGCGCCGGGAGCATAGAATAGCATCAGGGAAGGGACGCCTCGAATTAGGAGCATGGAGATATGCCCGACGGTCAAGGAAGCTCACCCACGAATACGGCGCGAAGACATTTCATCGGCTTGGCGGCCGCGGCGGGAGCCAGACTAGCCGCCTTCGCCGCGTTCTCCGCTACCGTGACGTCATCAGCGGCCGCCAAGGAGGCCGGAAAGCGGGGTATTGATCTAGGCCTTGGCCGTGGTCGCGACGGCATTGGCAAAGGCGGCCCACTGTGCCTGCTACGCGGCACGGCAATCCTCACGTCCAAGGGCGAGACGGCGATCGAAGACCTCCGAATAGGCGATCTCGTCAAGACGGTCCGCGGCGAATTGCTGCCGGTCAAATGGATAGGTCGCCACGTCTACCGGCGTGCGTCATCCACGTGGAGCGAGAGCGTGGTGCCAATCCGCATCCGCCGTTTCGCCCTTGACGAGCAAACGCCCCGCAAAGACCTCTATCTTTCCTCCGGTCACGCACTGTACATCGACGGCGTTTTTATCAGGCCGAGTGATCTCGTTAACGGAACGTCGATTGACCCGGCGCTGCCCGGCGACTCGGATGTGCTCGAATACTATCAGATCGTGCTCGCGACCCATGAAGCGGTCTTAGCAGAGGGTGTCCCGGTCGAGACTTTCCGTGTCGAGGGCTCCAATTATGAGGAGTTCACGAACGGCGCGGAGTACGCGCAGCTTTACCCCGTCGGTGAGCACACTTCGATGAAGCCCTTCGCCAAAACCGTTGGCTATGGCGGCAGGGAGCATCTGAACGCGCTTTTGCGACTTGCAACGCATCAACTCGTCGCGCCACGTTCACCCCTGGAGGACGTCTATGTGCGCGTGGCGGCACGCGCAGGCGATCTCTTGAGCTAAGGTATTCAGTCGGGAAGGAAGCGCCTTGAACGATCGTCGCTGAGCTTATGTCAAGCGCGACTGGGAAGTTAAGCCACGGGCGACAGGGGCCAGATCGAACGTCCCTGGCCGGGGCGCCTGCAGCACAGGCATCAGGGTCAACGTGGGGCGCCTTCGCGGCGGAGCCCCAACCACCAACGCGCATCATGTTCCCGAACCAGTTGCGCCTATCAACGCGCTCGTCTTCATAGGAAAACTTGTAGGATTACGGAATCGAGAGCCCGGCTCATGTGCTTGCGCCGGCTCGAAACGAGCGAAATTCACCTGCACAATCCCCCTCACCGTCATTTGCTGGAATGATCAAGAAGCTCACGGTTGAGGCAGTCCTGGTTTCTCCAACTCTCCAATCTCGGCGGGGAACATATCGCCAAGCTTGTAAGCCACCTCGGTCCTGTTCGTCGCCTTCAGCTTTTGCATGATATTGCGGATATGGACCTTTACGGTGCTCTCACGCAGATTGAGCTCATAGGCAATGATCTTGTTTGCCTTGCCGCGCCTTAGCGCCCGGATGACTTCTTCCTGCCTCTGAGTAAACATCCCCCCTAGCGGCCGAGGCACCTCCCCAGCAGCCACCGTGATCTGTCGAGTGGAGAGGATACTGCTCGCAGGGACGAATGTCCCACCGGCTCGCGCCAGGTTGACTGCTTGCACGCAGATATCGAAGCCGATCGATGATGGAATATAGCCCCTGACGCCGCACTCCAATGCCTTTAGGATTTGTGCCAGTTCGTCCAAATCAGACAGGACCACGACCGGCGTGGGGCCAAACTCCGTCACGAGATCGGTTATTTCTGAGGCATTGCTGGGATCGGTGACTTTTCTGCCTCCGATGTTCAAGAGGATTGCCGCGACGGGCGGATGAAGATCCTTGTTCTTCCGCCATTCGCCAACCGATCCGAAGGCTAGGACCTCGATGCCGAGGCCGTGCAAAACGAGGCATTCGGCCAGGCATTCTCTGTCGAGCGTCCGATTGTCCAACAGGAGCAGCGCCGAACCGGCTACCGTGTTGTCACGGGCTCCATTGGTCGCCTCATCGGGAGAGGATGCGCCCAAAGCATGAAGCGCCGTATTGTTGTAAGAAAGAGCCACTGAATTCATGGTTGAAATCTCCCCGCCACGCCACTACTCGGGCGCAAATAAAAACGAGAGGGGCGGCTGAACGAAGGTTCACCTCACCGTTTCACAAATGCATTTTTGAGGCGACCGCAACGGGTCGCCTGCAACTAGAAGAAATAAAGAGGGCGCTAAGCGGCCGCCAATTAATGTCCCTGTCAGGAGATTCTAAGAATGAAGGATATCATAGAACCGATCTAGATGAAACTATTTAAACATTATGATTAAACTCGATTATTACATTACACTTTTGGCGATATAAGCCGTTTGAGCTAACTCGGTATACTCATCGTTCCCTCCAAGACAAGGGCGCTGATCTTCGTTAATGTCTGGATTCGGCTGATTTCCCGCTCCGACTCGGCTGAAAAAGTGGCGGAGCCGTCCGGCCTCAGGAGCCACGGCAGTCCGGCCTCAGGAGCCACGTGCATCGCCTGAAAACAGCTCATTGAGTTTGCAAGCGACCTCCGTCCGGTTCGTGGCCTTCATTTTCTTCATGATGTTGCGAACATGAACCTTGACCGTGCTCTCGCGGAGATTGAGTTCATAGCCGATGATCTTGTTTGCCTTGCCTCTTCGTAACGCCTCGACCACCTCCGCTTGACGGAGTGTGAACATTCCCGCCAGCGGCGAAGTCTCCCGCTTCTCTGCCTCGATCAGGTGGCGCGCCGCCAGAAGACTGCTTCCCGGCACAAAGACGCCGCCTGCCATCGCCAAGGCGATCGCTTCGATGCACACATCCACGCCGACAGATGCGGGAATATATCCCTGTGCCCCGCTTTCGAGGACCTGCAGGATCTGGGCGATGTCATCGCTGTCCGAGAGGACGACAACGGGGGCGGGGTTAAACTGAGAGGCGAGCTTGGAAATGTCTGCCGTCACATCCCCTACTTTGCGCGCGCCGATATTGACGAGGACGGCTCCGACGTCGGGATAGCTGCCCTTTGTCTCCTGCCATTCGTCGAACGAGCCGAAAGCAGCGACTTCCATCCTGAGGCCGTGATCGACCAGAGTCCTCGCCAGACATTCGCGGCCTAGCGCCCTGTCATCAAAGATGAGCAGACACCGTTTGTCCTTCTTTGCAAGTGGCTGCTGTTCCGCTTCCTTGCCTGACTGTAACGGGTTGGTTACGCGGTGCTGGTCCTGCGCGAATGGCAGCTCGTTCTCCAATTTCGGTGTAAAAGAAGCCATTGCCGAACTCCCTTTCGTCATGGCTACTCAGACAACTCCTTAAGAGTTGAGGGAGGATGGGAACGATCCCGCCGAAGCTGTATTAAACAAAAACTCTTCTTTAAAGAAAGTTCCCGTGAGTTTACGACTTAAAATTAAGCAGTATACAATAGTTTCTAGACTGCGGCCGGCCGATAAGCACCGGACGTTCGCTCATGTCATCCTTCGGATTACGTGATACCGCCAGCACTTTGCAATTAGCGAAATGAGAGAGTGCCACTACCTTTGAGGTAGCCGATTTGTCGGGCCATTCACCTTATGTAGGATGACGGCAACGAACGCCAAGGTGTCGGACGTGCCTCAAACCTGTTTCGCTCGCGCCAGAAAGCAGATGAGCTTGAGAGCGGTCTAGCCGATATCGAGCCGGGCGAACTCATCGGGAGTGGCATAGGTGTCGGCGGATGATGTCGCCGCGCCCACAGGACGGTACTGGAGACGGCCCCCGTCAGCGTTCTAAGCATTATTCCCGCCACCAGGAGTGCTCCTACCGTCGATCTGTCGGCGCTCGACGCGGGGGCGGTGAAACCCCCGTCATGAGCCGCTCCCTCGATCGATGTCAGCTCGCGGCGAAGGCCTGAGACGCGACCGGCCAAAGGACATGACCAACAGCGGCGCCGAGCCCTGTCGCCTGCAGGGCTGCTTTCCCCCTAGCAACGACGAATGAGCGCGTCGTGTCGTAAGGCTCCATGTAAACGCGCGCCATTTGGTGGTGTAAATCACCAGGGCCTGCCGGCGTGACGTAGACCGCCTGTGATCAAAGGCGTTCTTGCAAGCTGCGAAATCTTGCGACTGCCTCCGTTCTGTTGTGGGCGCCGAGCTTCGTTATAATGTTGTGCAGATGAATCTTTACTGTGTGCTCGGATAAACGGAATTCGGCGGCAATCAGCTTGTTTTGCAGACCGCGGGAAACCATCTCGAGAATCTGCAGCTCCCGAGCCGTCAGCTCCGAGACACCCGTCCCGTTGATCGGTGCGCCAGGCAGTTTGGCGCCGCCGCCGGGAGCATGACCGTTCCTTCTTGCGTCAAGAATTAGCGCAGGCGGAAGATAGTCGCCGCCGCAAAGCATCAACCCGATGACGGACAACCATGTATCGAGCCTTAGATTCATCGGGAGGACACTGTGTACCAACGGCGAACGGGTGAGCTTGAGGAACGATGCAGTTAGGTTCTCGTCATTAGGCTCGATCGCCGCCGCAAGCGCGTCTGGGTGCAAACGCAGCAGTTCGATGTATCTTTCATCGGCTTCGTCGATCATCCCAGGGTCGACAAGGATGAGCGATACAGGATGGGCAAAGACATTGCACGCCGCGGCAACCTGCTCAACCTCTTCGACAAGCACCCAAGAGAATTCCCGCTCGAGAGCACTGATCAATCTCTCTGAAATTATGCCGGTTTTGCTTATGATGAGAATGACGCGTCGGGGCCTCCGCTCATTTTTTGCGGCTGCGACTCTCCCGACCGTCGCATTGTCATAGTCACGCCTGCTCATCAAGCACATCCCTTCCCCGGAGCTCCAAACAACGGACCGGCTTTATGGATCACAGCTGACGACTCTAGCCTTCGCCATGCGTGATGACGACGGCGCAAAAGGATTGAGGTATACATAGAAGGGCAGGCATCGACGGAGTATGTTCGCCCCACCTCATCCGATCGAACTAGATAAACACGGCTATCATCCTCGATCGAATGAGACTGGCCGAACACTCGCTCGGCTTTGCGACGCCGGGCTCGTTCTTATGTTGGTCAAGTCGAGCGATCGATATACCGCTTGATTTCGAATGGACCTGCCGTCCCCTTGCTTCATCAATATTGATGAAGCGATACCGTCTTCGATCCACTTTCCAATTTATTCAAAACCTTCACACTTGAAGTAGCCATAAACCTATCGCGGACCTACGCATATTGCGATTGCGGACGATCTTGTCGATCGAGACGCGCCCCTCTCCCTTCGGGTGTGCGGCGAATGACTATGCTGGTTGGAGAAATAATGAACGTATCCCACCGTGCTAACCGTAGCTCCCTTCGAAGTGTTTTCCTTGCGGCTGCACTCGCCCTTGTCAGCGGCGCGTTGACGCCGGCGGTGGCCGGCGCCCCAGAGATTGCTCCTCAAACCAAAATTCGCCTGAAGATTGTACAGTGGATGCCCACGAGAGGCGAATATTCGCAATGGGCCCTCGGCGGCGAGTACGTCGTGTCTGAGGCCGGTGATATTTCGCTGCCCGTCATTGGTACCTTTGCTGTGCACAATCTCGACAGAGGACAACTTGCTGTCGAAATCTCACGACGCCTACAGGCCAAGATCGGGCTCGTTGAAGCGCCGGAAGCAGTTGTCGAGGTCCTCGAATACCCACCGGTATATGTCGTAGGAGACGTTGCGGCGCCGGGAGAGTACAAGTTTCGCCCTGGGCTTACGGTTCTGCAGTCACTGGCGAAGAGCGGCGGCTATTTCCGCGACGCCGACAAACAATCATCGGAAGCCGAAATAACTCTGACGGGTGGACTACGAACCATCCGCGACTCCCTTTTGCGGAGCAATGCCCGGATATCGCGCCTCAAGGCCGAGCTGTCGGGTGCCACAGAGATCAGCTTCTCTGACTCTTTGGCCATTGATGGAGCACTTGGCGCCGTGGCACGCGAGCAAGAGACTGTCATCTTTGCGGCGCGACTGAAGGCGCTGGAGCGGCAGTCGAAGTCCCTCTCTGAACTGCGCGATCTCTACAACCAAGAAATCGACGTGCTCGGCGTAAAGATGAAAGGCGCCGAAGCAAGCATCAAAGCAGCCGAAAAGGAACTGGGAGGCGTCAAAAGCCTGGTCGAAAAGGGCGTGGCCGTGGCGTCGCGTCAATCGGAGCTGGAGCGGGCACTTGCAGGCTACCGCGCCGATCGCCTCGATCTGGTCACCGCCATTATGAGAGCGCGCCAGAATATCAGTGAGGCCACGCGCAATCTCGAGGGTCTCAATGATAGGCATAAGTCGGAAGTAGCAGCCGCGCTTCAATCAGAGCAGGAAAAGGTGGACCAGTTGAAGCTAAAGCGAGAAACCACGGAAAGGCTGCTGCTCGAGGCTCTCGAGACTAGAACCATCGGAGGTCCTACAGCCGAAGGCCCCTCCCCCACCTATTCCATCACGAGACGGGTGAACGGCAAGGCCACCGAATTTCCAGCGTCCGAAGCAACGGACTTGATGCCCGGCGACGTTGTCAGTGTCGTGCGGCAGGTTCAGCAGCGCGCCGTCGAACCGTCGGCGCATCTGGAAAGTGTAGGTCCGACCGTGCCAGAGCTAGAGCGGGCCAGTCAATGAATAACCTCGCCAGCGCATACGTGATTTCGCGCGCCATACAACGCCCACGACAGGCCGGCGATAGGACAGCGACAGGGGGAGGCGTGGATGAAGGGCATAATATTGGCGGGCGGAAGTGGCACGCGGCTTTACCCGCTAACAATCGCGGTCTCGAAGCAGATTCTGCCGATCTATGACAAGCCGATGGTCTATTATCCATTGAGCGTGTTGATGCTGACGGGTATCCGGGACATTCTCATTATATCCACCCCGCGGGACCTGCCTTGCTTCGAGGCCCTTCTTGGCGACGGCTCCGTCTTCGGGCTTAGCCTTTCCTATGCCGCACAGCCGCACCCCAATGGGCTTGCCGAGGCTTTCATCATTGGCCGCGATTTCATCGGTAGCGGCAATGTCGCAATGATACTCGGCGACAACATCTTTTTCGGCAACGGTCTGCCGAACGTCTGCAGGCAGGCGGCTTCCCGAGAGACTGGCGCCTCCGTTTTTGCCTATCGCGTCGACGATCCGGAGCGCTACGGCGTCGTCACCTTCGACCAGCGGACGGGCAAGGCAGTGACCATCGAGGAAAAGCCGGCGCGGCCAAAATCCAACTGGGCGGTCACGGGCCTCTATTTTTACGACAAGGATGTGGTCGACATCGCTGCGTCGGTCGGACCTTCCGCGCGAGGTGAACTCGAGATCACCACGGTCAACAACTTCTATCTGGAGCAGGATCGGCTGCATGTCTGCCAGCTCGGACGAGGCTATGCGTGGCTCGATACAGGCACCTATGACAGTCTGCATGACGCCTCCTCTTTCGTGCGAACCGTCGAACGCCGTCAGGGTGTCCAGATAGCCTGCCCAGAAGAAATCGCGCTCGATATGGGCTGGCTTGGCCCCGAAGACGTGTTGCGACGGGCCGGCGTGCTCGGCAGGACGGCCTACGCCTCCTACCTCCGCCGGCTGGTAGAGGAACATGCCGGATGAGCCTCGTCGTCATCAGATCGCTTGGCCTCGACGGGGTCCTGGAGATCCTGCCGGGCAGGATCGAGGACGAACGTGGCTTCTTCTCTGAAACTTGGAACGAGCGCAAATTAGCCGAAGCCGGGATCGCGTTGCACTTCGTTCAGGACAATCATTCCTTCTCGGCCGCGAAAGGCGTCCTGCGCGGACTTCACCACCAACTCTCACCCTACGCGCAGGACAAGCTGGTCAGGGTGATAAGAGGCGCCATCTTCGACGTCGCAGTGGACATACGCCGTGGCTCGCCAACCTTCGCGCAATGGGTCGCGGCCGAGGTTTCCGCTCGCAAGTGGAACCAAATCCTGATCCCAAAGGGTTTTTCGCACGGCTTCCTGACGCTCGAACCGAACACGGAGGTGATCTACAAGGTCACCAACCCATATTCACCAGCTTACGATAGATCGATCCGTTTTGACGATCCCGAGATCGCAATCGCCTGGCCACTGCCAGTTGCCGAATTCCAGCTGTCTGGCAAGGACGCGGCGGCTCCGCCGCTGGGGCAAGCCGAACTGTTCAACTTCCCGGTGGAGGGGGCCCGGCTATGAACATCCTCGTCACCGGCGGCGCCGGTTTCATTGGCTCCGCGCTCTGCCGATACCTTGTGGCCGATCCAGGCAATCGTGTCATCAACCTCGACAAGCTCACCTATGCCGGCAATCCGGCATCGCTCAGGCAAATCGAGGCCTTGCCGAACTACCGGTTCGTCCGGGGCGACATTTGCGACGAGGCAGCTGCGGCCGATGTCCTTGCTGCGGAGCGTATCGACCGCATTATGCATCTTGCCGCGGAAACACATGTGGACCGGTCGATTGACGGACCTGGCACGTTCATCGAGACAAACATCGTTGGCACGTTCAGGCTGCTCCAGGCGGCAACGAAATATTGGCGCAGCCTACCGGCAACGGCAGCCGAACGGTTCCGCTTCCACCATGTTTCAACTGACGAAGTGTTCGGCGATCTTTCCCTTGATGACAACAGTTTCCGCGAGGAGACGCCCTATGCTCCATCCTCGCCCTATTCCGCCTCAAAGGCTGCATCTGATCACCTTGTTCGCGCCTGGCATCACACCTTTGGCCTGCCCGTCGTCATTACCAATTGTTCCAATAACTATGGCCCGTTTCACTTTCCGGAAAAGCTGGTGCCTTTGATCATTCTGAATGCCCTGGAGGAAAGGCCGCTGCCGGTCTACGGCAACGGCACCAATATTCGCGACTGGCTTTATGTTGACGACCACGCACGCGCTCTGGATCTGGTCGCGACGAACGGCGTAACCGGCGAGAGCTACAATATCGGTGGAGGCTCCGAGCGCTCCAACCTCGCGGTCGTCCAGACGATCTGCGATATTCTCGATCAAAAGCAGCCGCAGCGAAGCTGCCGAAGCTATCGCGACCTTGTCGCGTTTGTCGACGATCGACCGGGCCACGACCAACGCTATGCCATGGATACCTCCAAGATCGAACGCGAACTTGGCTGGAAACCGTTGGAAAGCTTCGAGACGGGATTGTCGCGAACGATCGACTGGTATCTGGCCAATAGCTGGTGGTGGCGGCCGATCCGCGAACGGAACTATCGCGGCGAGCGGCTCGGCAGAGCGGTGGCCGGGCGATGAGAGTGCTCGCCACGGGCACGACCGGCCAACTCGTCACCAGCCTGAGGGAGGTCGCGGCGGGATCACGCGACGTTGAGTTGTTTGCCATCGGCCGCCCCGAATTCGATCTCACGAGACCGATACCAATGCGGGAAGCCATCATTGCAGCAAGACCCGACATCGTCATCTCTGCGGCCGCCTATACCTCGGTCGATCGCGCCGAAGACGAGCCAGCATTGGCGCGTGCCGTCAATGTCACGGGGGCCGCCTGTGTCGCGGAAGCCGCGGCATCGCTCGATATACCGGTCATCCATCTGTCGAGCGACTACGTCTTTTCCGGTGACGACCGCACACCACGCCGGGAAGACGACGAAACGGGGCCGCGCACCGTCTACGGCGCCACCAAGCTCGCAGGGGAAGAAGCGGTTGCAAGCATTACAGCGCGTCACATCATCTTGCGGACAAGCTGGGTCTACAGCCCCTTTGGCACCAACTTCGTGAAGACGATGCTGAGGCTCGCCTCAGCGCAGGAACGGCTGTCGGTCGTTTCGGACCAGTACGGTAACCCGACGTCGGCGCTGGATGTTGCAGCTGCGATCCTCCTGATCGCGACGCAGCCGAGGCAGGATCGCTTCGGCACCTACCATCTCACGGGAACGGGCGAGAGTAACTGGTCCGGCTTCGCACGCCACGTCCTGGCCGTAAGCCGGCACCATGGCGGACCTTCCGCTATTGTGGACGATATCGCCACCGCCGATTACCCAACGAAAGCCCGGCGCCCCCGGGACTCGCGCCTTTGCACCAACAAGTTCGCCGGCACATTCGGCTGGCGTCTGCCTGACTGGCAAACAAGCACCGAAACGGTCGTCGCGCGCATCCTCGCGCCCGGCCGCGCAGCAGTGGACGCGAGTGAGGTCTATGAAACCGCGCGCAAACTCCGAGGGTGAACGAAGTTACACCCAGATCCTCAAGGCCACGGCGCTGATCGGCGGCTCGTCTGTGATAACGGTGCTGTTTGCCATCATTCGCAACAAGGCGATAGCGATACTCCTCGGCCCGGCGGGTGTCGGGCTAATGGGCCTTTACAGCTCGATCGCCGATATCGCCTATGCGATCGCCGGCCTTGGGATACAGGCGAGTGGCGTGCGCCAGATCGCTGAAGCAGTCGGCAGCGGTGACGCCGAGAGAGTTGCCCGCACGGCGACCGTTCTTCGACGGACGTCAGTCGTGTTGGGTTTGCTGGGTGCGCTGCTTCTCGCAGCGCTCGCCCTTCCGGTTGCGAACTTCACCTTCGGCGACCACAGCTACGCCGCCGGCATCGTCCTGCTCTCGGCGTCCATCCTCTTTCGGCTGCTGGCTGACGGCCAAATCGCATTGATTCAGGGCATGCGAGACATCGTGAGCCTCGCCCGCATCAATGTTTTTGGCGCCTTCTTCAGCACGGTGATCAGCATTCCGCTGATATACGTCCTTGGCACGTCCGGGATCGTCGTTTCTCTTGTCGCCGTCGCCGCGGCAGCACTCGCGACCAGTTGGTGGTACGGCAGGAAGATACGCATAAGCGTCAGCGCAATATCAACGCTAAACGTTCGGCGGGAAGTCTCTGCTCTCCTAAAGCTGGGCGCCATCTTCATGATCAGCGGGTTCCTGACGCTCGGCGCGGCGTATGCGGTCCGCATCATCGTCCTCAAAGCAGAAGGTATTGCCGCTGCGGGTCTCTACCAGGCCGCGTGGACGCTTGGCGGCCTCTATGCCGGTTTCATCCTGCAGGCAATGGGAACCGATTTCTACCCACGCTTGACGGCGATCGCCAAGAATAACGCCGAGTGCAATCGGCTTGTCAACGAACAGGCGGAAATCAGTATCCTCCTTGCTGGTCCGGGCTTGATCGCGACGCTGACCGCCGCTCCCTTGGTCGTAAGGGTCCTCTATTCGCCCGAGTTCTATGACGCGGTGGACCTCGTCCGCTGGATCTGCCTCGGAATGATGCTACGGATCATCTCATGGCCGATGGGCTTCATCGTGCTCGCCAAGGGCGCAAAGGCCGCCTTCTTCTGGGCAGAGGTTGCGGCGACCACGGCACATATCGGGCTCGCCTGGCTCCTGGTCGAAGCCTTTGGGACGGTGGGTGCCGGCGCTGCCTTCTTCGGGCTCTATATCTGGCATAGCCTGCTGATCTACATCATCGTACGGCGGCTCTCGGGCTTTCGCTGGTCGGATCAAAATCGCAGGCTCGGACTGATCTTTTTCCCCGCATCCGCGCTCGTCTTTGGCGCCCTCGCCCTTTTGCCGCTCTGGCCGGCAACTGTATTCGGCCTCCTCATGACCGCGTTGAGCGGGGTCTACTCTCTTCGGGTGCTCACCGAACTCGTGCCTATCGCGTCACTGCCCGCGGCACTAAAGGGCTGGTTTTCACGCTCGGCATGAGCCGCGCCCGCAAATGGGCAATATCGTCAGAGCGCCTGCAAGGCTGTTGGCGAGGCGACAGCGATGATGGATAAAAGAGTGTCGACTGCTAGCGCCACATCGGCGTTTGACATCTGCGCAAAGAGGGGCAGGATCACCGATGTCTGTTGCGCAACGACGCTTCGTGTGAGGCTCGTGGCAGCTCTATGCGTTTCGCTTCCAACATAGGCCTTCTCCAGATGGATGTTCATGACGCCGCGGCGGGACGAAATGCCGCAATCCAGCAGCGCCTGCATGGTCTCGCGCTGGTCAATCCACTCGGACAGTCCCACGCAATAACTCTGCCAGTTGCTCCTGGCCCAGGCGGGCTCGCCCGGCGTCTGCAGCCCCGCAACCGGGGAAAGGCGCTCCGTATATTGTTCCGCCAGTTCCCTTCGCCGCGAAACAAGCGCACCAAGTCTCTTCAACTGCTCACGTCCAATCGCCGCCTGTAAGTCTGTCATGCGGTAATTGTAGCCGAGCTCCGCATAGCCCTCGTAGATCACCTGTCTCGCGCCATGTCGGACGGTGTCCGGAACGCTCATGCTATGCTGGCGCCAAAGCCTGAACTTTCGATCGTGCTCGACGTTCGCAGTCGTCAGCATGCCGCCGTCGCCGGTGGTTACGACCTTGCGAGGGTGGAACGAGAAACATGCGATGTCGCCGTGCGGCTTGCCTATTCTTTCCCATTGGCCTTGCCATAGGATCTCGCTTCCGGCGGCGCAGGCGGCATCCTCTATCACCGGAATGGCATGCCGTTTAGCGATCTCGACAACGCGGCGAAGGTCGCAAGGCATGCCGAGCTGGTGCACGCACAGGATTGCCTTTGTGCGGGGCGTGATTGCTGCCTCGACCAGATCGGGATCCATATTGTAGCCGCTCGTTTCTATGTCGACGAAAACCGGTAGCGCGTCGCAGTAACGGATGGCATTCGCCGTCGCGATGAAGGAGTGACTGACCGTGATGACTTCGTCTCCGGCGCCGACACCCACGCACTTCAAGGCGAGGTGAAGCGCGTTTGTGCAGTTCGAAACGGCGCAGGCGTGCGGCGCGCCGACGAAGTCGGCGAATTCGCTTTCGAACGCCGCTACTTCGGGGCCCTGAGTGACCCAACCCGAAAGGACAACGCGTCGGACGGCCTCCACCTCCCGCTCATCGAGCACGGGCTTGGCGACCGGAAGCTGGTGCGATGCATGCCTCATGCCGCCTCTCCCCCTGCCGAGGCGCGCTCGCGCCGCCACCACCCGATGAGCTCGCGCAGGCCCTCCTCGAGCGAAATCTCGGTCTTGAAGCCCAGAAGCCGTTCCGCTTTGCGCATGTCGGCCAGCCGGCGCGTGACCGCGTTCACCTTCCGCGCCGGCTCATACTGAGGCTCGATCGATGAGCCCATAATGCGGGCGAGCAGTTGAGCAAGATCCTTGAGGCTTGTCTCCGTACCGCTAGCGACGTTGAACACCTCGTCCGTGACACCGGATTTCGCCGCCAGAAGATTGGCTCGTGCAATATCGCGGACATGCACGAAGTCCAGGGTCTGAGTGCCGTCGCCCAGGATAATCGGCGGGCGTCCGGCCGCAATGCGCTCCATCCAGCGGATCAGCACCTCCGTATAGACGCCGTGGACATCCATGCGCGGCCCATAGACGTTGAAGTAGCGGAGCGCGACATAGTTGAGGCCGTACATCTCAGTGAAGCTGCGGAGCAGCCCCTCGTTGAAAACCTTGGCGGCGCCGTAAATGGTCCTGTTATTGTAGGGGTGATGATCCTCGGTCGTCGGGAAGCTCTCGGCCAAGCCCAACACGGAGGCCGAGGAAGCGGCCACCACCTTCGACACGCTTGCCTTGATCGCCGCTTCGAGAACATCGAAGGTGCCCCCGGCCAGCACGTCGAAGGCAAGCCTTGGCTCCTCGGCGCATTGGGTGATGCGAATGGCCGCCTGGTGGAACACGACGTCGACGCCGTCCATCACTCTCGCCAGAAGAGCCCGATCCCGGATGTCGCCTTCAATGATCCTCACCCGCCCTGTGCTCGCTGCCTGATGGAGGTTTTCCCGCCTGCCGCGAACAAAATTGTCGAGGATCAGGATCTCCTGAGGCTCTTCGCGAGCGACGACATCGGCAATGTGCGAACCTATGAGGCCGGCCCCGCCCGTGATCAGTACTCGTTTGTTTCTCATCAAGGCCCCCGTTGCTCATCGTTTCGCCGGCGACGGATCAGAATCCCCCCGCCAGCGCAGGAATTTCGCGGGCACCCCCGCAACGACGGAAAAAGCCGCAACGTCAGAGACGACGACGGCGCCGGCCCCCACGAGCGCCCCTTTGCCGATCGTGACACCGGGCAGGATGGTGGCGTTCGTCCCGATATCGGCCCATGCGCCGATGTAGACGGGCTTGATTTCTAGGTCGGTTCGGATGATCGGCACGTCGGCAGGGATGCCGGTGTGGCTGGATCCGAGAATTTTGGCGCCCGGCCCCCATCCAACGAATTCCTCAATGACGAGCTCGCGCGCGTCGAGATATGCCTGCGGCCCGATCCAAACATTGTCGCCGATCAAACATTTCCCGTCGTAGCGGCCCTGCACATAGGCCTGCGCGCCGATGAACACGCCGTCGCCGATCTCGAAGGTCTCCGGATGTTTGAAGCCGGCTCCGCTGCCCACCTGCAGACCGCTCCCGCAACGCCTCGCGGCGCTCTGCCAGATCACCTTGCGCATCAGAGCGTCGGTGAAGCCGTCGCCCGTCGAGAAGCGACCGTAAAGCTCAACCAGCCCGCCGGGGCCGTAGGCCCGTCTGAGCTCCTTGACCAGTTCCATTTGGTACGGAGGGTCGCCGACGGCTTCACGGCGGCCATGCACCGCCGGAACAACTCGGCAAGTCGCGGGGCGTTCAATGGACATGGGCCTCCTGCTCCACCGCCGACGCAACCTCTTCGATCTGCCTCGTGGTCATTTCCGGGTAGATGGGCAGCGATAGTACCGAGCGGGCCGCAGACTCCGATCTCGGAAAATCTCCAGGGGTGTAGCCGAGGTCAGCATGCGCTTTCTGCAGATGCACCGGAATGGGATAGTGCAAACCGAATTGGATGCCCTGAATAGCCAGCGCCCTTTGCAAGTATTCGCGATCCCGGCACCGGATCGCATAAATGTGGTAGACGTGGCGCCGGTCGGCAGCCTCTAAGGGCGCTCTCACATCGTTCGATCCAGCCAGCAGCGCGGAATAGCGGGCTGCATGGGCGCGGCGCGATTGCGTCCAGTTGTTGAGATGCCTCAGTTTTACACGCAGGATAGCACCTTGAATGCCGTCCATCCGGTAGTTGAAGCCCTTGAGCACGTGATGGTACCGGCGTTCCTGTCCCCAGTCGCGTAGCATGCGTACGGTGCGCGCGTGACTGTCATTGCTGGTGACGACAATACCGCCTTCGCCGCAGGCGCCGAGGTTCTTTCCCGGATAGAAACTGAAACAGCCCAATACCCCGATGCTTCCGGCGCGACGGCCCTCGTATTCGGCGCCGTGAGCCTGACATGCATCCTCGATAATGGGCACGCCCAGACGGTCGGCAATAGCCTTGATCGCGTTCATGTCGGCCATCTGCCCGTAAAGATGGACGGGCATGATCGCCTTCGTTCGGGACGTGATCGCGGCTTCGAGCTTTGTAGCGTCCATGGTTAGCGTCACCGGCTCAACATCGACGAAGACCGGCTGCGCGCCGGTATAACAGATCGCCGACACCGTGGCGACGAACGTGAAGGGTACGGTGATGACTTCATCGCCGGGGCCTACGCCAAGCGCCAGCAGAGCCAGATGGAGGGCACTTGTGCCCGTGTTGACGGCGACCGCGTGCCGCGTGCCGCAATATTCCGCGAATTCCCGTTCGAGCTGTGCGACCTCTTCTCCCAGCACGTATTCCGCTGAAGCGAGCACGCGCATCACCGCCGCATCGATGTCTCCCTTAATCGATGCATATTGCGCCTTTAGGTCGAGAAAGGGGATCATGCGATGCGCCTCACCTGTTCGAGCTCGACGACTCGCCCACGCTCGGCGAGCGATTGCGTTGCGGCTTCCAGGATCCTCACCACGCGCAGGCCGGCATTTCCGTCAGCGACGGGGACTTCGTTGCGCTCTATACAGCCTACGAACTGGCGCAGTTCGATGCCGAGCGCTTCTGCGAGATCGAGGTGGGGGGCATACATATCGCCGGTGCGATAGCCGACCAGCATTTGATAGACCTTTTCACCATTCTTCTGAGGGCAGCCGTTCAACGTGATGCCCCTGTCATACACCTTGATCTTTTCGCTCGGCTCGAGATCATCGTAGAGGATCATCTTGCTGCTGCCACCGATAAGGGTCCGCCGCACCTTCACGGGGGCGAGCCAGTTGACGTGGACATGAGCGATCAACTTGCTCTCGAAGAAAAGATTGAGATAGGCGATGTTCGCAGGCTCGCCGGCAACATGGCTCATGCCGGTCGCAGAAACGGCAACCGGTCGCTCGGGGAGCACGTAATCCATAATCGACAGATCGTGCACCGCGAGGTCCCAGATGACGCTGACGTCGTGCTGGAAGAGACCTAGATTTACGCGAACAGAGTCGTAGTAGTAGACGTCCCCAAGCCCGTTCTCGACGAGCTCACGCATCTTGCGCACGGCGCCGGTGTGTACGAAGGTGTGGTCGACGGCAAGCACGAGGCGGCGGCGCGCCGCCTCCTCTACCATGCGGCGCGCTTCATCCGATGTGGACGCCATCGGCTTTTCGACCAACACATGCTTGCCGGCCAGCAGCGCTTGCATCGTCAGTTTGAAGTGCGTATGAGCGGGTGTCGCAATCGCGACGGCGTCTATCCGCGGATCCCGCAGGACCTCTTCAAACTCGTCCGTGATCTCAACGGCCGGGTAGCGACTCCGGACGCCGTCGAGCCGATCCTTGCGCAGGTCGCACACGCAGACCAGGCGCGCTCCCGGCATTTCCCATAGATTGCGGACGAGGTTTGGTCCCCAATAACCGTAGCCCACGACTGCAACACCGATCATTTTCATCCCCCTAGGGAACAAGTCTCGATTTCATTGTCCCTGACGCGTCCGATGACCCTGGCCGGTACGCCGGCAACGATCGCGTAATCCGGTACATCCCTGGTCACCACCGCTCCGGCGCCGACTTGCGCGGCCTCTCCGATCGTCACGCCCGCGAGAATAGTGGCGTTGCTGCCGATAGAGGCGCGACACTTGACCAACGTCGGGACAACAACCCAATCGCTCTCCGACTGAAGTCCTCCGTCCGCATTCACCGCGCGCGGGAAAAGATCGTTAGTGAACATGACCCCGTGACCAATGAAGACGCCCTCTTCGAGCGTCACTCCCTCGCAGATGAAGGAATGGCTGGAGATCTTGCAATTTTTTCCAACCGCGGCCTTCTTCTGGATTTCCACGAAGGTTCCGATCCGCGTGCCGGCTTCTACTATACAACCATAGAGGTTTACGAGCTCCGGGTGATAGATGACTACACCGTCATGCAGCGTGACATCGGACGCAATCATGCTGCAAAGTTCCCGTTGAGTTGTTTTTGTTGATTTGAAACCACGACCGGCATGGCCACCGAGGTTCCTGTTCGCCTGGCAATGTCTCTTTCAACAAGAGAATACTTTTCAATCTCAGAGTAAACGAAAGAGAATTCAGTACTGAGCGCGCCAAAAGACGTATCTCCTTACCTAGTATTAAGGAGCCAAACCACTGTCCTACTTTGCATTGGTGGGGCCGCCATTCCGCCAAAGTTAGGACTAGCAAGGAGAGGCACGGCCGGCAGTGTTCTGATGCACCATCTACTGTGCCACGTGGCGGAATTGCGGAGCGCGGCTTTCGCGGGACATCAAGGGAAATATCAGCGTTGCGACTGCTCGTGTATCCGCATGACCTTTCGATCGGCGGTAGTCAGATAAACCCCATAGATCTCGCTGCTGCGGTGACCTGCCCCTGAACTTTCATCAAACGGCGATTAGAGCCTCGGTTTTCGAATACGCCAATTGTCGCGGCGGGAGCAACCGGCGGAAACGCGTAGCCCTCATCTTGCGCAGCGTTGGAGCCGGTTGCGGTGATGGTCCCGGCATAGGCTGCCGGGATCTAGTATCTAAACGACCAGTGCGGTCGGAAAGTATTGTAATCGTTGACCAAATAGCGAATGGCGCTGCGAGCGTGGCCGAGCCCGAGAACAGGCTATCGTTCAACAGCTCGTCGCGCATTCACCCGTTGAAGGATTAGACATAGCCGTTCTGCATCGACTTTGTCGGCGCGATATAGTGCCACTCGACCTTGTGATCCTTTGACCAGGCGAGGGTCGCGTTCGAAGTCCATTTCGTGCCGTGGTCAGAGACGATGATGCCCGGCTTGCCCCGCTTCGAGGAGCATCGTCAGCTCCCGCGTGACGCGACGCCCGGAGATCGAAGTTTCGGGGGTCCCTGCCAGCATTCGCGCATCAGGTCGGTTCTCGCTGTAGTGCAGCCGCAGACGACGACCGAAATAAGGATGCCAGCGATGGTGGACGACAGCTTCTCGCCCACCACCGGCAGAATGTACGCCAAATGGATGATCCCACTTTCAGCAATTATGCCGGCGATCCCCCACGTATAAGTGTTTTCCTCTGTCGGTGGATGATCGAGAGTCCGGTCCCCCGAAAGATGCAGTGTCCCGGAGGAACAGCCGCTGTATAAGTAAAGTTTTCAAGCATCGACTGCATTCGGCAGCCGAGAAACTGGTTTTTATAACCCCATAGCCGAAGACGCCGATGCCGGCATTGTCGAGTTGGGGAGGCAAGAAATTGTCCAAAGGCCTGGTACTGATCTGGGCGACGATTTTAGGTGCGATGTTTGCTTGGTTCCCCTCGGGGGATTATGCGCCCCCCGTTGTTTCCTGGGTTGCCCCCTCGGCGGATAGCAGGGATGTAGATCCCGATGCCGCAATCATGGTGACCTTTGGCGATGGAATAGATTCTGCTAGCGTCAGGATAAATTCATTCTGGCTGTCAGCGGCGAACGTAACGGTCGAGGCGAGTGCCATTTACGACGAGCGGAACCGCTCCGTGGTGCTTTCGCCCGCCATACCACTGGCGATCTCTACCAAATATATGGCGGCCGTTGCCGTGGACGCGCGCGACAACGCCGGCAACCCTCTGACGCTCAGCCGCCGTTGGTCATTCACGACGAGGCGTGATCTTGAACAAGGCTACGGAGGCCAAATACTGATCATTGCCTCCGCGAGCCAGCCTTTCACCAAATATTACAGCGAGATTCTGCGAACTGAAGGCATTGGCTCGTTTGAGTCCATCGAGCTTTCGCAGGTTACCGACCAACTGCTCGACCGCTTCAGTCTCGCCATCCTGGGTGAGATGCGGCTCAGCGAGGCACAAGCGGCGATGTTTTCGAGCTGGGTCCAAAGAGGTGGCGATCTGATCAGCATGCGCCCCGACAAGAAGCTGGCGCTGCTTCTGGGACTGAAGTACCGCGGCGCATCAATGAACGACGGTTACCTACTGATCGACACGGCGGTGGATCCCGGGCGCGGCATCACAAGTAAGACCATCCAGTTCCACGGCGCGGCGGATTTATACACGCGGAGTGAAGGTGTGACCGAGATCGCCCGACTCTACCGCGATGCTTCGAGCGCGACGCTCTATCCGGCTATTACGCTTCGTCAGATTGGCGAAGCCGGAGGCCAAGCGGCGACGTTCAGCTATGATCTCGCCCGGTCCATCGTGTACACGCGCCAGGGCAATCCCGCTTGGGTCGGAGATGAGCGTGACGGAAGTCCGGTCATCCGGCCTACTGATCTGTTTTTTGGCGCCAAGAAGGGTGATGAGCATCCCGACTGGAATGACCTTGACCGAGTCGCCATTCCGGTGGTTGACGAGCAGCAGCGGCTGCTCGTCAACTTGATGAACCTTATGCTTGAGGGCAAGGCGCCGCTGCCGAGACTGTGGTACTTCCCTAAAGGCCACAAGGCGGTTCTGGTGATGACGGGCGACGATCATGGGACCAGAAAGGGAAGCCGGAAAACATTCGATGAGCTCAAGGCAAATGAGCCCAGGGGGTGCTCACTCGTCGACTGGGAATGTTATCGCGCGACCTCCTGGATGTACACGACGTCCGGTTTGACGGCGGAGGAAGCCCGCGCCTATGCCGCAGCGGGCTTCGATATCGGTGTGCACGTCAACACCGGGTGCAAAAATGTCGAGCCGCCGGAATTTTCCGGGATCTTCAGCCGCGAGCTTCACGACTTCCGCGCCAAATATCGCGACTTGCCTGCCCAGACGGGAAGCCGCACGCATTGCTTGCCGTGGAGCGAATGGGCTGGCACGCCGAAGGTGGAGGCACGGTACGGCGTTCGTATGGACCTGAACTACTACCACTGGCCCCCCTCATGGATAAAGGACCGTCCCGGTTTCATGACCGGGTCCGGCCTGCCAATGCGTTTTGCCGATCTTGATGGGACTATGATTGACGTTTACCAGTTGCCCACGCATCTGGTGAACGAGAGCGGAATGAGCTTTCCGTCGGCCATCGAGGCGCTACTCGACCGGGCGCTTGGGCCTGAAGGCTACTATGGCGCATTCGGGACCCATTACGATTTCACTGACGATTTCGACAGGCAGTTGACGGCTGCGGCAAAAGCCCGCGGTGTCCCCCTGGTTTCGGCGCGGCAGTTGCTTGACTGGACGGACGGCCGCAACAATTCCCATTTCGCGCATATCGCCTGGAGCGGTAGCGTCCTCACCTTTGACGCTTTCGCCGACCCGAGAACCGGAAAGATGCTTCGCGGAATGGTCCCGGCAAGAAGTGGAGGGATCGAGATTTCGGGGATCACCCGCGGCGGAATGCCAGTGGACTACAAGACCGAGACCATTAAGGGCGCCGTGTACGCAATCTTTCCTGTCGAGAGCGGCACATATGGTGTGTCGTATGGCCACAGCCAAACCGCCGATGCAAATCCTGCCGAGTGAATTTCGTCATTCGAACGCAAATGGGCATATGGAGGATATTGCCCAACCATCAGCGCCCGACAAACTGACTACGCCAACTCCGATAGTCACCGCCGTCCGCAGAGGTAAAATGCCGCTTACACGCCTGTTCCCTGAAGCACCACAGCAGGTGTCTTCGAGAGGATCCACAGATCCAGGCTGAACGACATGATTCCGGCATAGCGGTTATCATGGACCGCCCGCTCTGCAAATGTGCAGTCGTTGCGTTCACTGATCTGCCAGAGCCCCGTTATTCCGGGACGCATGGTGAAATAAGCCGTCCCAGGATAGTACTGCCGCTGGTCCGGCATCATCGGTCGTGGACCCACGAGGCTCATATCACCAACAAATACGTTCCAAAGCTGCGGCAATTCGTCGAAGGAATACTTGCGCAGATACTTCCCGACGTGGGTGATGCGCGGGTCGTCCCGCAGTTTTTGGTTGCTGTCCCACTCCGTTCGGGCATCGGGGTTTGCCTCGAGATATGCCCGCAGTTGCTCATCCCCATTTGGCACCATGGTTCGAAGCTTCCAGAGCTTGAAGGTCTTCCCGTTCTTCCCGAGACGCTGCTGGCAATAGAGGACGTTTCCACCATCGAGGCAGATAAGCAGAGCGAGGATGCCAACGATCGCCAGCGCAAAGGGCGCCAGCACCGTTGTGACCAACAGATCGAAACTGCGTTTGACCGATGTGGCATAGACCGGCCGCGACGTTGTGGACGCGCCGCCATATACGCCAGTTGTGGCGATGCGGTGCAATTGTTGTTTGGAATTTTGCGACATGGGCCCCTCCATGGAGGCGGTAAAACCGCCAACAAGCGCAGGGGGTGGCATCGCCCGTTGCACGCCTATATTCGTGCCGGAACTTCTATCGATTGAAAGAAAAGTAATTGTAATACACGCTAACACGGTCTCCCTGCGCCGAGCGCAATATTAGAAAATATAGACTACGATCTTCAATACACTCATGTTATACAATTCGATCTAGATCGAAAGACCTAAATAGGCTAGATATCGACTTCAGGACTTCCGCATTTTCCGGGTACCGAACAATCTTGCAGTGTCTCTATGAAGTGCCAGGCAAAACATCAAACTGGCGCGATAGAGACGCACCCGCGTGAGGCATTTGAGGGCGAGCAATCGGTTGTGGAGACCTGACAGCCGATCCGTGCGCAGGATGGTCAGAGCCCCACAGAGGGGCGACGCGCCGACGAGGGCGGATGTGATCAGCCATTGAAGCCTGGCCATCCAGTCTGTCCCGAGTTTGCGAAATTCGTGGGCGACATGTCGGTCCCATCGCTGTGCCAACTCGCCGAAGGATTTGCATGAAGACGTTATTACTTTGGCCCCGGGGAAACAGACCAACCGATAGCCTTTGCGCCGTCGCGCGCATCCCCCAATCCGTGTCTTCCATCGTCGAAATTCCGCCGTGGGGCCGACCGCCCGCAACACGCGCCTGCGGACTGCAATGTCCCCGGTTGCGGCGAAACCTTGGCGTTCGACAAAAAGACGGGTGCGATAGCTATAGATACTTTCATAAGGCTTCGATTTGCGGCCGGCCGATCCGGTCGGTCATCAGAATTCAAATGCCTCCAGCGATCAGATCAACATCGGGGAGCTGTCCATGAGATGGAGGCCAGCTTGACTGGACCACGCAGTCGGCATCGACAAAAGTGAGCAGTTCCGCCTTGGCCACCAACGCGCCGCGATTGCGCGCCGGGTCTGGCCCGGGATTGGGCTCGCGCTCCAGGCGGACGCCTTCAACTTGTGAGCACACAGCCACCGGGTTCTTCGAACGAGTCATTGTCCACCACGATGATGTCGCATGGGACGCCTTCTCCTCGCCGTGCGTCGAGCGCAGCCAGCCACTAGAGTAGATTGTCGGGCTTGTTGAAGGTGCGGAATGACGAATGACGACGCTCAGCTGCGCTGGAGCATGAATGGAAGGCATTGAAAATCTCGCCCGGATAGCGAAGACGTACCAAGGAGGACTCTTTGCATCGAGCGACGGCTACCATCGCCGCTTCTGCACATGCTGACTGACGCAGGTCCCCAATGAAGAGCATGGTCGCGCCCACGAAGATTGGAAGGTTTCGAGCCTTCTCAAACTTGGAGGAGCTTCGGCTAAGCCTTACCGGATCATTTCCTCATTCGACTTAGTCGTGAGGCACGGTCCTTCCACCTTTCGAGGGATGCGGCTGCCAATTCGCCCTCCATTGGCTAGACCGGCTCGACGGCCACATCTGCGCACGTCACGCCGATGTCTAAAGCAGTCGGCTCTCTCAGAAGCCGGTGCATGACGATGGCATCCTGCCTAGCCAAAAGAACTAGCTCCGGCAAAGAGCGGTGCAGGACCCTCCACCAATTACGATCTACCCCAGCAGTCACAAGGGCTTGAGAATGGGCATCAGGCGAAGAGGGTCGATTTTTCAATTTCAGGTCTGTTCAAGATGAATGGCGCGGATGTGCGTTTCTACACTTCGATTCTCATGAGAAGATCGCCCTATCTGGCGGCGATAACTGCCGCGGTTTTGGCGATTGCCGTGGCCGTAGCATTCGTACTGCCGCCCGTTTATCGTGCGAGCGCTAAGATACTGGTGGAGGCACCCCAGATCCCCGCGGACCTTGCGCGATCCACGGTGGCGATACAGGCTGTTCAGCAATTGCAGATCATTCGGCAAGAGATCACGACACGCAACGATCTTCTCAAGCTGGCTGATAAACTGGAAATCTACGCGCCGAGCAAGGAGCCTCCGGCTGACGAGGATATCGTCAACGACATGCGCTCCCGCATCACCTTCGAGGAGATCGTATTGGGTGCACCCGATGGCGGGCCGACCGCTTCGGTGTTCAGCGTCGCATTCGCGGCAGCCGAGCCGGTGCTGGCGGCAGAGGTAGCCAACGAACTCGTCGACCTAATCTTGTTCAAGCAACAGCAGCAGCGAACCGGCCGCGCCGCCGAGACAGTGCAATTCTTCAATCAAGAGGTCGCAAGGCTCGGTTTGGATTTAAACCTTATCGAAGCCGAAATTCTCAAGTTCAAGAACGAGAACTCAGACACTCTGCCTGACAGTCTCGAGTTTCGGCGTAACCAGCAAACGAGCCGTCAGGAGAGGCTGATCTCCCTGGAGCGCGAAGAATCCGATTTGCTCGGTAAGCGGAGCAGTCTGGCCGAAAGTTACGCGTTGACGGGCCAGTTGCCCGATGGCGAAGCTGCGACACCGGAGCAGCAAATGCTCCTGCAGCTCAACCGCGCGCTCGCCGATCAGCTTGCAATCTTTTCGGAAACGAGCCCCAACATCCTGGCACTGCGCAGGCGGATCACGTCATTGCAGGAAACACTTCAAGGTCGACAAGCACAGGAAGCCCAAGCATCGAGCAAGAAGAAGAGGCATTCCACGTTCGACCTCCAGGTTTCTTACATCGACGAGCGCTTGCGAGCGATCGCGCGAGAGAGGGCTGCCATAACGGAAAGCATTGGCGCTCTGACGAAGTCAATAACTGCCACCCCCGCCAGCGAAACCGTTCTGAATTCCTTTGAGCGGAACCGCGCCAATCTGCAGACGCAATACAATACAGCAATCGCCAGGCGCGCGGAGGCATTGATGGGCGAAAAGATCGAGAAACGGTCCGACGGGGGCCGCTTCTCCATCCTTGAACGCGCGACTCCTCCTGAGTCTCCAGAGACGCCAAAACGTTTTCGCATCGCGCTGATGGGCGCAGTCGGTGGGGTGGGTCTTGCCGTGGCGTTCGTCGCCTTGCTCGAGTTTCTCAACGGAACGATTCGGAGACCCGTTGAGCTCGCGAGCATGCTTGGCCACAAGCCGATTGCCACCATCCCGTATATTTCGACGGCTGAGGAGAATCGCTTCGCCATCAGAAGGACCGTGGCAGCGGTGCTTCCCGCAGCAGCTGTTCCGGCATTGTTGACTGCTATTCATTACCTTTATTTGCCGCTCTCGGTTATGGCCCAGAGTGCCTTTGGGTGGCTTGCCGCAATGGGTTAGCGGCGGAAACGTCGGGTTAGCCCCCTATGTGATTTAGAGGCGTGACACATGGAACATTACGATGCATCCCAGCGGGAGCTTCCCAGGCCGGAACTGCTGGGCGAGCAGACGCTTCTCGCATGCCCGCGTGCCGGAACCGAAACCATTTGGGAGCGGTTGCCGCCATTGCGAACCGATGCGCGACGCCTTGCCCTCAATCGTATTGTCACCACTACCAGCCGGCCGAACCCGGCGCATGCGGCGTTTGATATAATCCGAACAAAGCTGCTGCAGGAGTTAACGCAGCACAATTGGACCACCGTTGGGATCACGTCTCCAACGGCCGGCTGCGGCAAGACTGTTGTAGCGCTGAACCTGGCCTTCAGTCTTGCCAATCAGAAAGAATGCCGCACAATTTTGGTCGACCTCGACCTTAAACGTCCGCAGCTCGCCAACACGCTCGGCATCGAGGCTCCCCAACCCCTTGCGAGATTCTTAATGGGGGAGATCGACATTAGCGATGTCTTTCTGCGTCATGGCAACAATCTCGCGATCGGCGCCAACAAGCAAACGGTATCGTTTTCGGCGGAGCTTCTGCAAAGCCGCGAGACGGTGAGAGTACTTGAAGAAATGCGTCAACGGATGAGTCCGCACGTCATCCTGTTTGACATGCCGCCTATGCTTTCCAATGACGACGTCTTGGCATTCCTTCCCCACGTGGATTGCGCAATCCTCGTCGCGGCAGCCGAGCAAAGCACCCTGGATGAAGTCGATGTCTGCGAGCAGGAACTCTCCGAGAGGACCAACGTGCTCGGCGTCGTCTTGAACAAGTGCCGATTCAGCCCAGAAAAGTACGGCTATTGAAGCGCCGGCGGCCGCGCCTCCCATCGTGCCGACGTTGATGCAGACCAAGGGAAACGAAAAGGGATCCGGCATGCACAAGGTCCTGATTGTATACGGCACGCGTTCCGAAGCGATCGAAGTAGCTCCGCTTATCCGCGAGATCGAGCGGTCGTCCCAACCTAGGTTATTTCGGCGTGCCTATGGCAGGACGGACATAGTCTTTGAATTTTGTTGATTCGGAAGGCGCCAGTGACCGTATTAGTCAATACCCTGGTAGCGCTCACTTATTTAGCTGGCGTTGTAGATCCCAGGACAAACGCTATATCACCCCAACTCCTCGCGGGTGGGGAGAAAGGGATGCTAGCGATGGCAAGCACCTTTCCTAATGCAACGGATACGGGCGTTCCGGCCGGCACAACTCTGACAGAATACACCGGACCGATGACCATTACAGAGAACGGGACCGTGATCGATGGCATGATCATCAACGGACCCCTCCGTGTCATGGCTGACGATGTGGTGATCAAAAACAGTGAGATCACGTTTGATTCGACTTGGGGCGTCGATGCCGAGGGCGCGAACAACTTCACCATCCAGGACAGCGATATCGTAGGGCCAGGCTCCTCCGGTGACAGCAACTCGGCTATCCTCGGCAGCGGGACCTTCCTGCGCAACGATATCTCCCAAGTCGAGAACGGTATCACGTTGACAGGCGGTTCAAGCGCGGTGAAGGGGAACTACATCCACGATCTCGAAGACAGCGCTTCCGATCCGCACTATGACGGCATTTCGGTGCAGGGTGGCCAGGACGGCGTTCTGATCGAGGGTAATACCATCCTCGCGCGCGACACGTCGGCTGTGTTCATCAAGAACGATTTTGGGGCAATTAATGACGTCAATGTAACCAACAATTTTCTGGGCGGAACTCCCGGGTATGACATCTACGTAGACGGCAGAGCTAATGGCGGTCCGATTACGAACGTTTCCATCACCGACAACCACCTTTCGATGGGGGGGTACGGCTACTACTCAGTAGACAACGCCTCCCCCACAATTTCAGGCAACACCGAGCTTCCGGCGGGACCTCACCGGGTGAGATAAGCGGCGGAGACGTTCCGGATTGGACGACGATCAATCCGTCCAAATTTGCCGCAGATCCGCAATTGCATGTCAAATCACTAGCGTTGCCTAGTCGGCAATCTGGATAATGGCAGAGGATCCGAATTTCCCGCGGTACAGTAGTCAAAAAAGCTTTCCGGAGCGGCTTGTCCAACGGCCGCGCCGTTCTTGTTGCACTGATGCGGTAACCACGACTTCCTCTATTGGAAACTTCCGATGGCACTAAGTTGATCTCTAGCCGTTTGCCCGGCGCATGGCTCGCCATGTGGAATCTCCCGGCCTAAATAAGCGTGCCATCTGTCTCCTGGTCGTGTCCAACCGCATGGCGTAGCTCGGCAATTGCAGATGATTGGCGGGCGCCTTCGAGCAGACAACACTCCAAACCCCTACAGCCAATCGCGGCTCCCTTCCGAGCCACCTCGTGCGGATCGAGGAGATCATTGAAACGACCTTGGCTTTGTTTGTCTCTATAAGGTCGCCCGCCGTGGCACGCGGATCTTCCCCGCCCATGCCGGAGAGAGCGGCAATCCGTCAGTTACATCGCTCCCGGACTGCCAAATCATCGACCTGGCGAAGAAAAATTTTTTATTTGTCCACAACAAAAGCGTGACCAACCCTCTCGCCCACGCTTCTTTTTGTGCTCATCGGCACGTGCGCCACCAGCACACATGGCACTAATTTCATTAAAATAATTAGTCATATTTAATATATCCCATTCGGGCTTGTGGCCGAAATGTGGCATCCGAAACGGTCCTATCTCATGGAGATGGTTAATTATTGTTGCCCTAGACGCGCCATTTTTCGTCTCTAGAGCCGCTTTCGGCGTATCAAGAAGGTATTAGCCGAACTCGCACAAAGGTGCTTCAAGCACCAATCAGTTTAGGGGTAGGGGCGAGAAAGAAAGGTACTTCGAAAGTGACAATAACAACATATCCTAATGCAACGAATACGGGCGTTCCGGCCGGCACAACTCTGACAGAATACACCGGACCGATGACCATTACAGAGAACGGGACCGTGATCGATGGCATGATCATCAACGGACCCCTCCGTGTCATGGCTGACGATGTGGTGATCAAAAACAGTGAGATCACGTTTGATTCGACTTGGGGCGTCGATGCCGAGGGCGCGAACAACTTCACCATCCAGGACAGCGATATCGTAGGGCCAGGCTCCTCCGGTGACAGCAACTCGGCTATCCTCGGCAGCGGGACCTTCCTGCGCAACGATATCTCCCAAGTCGAGAACGGTATCACGTTGACAGGCGGTTCAAGCGCGGTGAAGGGGAACTACATCCACGATCTCGAAGACAGCGCTTCCGATCCGCACTATGACGGCATTTCGGTGCAGGGTGGCCAGGACGGCGTTCTGATCGAGGGTAATACCATCCTCGCGCGCGACACGTCGGCTGTGTTCATCAAGAACGATTTTGGGGCAATTAATGACGTCAATGTAACCAACAATTTTCTGGGCGGAACTCCCGGGTATGACATCTACGTAGACGGCAGAGCTAATGGCGGTCCGATTACGAACGTTTCCATCACCGACAACCACCTTTCGATGGGGGGGTACGGCTACTACTCAGTAGACAACGCCTCCCCCACAATTTCAGGCAACACCGAGCTTCCGGCGGGGACCTCACCGAGTGAGATAAGCGGCGGAGGCGTCGGGGCCGGCCTCGCCCCGGACGATGCTACATCAGCGGGAATCACAAACTCCCCAGCAAGTGGCACCATCGAACCTACAGTTGAAAGTACGTCTTCCTCTATCGGCGAAGAAGCTTCCACGACTAGTGGCGGGACTACCGTGCAAGAAGTTACATCGGCAGACGAGTTGACGGGCGGAAGCACGTCCACGGAGGATGATGGCATATCGTCCGGAGTTCCGTCAGGCGCATCGACCGGTGAAACCGCTTCAAATGGCAGTGGCAGTTCTACTCAGCAGGAGCCGCACGTCGCGGGGTCGACGACCGCGCCTGATCCGAACGATACCAATGCGAACACTTGGCTGAGCGGTGTTGATCACGTCGTGTTCGACAAGCTGTCGAACGGTGCCAACAAGCATGATGCTGTCGACACTGGCAGGGATGCGGCGGCCCCTACCTGGGCCTCCACTGACAAAGCTGCTGGCGCGTATTCCGAGGAGGAATTCTCCACTGCAGCATCGGCTGACGATGCGACGACGGCATCGGATGACTACACGGCGCACCAGTTCGACGGTTTCACCCACAACCACTCTTTTGCAAATTGGGACTTCGCCGCTTAAGAACTGGGAACTGCGGGAGCTTGTCCGCCTCACTGGCGGGCAAGCTTCATCGAGCGGCTGCGGACGGTGCAGATGGCCGTCGAGGCTTGGCGTATGGAAATAGCCGGGCAGATCATAATCAATGGCGACTGGATGAAGTGCGCGTCCGTATCTCCTCCCGCCGCGGCCGGAGGAGATACGTGGCATCTCGGTGCCCCAACTTCAGTAACATTCCTGGGTGAGGCAATAGGGGGGTCAATTCCTCGCTTCGCTTGACATACCCCGCCGGATCGCATGCCGATCAGCAAAGACTATTCCTTTCAACGACATAAACAGGTGGATGTTATGAAACAGTAGCCGCGGCGCCAGATTGAAAGCGCTGATCGAGCATGGTTCAGAGATGAGAACAGGGTTTCATTCAAGAACGCGTCTCGCAGCCGACCATTGAAGCTCTCGAGGAAGGTGTTCTGGAGAGGCTTGCCAGGAGCGATGCAGTGCCAATCCACCTTGGTTCGCTGACGATCATCGTCGGTTTGCCGCTCCTAATAACCGGCCGAGCTCACGGGCAACACCCAGGCCCGGATCATGTCCCAGGAAGTGGTATAGGTGGCGGCTTTGGTCCCCGCGTTCTCCGGCATGGGCCGGGATGATCAGCGCGCCACGGCTGGCAGGCTGTCGACCGGATCATCGCTCATCTGGCTCATGGTTTCCACCGTTCTATAGCCGGCGCGTGGACGACCCTTTCGCCGTTCTGCTCGAGCAGGATCGCGCCGGCGAGGCGGACGAGGGTGTCATCATTGGGGAAGATGCCGACGACCCCGGTCCTGCGCTTGATTTCGCCGTTGAGGCGCTCGATCGGGTTGGTCGAGTGCAGCTTGACGAGGTGCTCCTTCGGGAAGGTCATGTGGACGAGAACGGCTCTCTCGGCATCATCCACGAGTGGCGGCGAGCTTGAGGACCTCCGGCCGGATCTGGTCGGCGACGGCGCGCCATTGAGCGGTGGCGGCTCTGGCGTCTCCTGGGCGAGGCGGGGCGATGAAGGCGGAGACGATACGCCGGCCGCTCTTGCCGCCGTGGGCAAGAACCTTGCGCATGAAGTGGACCCCGGGGCTGTTGATGAAGTGCTATCTATCTGATTCCATTATTCCATTGAGTATCCGTTGATTCTCTGGAGCCTCCCCGATGCTCGGCCGTAAGGAACGCGATCAGCTTGTACGTGTGCGGCACTTTTCGGGATCTCCTCCCTAAAGAAGTATGAGCTCTCTGCGACGGGATTTGGTCGACCCGGCATTGATCCGGAAGTTGCAGTCCGGTTGATGCTTGCATGACCGCCGGTTGATACGCGAGGCTCAAGTTAGTATCGCTATTTCGCTGCTCCCCCGGACCATTCGTCGTTGACCCGTATCCGTCAGCGCTGGGGTGCAGAACGTTTCCGAACTATTTTTGAGCGGACGGTAAAGGTCTGCGTAGCGGCCAAAGTCAACATTGGTGAGGTCGTTCATGTCGACGCCTCACTCATCCGGGCCGACGTCAGTTGGGAAAGTCTTGCGGCCCGCCATATAGATGCGGTCACCGACGCCAACGAAGCCGCTGAGAGCGAGAAAAAAACCGCAAAACAGGCAAATACAAGAAAGTCTGAGTCACCGACCCTGCCGCGTGTCGCAGGTATGGAGCAAAGCGCGATCGAAGCGGTTATTCCGGCAAATGCAGAGCCAATCCCTAGCCCTGTGCCTATGCACCGTTTTCGTTACGACGCCAAGCACGATACCCTTAAATGTCCGCGCGGCAAGATGCTGAAGGCGGGCCGTGCCGGCATGGGCGGCACGCTTTCGATCGGTCAAATGGAGGGGGCTAACTCGACCTTTTGCCAAGCTGATCGCGTATTTCTACATCGATATGATTTCAATATTTCAATCTAGACCTGCTGAGGAGCGCAATGAAGATTGTAGCACGCGCAGCGGAAGCTCCATTGGATCCGCTCACTTCAGGGACGGCCGCCGAAATGCGTCCGCGCGCCAGCAGATATGGCCTGCGCTCCAGCCACCGCTCGGGGACGCTGCAGTCGAAAACGGGATTGCGTCTGCCGGTAGCTATTTTCCTCATTGGTCTCGTCATTCCATGGGTAATCCCGTTGGGCACATTCAACCTGTCGGTCTACCGATTTGTCCTCGTCGGCACGCTTCCTCTGTCGCTGATCATGTGGGTGCGCGGCAAGGCCGGCCGCATCAGAGTTCCCGATATTGGATTTATCCTATTCTCCCTTTGGGTCGGCATAACCTTAGTTGCCGCTCATGGCATTGACTCTGCAGTGGAACCGGCCGGAATACTATTCATAGAAACAGTTGGCGCGTATTTTCTCGGGCGTTGCTTTATAAGGTCTGCAGGAGATTTATACAAAATGACTCTGCTTTGGGCAAAAGTGGTGATTCTTTTGTCGCCATTTGCTCTGTACGAGTGGATCTCTGGCAGTAAGCCAATTCTTACGGCGTTGAGCGCGATCTTCCCCACGGTTGAAATCACCACGATGGGCCCGCGATGGGGTTTCTGGCGAGTTCAGGGCCCGTTCAGTCATCCGATCGAATTCGGTCTTTTCTGCGGGAGCCTTCTTGCGGTCGCCTATGTCATATTGGGCCGTCGCAGAGGTGTTTTGCGCTGGCTGTTGCCAGCGGCGGTCGGTGCCACAGCCTTTCTGTCGATGTCGTCGGCACCTATTGCAGGCTTGATGATCCAGACCGCCCTGACAGGGTGGAATTGGTTCCTCGGAAAAATCAAGTATCGGTGGAAGATCCTGTGGGGACTTGCTTTTATTGCCTATCTTGTCGTGGAGTTCGGATCCAACCAAACGCCGGTAAAATTCTATATCTCCCATTTTACGTTTGACGCACAGACGGGCTGGTATCGTCTAGCCATATGGGAGTTCGGATCAGCTTCAGTACTTAACCATCCCATCTTGGGTATCGGTCTCACTGAGTATGCACGCCCGTCATGGATGGGATCTGCCAGCGTCGACAATTTTTGGCTTCTCATTGCGATCCGGCACGGGATTCCGGCAGTCGTTCTGATGTTGGGCTCCTGCCTTTGGCTAACCGGCGCGATGGCCTTCAAGAAGGGACTTGACGAGAAAGAGGATACCTTTCGGCTCTCTCTTCTCATAAGTTTGATGGCCCTCTTTTTTGTCGGATGCACCGTGCACTTCCACGGTGCGACCTACGTATGGTTGATGTTTCTATTGGGGAGCAGTGTCTGGACATTGGACGCAAGCCCTGGCGAGAAGAGCTTGGCGGACTCGTCAGTGGAAAACTTCGTAGTAAGAGGTCGAGGATTACCCGGACGACCTCGGCCTCGCATTGATAACCCCAGGTGCGACGTCCTTACCGGCAGCGCCGATCATCCGATCAACAGAATTGACGACTTGTTGCCGTGGAACATCGCACCGGAGCCGCGACTTGATAATTTTCGACTTTATTCTTGAGGTGATTGGCTACACCACCGCCTGCTCGTGTTGCCGCCCATCACCCTCGGGAAGGTGCGCGTGCAATCGATATCCTCGACCGAGATAGGCTTTAACTGGCTGGATTTAATGCGTCCCCCATGGCTCACTGATCTGCCTATGGCAGGATGGATTGGTTTGATCCCGTGGGTACCGACGCGGCGGATGCGGAGAACATCTGCGAGGTTGTCGCGCTGGCGACCATGCGGTTCGTTCCGGTCAAGAGCGCCGAGCAGCAGGCCGGTGCCAGGGTGTCGAAGACGCGCGATCTGGTATCAACGAAGTGGCGCTCGCACGCTCTCGCAAAGATGATGTGCGGAAGATGATGTGCGGAAATCGCCAATGACGATTGGAAGGGCGTGTATCGCTGCCGCGAAAAGCACAGCTCAGGATTGAGGAGCTACGTTCAATGCTAATGACAGGTATGGAGGAGCGGCTGCCGAGACTCCTCTTCTTTAGGTCACTGCGCAACGGCATGCCGCAATTCCTGAAGGTGCATGTAACCGAGCAGAGTAGGTGCCTCAGCCAATTTTTTGAGGTAATCGAATTACCTCCGGTTGGAGATTACGACGAAATCTGCGATCGAGTCGAACCAGATCTTGTATTGCTCGAGTCTGGCGTCGATTCAGGGAAACGGAACATCCGCAATGTTTCTGCTCACCCGCAAACGCCCAAACTGGGTTTACTTCTGGCCGACGCACTCGACGCAGCAAGAGCGACGTTTATCGCCGACATGGCCGAATGGGGGGTCGAGACCTTTTTTACGCACTCTGTTTCGTTGGGTGAGTATACTCCCGAAATTTCCGATCGCCTTTATACTTGGCCCAACTTTGTCGACCCCACAATTTTTCGCGACTATGGGCTTGAAAAGAATGTACCGGTCCTAATCACAGGTAGTCAGATCGGGTTTTATCCATGGCGGAACGCAATTTCACGCATCGTGTCTGCACGGTACCCTACAATGATATGCCCGCACGGGGGATGGAACGCGCAGTCCGGTACCTCACAAACCATGTTCGGTGAAAGCTATGCTCGACTGCTTAATGCCGCAACGTTCGTGCCGGCCTGCGGCTCAGTAACCCGGGACCTCGTCCGAAAACATCTGGAGATCCCAGCAACCGGGGCATGTCTCGTAACTGAACGCACTGCGGCACTGGAGAAAATTGGCTTTCGTGATATGGAGAACTGCGTGTTCGCCACGCCTGAAGACATTGTCGGGAAACTCGACACGCTGCTCGCGGACGACGAGCAATTGCACCGTATTATAAAGGCCGGGCATAACCTGGTTCACAATCATCACACCATGGCCCACAGACGCCAGATTAGAGAGTGGTTCGATCTTAGCTGCCAGCTCAAAGCAGGCGAGACAATCGTGCAGGAGAGCCCTGCAGGCGGATTGCGAATAGTACCTGGTCCTGTCAGCCAGGCCAGTTACCAGGTAGTTGGCGGGGGCCTGGATCGATTGTTGCTCAGAAGGGGCTGGGAGCTAATCAGTACTTCTGCGTTAGATGCTGCGGAGGAGAGTTTCCTACGCTGCCTGAACTTCGCAATCATTCCCGAGGCCCTTGTCGGTCTCGGCTATTGTCAGTTGCTTCAAGGGAGCGTTGAGAACGCCCAAAACAGCATTAAAAGATGGCTCGACATCATCTTTCTGTATCACGAATGCAAGGATCCAGATCCTGTCGCATGGGCAATGTGGATCAGGGTTGCGCTCTGTTGTGGACATGTCGATGCAGCAATGGAAAGGGCATCGCAGTTCCGCCACCTCAGCCACCGAGAACTCGACCGCATCCGCACCGTTCTCGGGTTGGATGACACGGAAATTTCCAACAGCAGTAACAAACGGCCATCCATCGCACCAACACCAACTCTCGGGGAGTCTGAATGGCGAGGGCAGTTAACGATGATGCTACGAGCATGCGGCCAGGACGCGTTAGCGTCGTCGATCCAAGCTGGCAATCTATCAAGCTCGATTTCCGTAATACGAGCCGGCAACAAACCTCACTCCCTCGAGAACGCAAGGGCCACGAGGGCAGCTATTAGCGTGCTTGTGAAACAGGCCAAGATGAGACTGGGTGCTTGGAGGAAGCGCCTTACCGAGAACGATTGGACCTTGCATGTCGACAAGGTCACCACGTGCGAACCGGCGGTACGCGCTGTAATTTTAATGCCTTCGCCACTGAACCTCGGTCAACGATCTTTCAGACGGAGTCTGAGAAACAGTCCCTGGCGCCCAAAATTAGTTGAGGTTCGCGTTAGCGGAGTCGCTCAAAAAAAGTACGAATTTGCGTTTCGTCCTGGCGATCTTGTGTACGTCACAGGAAAGGCCGCTCGTCTGGTCGATCTGACCAGACTCCCGGATTCTGCTGGTCTGGTTTTTGTCGATGGTTCGAATTCGAGGGGCGGTCAGAAACTGATGGAGGCGCTGATTGCCAGCGGCGAATTTGCCATGGTCCTGCACGATTGCGCCGATAAGATTGGTTATGCCACGTTCCGACGCTTAACGCCTCAGCTCGCGTGGGATGAAGGAATGCTCGGCGACATCCCGAGCGCGGTCGCGATCCACTAAGGTCAATCGGGGACCTGAGAACTGCGGCATTGGGTGACTCTATTACATATGCGATGTTCGCCTTCTGGTTCGGTCTAAAGCGCTATGGAACCGTCATAACAGCAGCACATATACGCCGAAAGGTGCTGAGCGCCTGACCCACGACCTGATCCATGTTGTAGTATTTATAAGTGGCAAGACGTCCCACGAACCACACGCCAGGGGTGGCAAGTGCTAGGCGTTCGTACTTCTTGAACTGCTCTTGGTTCGCCGCGTTCGGAACCGGGTAGTACGGATCACCGTCGCTTGAGGGGTATTCATACGTGAGCGTCGTCTTTGGATGCTGCTGCCCTGTAAGATGCTTGTATTCCGTAATGCGAGTATAGTCATTTGTCTGCGGATAATTAACGACTGCGACTGGCTGGTGCCAAGGTTGGTCGCGCGTGACGTGTTCAAACCGAAGCGATCTGTACGGCAGCCGGCCGAAACGGAAGTCGAAGTATTCGTCGATTGGGCCAGTGTAAATTACACGTCTATGCGGCACGTAGTCCTTAACGTCACGATAATCAGTCTTGGTCATTATATGAATATTGTTACTGCGTAGCATATTTTCAAATAGGCGATTATAACCGTAAAGAGGCATACATTGATATTCATCCCCAAAGTATAGATCGTCACGATTGGTGCGGATTGGCACCCGAGCGGTGACCGACTTGTCAAGTTCTGAAGGGTCGAGCCCCCACTGCTTGCGCGTATACCCCTGAAAAAACTTCTCGTAGAGTTCTCGACCGACAACCGATACCACCACATCTTCCGACGTGCGCAGAGAGTCCACCTTCTCCGCGCGAGCTTTGAACCATTCCGCCAATTGCTCGGAGTTGAGGTTAAGCCCATAGAGCTTATTGACCGTATCAAGGTTGATCGGGATAGGTACAAGCATGCCGTCTACTTCGGCGAGTACCTTATGTGCGTAAGGCCGCCACTCAGTAAACAAAGACAGGTAGTCGAAAATTTGTTTCGAGTTGGTGTGGAAGATGTGCGGCCCGTACTGATGGACGATTATCCCATCATCGTTGTAGCGGTCGTATGCGTTTCCACCAACATGGCTTCGCCGGTCAATTAGGAGAACCCGTTCGTTGCGGACAGACGCGAAGCGCTCCGCAAGAACGCTTCCCGCAAACCCGGCGCCAACAATCAACCAATCATACATCTATTTCATACCTTCAGGTTCAGGAGAAAACGGCCGCGTCGTCGGCTCGCGTTTTGACCTGACGTCCAAGTAGCTACTGCGGGCGGCCGGAAGGCGAATTTTGGACTTATAGCAGAAGGTAAATCCCGACAGTCCTGCAAACAATATCTGCGCCCGAAGCGAGAACGGAACTTTGGTTGCCGACATTTGAGAAAGCTGTGAAACGATATATCGCGCGGCCTTCAGCACTCCCAAAGGTCGAGAGGCTAAGTAGGCCACTTCATTGCGAATACCGTACCGGTACTTCCAGACATTCTTCGCACTAACATCGCCGAAGTGGACACCTGTATTCTGAGGTATGTCGTGGACGACTAGGCTGTCAAGAATGACAAACCCCGGACATCTTTCCGCAATTCTCCCTGAGAATTCAACGTCGTCCAGCCAGATAAAGAACTCGCGAACGGGATAACCAACCAAGGAGACAGCTCGGGCATTAACAAGGACAGAAACGAAAGAACACTGGTTGACACGGACATAAGGACTTTCCGGAAGGTAATAGCGACTCCAATCCCCCGTAGCTCTTGGAATATTCATTTCACATACTTCTCCGTCTTTCCATCGTACGTTAGAGCAGACGAAGCCAGGCTCAGTGCTGACGCTCTGCTCCGCTGAAGAGACGGGCAACTTTTCAGTCAGTGCATCAAATCCGCGTACAAGTTTCTCAAGCGCATCATGGTATGCCACACAATCGTCATCCATAAGCCAAATTAAATCAGCGCCGCGTTCATAGGCTTCCTCAATGCCTTGTGCAAAGCCGCCTGCCCCACCTTCGTTCTTTTCCATATTGACAACGCGTATGGGGTAAGTGCTGTTACATCGTTCAAGCTCTTGAAGGAACTTTGGCGTTCCATCGGTACTTTTATTGTCGACAAGAATTACTTCGCAAATAGGGAAACTCTGCGCCATCACCGCCGCAACAGACTTCTTTAGATAATCAAGGCGGTTGTAAGTTACGATGACAGCGACGACCGATCGTTCCATATCAGAGTGCTCTCAAATGGCGGCGAGACGCCGCATAACCGTTGCCGCCGACGCTTTGCAATTCGATTGCGCAAGAACGCAAAAGCAATCCCGTTTAATTCAGCAGGTTGTCTCGCAGACCGATTTGCAACCCTTAACTTATACCCAAAGCCCACCAGAATCCTAGTTGGACAAATGGACGGCTGATCGACCAATTGAAGTAGGCACTCAAGGAAAACTGCAATCTGAATAGATGGAATGGTTGCCTTTACTCCCACGCGACAATTCTTATCTGATGATCGTGAATCTGGTTGTGTGCGTCAAGTTCTGCAAAATTGGGCGGTCATGCGTGCTGGTCATGCGGCTTGACGGAGTGCGAGTTTCTTGTGCTCTCGCAGGTCGCACGACGTAGGTTCTGCGGCGGATTTCCTCGTTGAGGCGTTCCAGCATGTTGGTGCTCTTGAGGTGCTTGTGATGCTGGCGCGGCAGACGAAAGAAGGTCAGCGTCCATGTTGATGTAGCGATTGGCCTCCATCCAGTTTTCGTGGGTTTCGACGGCGAGCGCGCGGACGAGGCGTAGGCAGCTCTCGGTATTGGGAAAGATGCCGTCTGCTCGATGGTTTCCTCAACCCAGGAGGTCAGGCGCGGATAGCGGACCGACCATTTTCCCAGCCAGGCGGCGAGATCGGCCTTCGCCTCGTCGGGGTCGCGGCGATCATAGAGCCATCGAAGCTCCTGCAGGCAATCGTCGCCATGTTTGCGCGGCAGGTGATCGAGGGCGTTCCTGAGGAAATGCACGTAACAGCGCTGCCAGGCAGCTTCCGGGACCACCTCGCCAATTGCCGCGACGAGACCGGCATGGTCGTCGGAAACCACCAGTTCGACGCCCTTCAAACCGCGCCCTTTCAGCCTGACGAGGAAGTCCTTCGAGGCGCAACGGCTTTCACGGCCGGCCATCTCGACCGACAGGATCTGCCGCCGTCCGTCCCAGTCGATGCCGACAGCGATCAACACCGCCTGGCTCATCACCACACCGGCCTCGCGCACCTTCTCATAACGGGCATGGAGAATCAGGTAGGCAAACGGCTCTTGAAGCGGGCGCTCGGCAAAGGCCTTCAGGCTCTCGTCCAGCCGTTTGTTGATCGCCGAGATCGATGACGCCGAGAAGGCATACATCTCCGCCAAGGTTGCCACCAGTGCCCGCTCGGAGCGCTGATAGCGTTCGAACAATTCGGTGGAGAAGTGCCCCGAGCGATCCTGCGGCACCCGCAGCTCGAGCTTGCCCACCCGCGTGATCAGCGTGCGGCCATAGTGGCCCGAACGGTAGCCGAGCCGCTCCGGCGTGCGCTCGCCTTTCGCAGCTCCCAGCGCCTCGTCCATCTCCGCTTCCAGCACCTCCTGCATCACCGTGCGGATCACCTCGCGCAGCCCATCGGGGTTCGAAAGCAAAATGTCTTTGACGGCGGCGCTGGCTGTCTTACCTTCAGTCTTGGTCATGGTGGCGTTCCTTCCAGGGAATCAGGTGACGTCAACATCACCAGCCTGCCATGACCGCCTCTCTCAGTGAATTTGCAGAACCTTCAGCACACTACCGAATCTGCGGGATGGGACGGACGACAGCAAACGGAAGACGACGAAGCCATCACCGTTCGGACGCGCAGAAGGCGTTCATGTGCCGGGTTGCGGAAATCTGCGCCAAGGCGGGCATCAGCCAGGCGACCTACATCGATTGGAAGAAGAAGTCTGGTCTGCGGCTACTGAGTTAGGCTAACCCAGCTTGTTTTCCAATTCTAACCGGTCGAGAAGCTATATGCCAATCCGCCGCTGTCGATGGCGCCGCATCATTTGTACCACGCGCAAAGCGATGGCTGATGGCGCCCACAAGAGGATGAAGCGGCCGCGAAACCATCCCAAGCCTCTTTCGCCTTGCGAGTGCTCGCCCCGCTGATGGAAGTCCCGAAAGTCCCGAAAGTATCTTGCCTAGGCATTAGTTGACACGCTCCAATGCTTGACGCGCCAAGGTTCTGCGGGCGACCTGTAAAAGCGTGGCGCTGTCGTCCAGCTTGCCGCCACCGCCCGCGAACACGGCCGCGAAGGACTGCCAACGCTGTTTCAGGTCGATAAGTTGGCCGTGTAAGGTGCCTGACTGAAATCTCGTTTATTCATGTTGACGGCGTGGTGGCGGGAGTTACGCCTATCCACACCCACCAAAAAGCCGATCTGGGACACGGCGGATGTCCGCAGGCACATTTCGACGGCACCGGCGTGCGGAAGATCCGCGCGGTCGCCACCGATCGTTCGCAGTACCAATGTCCGCATGGCCACCTCGGGAGAAGCAACCACATTGTACCCCGTGCGGCAACGGTCACGCAGCCAATCAACACCCGACCAGATAATCCAGGTTCTTCCAACGGTGCGGCGCGCAGGCAAACCGCCGCTGAAAAGCGTCTCCGTAGACCGCTCCGACGGATGGCTCTGCAACCAGCAGTTCGGCGGCACGGGTAAGCGCGCCCGGCGTCGTCGCCATCGAGACCATCGTTGTAGGTCGCGATGTGCCCTTTAATCTGCTCGTGCAGGATCAGACGTACGCGTTCGTCGCGGTCCTTGATCGATCGAGCTACGGCAATGCGATCGTCGGTGGACTTGTCATCGACTATGATAACCTCGACTTCGATGCCCGGCTGGTTTCAAGTAACGCTGTCGACGCATTGCCGCAGATAGTGCCCATAATTATAGCACGGGATGACGACACTGACGCGCGGCACACGATCCAAAAGGCAGGGCGCCCTGATCCGCCCTCTTCTCAACTTTACCATCGCCCAGCTGAAGGGATCCAAGGTCGTTTCACCATGAGACACTACGCGCCCAAAGCCCGACGGAATGCGGCGTCGACCGCCGCTCCGGCATCATCCCACGATGCAGACACGACGCTTTCAGCCGCCCGTCTGGAGGTTGCTTCGAAATCCGGCATATTCACCAGCGCTTCCAGTGCAGTCGCGAGCGAGTGAGGCGTGGGAGGAGCATAGCGAATGTGGGGGTTATCCAATACCATGCGATTGTGATCGGCGTCGTTGACGATCGGAATGCAGCCGCACGCAAGCATCTCGAAGGGTACCAGAGAAACGTTCGTCAATGACAGGCTAAGACCAGCAAAGCAGCGGTTATAGATCTCACTAAGCTTGGCTGGCGTTACCAATCCGTGATTCAGAAATTTGAACGGGAGGTGTCCTACTCGTTCACCGAACAAGTGTACCTCCACATCTGGTCGCCGATTTGCGAGCAGTTCAAGCGCCAGCAGACCCAATTCAACCGCGCGGCGCGGGGTGCCAGCTCGAGCATAAAATGCCACTCCCGATCGTTTGGATGACGACTGCCGGCGATATTGGGCCGTATCGCATCCGAACGGAAAGAAGTCGGTCATCATGCCAAACTCATGCGACAGCTTTTCAGCCAGCCAGCGCCCAGCGGTGATACCGTGGAAGCCCATACGGTAAGTGTTCTCGGCTAGTACGCTGTTTGTGCCGGCCGGATAGAAGAACGGCTCGTAGTCCTGGACAAAATAGAACCGCTTTCCAGAACAGCGCGCGTTGTAGACGGCATAAGCCGACGGCCAGGCGGTGGCTACCACCGCGTGAGCGTCCTTCATTCCGGCCCTTACGTCACTTATTTCGCAAGTGATGCCGTAGTAATCCCGCGAAATCCTTTGATAATATTTATGATCACCACCAAATGGATCATACAAATAGACGCGGTTCACATATCCCCTTCGTTCCATGTACTTGATAATCCGGCAAGTCGTCGTATGGCCTCCGGATCCGCGGCCGGATGCTTCCATCACCCAGTTGACTACGATCGGCTCGCCGGGGGCAATCTTCGGAACCACGGTCACCGGGGGGCGCAAAAGATCAGCCGCCATCACGTCCTCGGGAAAGACGGACCAAACCACGCTGCGGGGCCTGATCCAATCCGATGCCTTCAGCCTTACACGACGTACGATTCCTTGGTATCCGTCCTTCGCCAGGATGGCACTGAACTGGCGCGCGCGGCGGCCGAGCTGAAGGCGCGCCGCATTGACAACAGACGCTGCGAGAACAGATGCCGCCATCGCTTCGCGAGCCCCCCAACTTCTTCCCGTCTCGGCGGGCCCATAGTAAGGCGCCGTTCCGGATGAGACGAAGATCAATCCATCCGAACTTGCCGCACAGCCGCAATTACACGTCAAATCACTAGCGTTGCCTAGTCGGCAATTTGGATAATAGCAGGGGAGGCCGCGGGATTGTCGCGTACGCGCGTGACGGTGCTACAATTCCATGCCATTGTCGCTTCAGTTGTTTCACGAATTGAGGTCCTGCCCTGCCGATGGCCTAACTTGCCGGCGGGGGGTGGACGTATGCAGAGAAGATCCGCATCGTCGAGGAAACCTTGCAGGGCTATCGGCACGCGCTGCTGGATGAGGCGTCTTCGTGGGTGAAAGTTTCGAGATTGTTCACCAACCGCTAGCCTGCCCTCGGGCGGGCTTCGGCCCGACCGGGGGATGCCGGCCGGTTCAAGGTCGGCTGGCATCCGTATGAACCCAGCACAAACCGATGCGCAAACGGATTAGGGTAACCTCGACTTCCTCTAATTGAGTAGCCCCGGGTGGCACTTAAGTTGATCCCTTGCCGATTGTCCCGCGCATGGCTGGCCATGTAGATTCGTCCGGCCTAAATACGGGTCCACCTGGTTCTCCTTGGGGGATATCATGGTCTATCTGCATGAAATGGATGAGAATAACGGGCTGATTGCCGGCGACATCGACCGCGACAAGGGCAGCGAACTCCGCGAGAGCTTTCAGAGTGCAGACCCTTTCCCGCACATAGTGATAGAGGAATTCCTGCCGTCCAACGTGCTTGAGATTTGTGTCAGGGATTTTCCTGCCGGGTCCGACGTCGCCGAACAGAAATTCGACAGACACCAGGAGCGGCAGAAGGAAAGTTTCAACCCAGACATCCTCCCGCCTTCCACACGACAGATCTTCTACTCGTTCAACTCGCGCCCATTCATCCGCGTCATTGAAAACATTACCGGATTAAAAGGTCTCATTCCGGATCCATATTTTGCCGGCGCAGGCCTCCATCGCATCCATCAGGGCGGTCACCTGTCAATGCATGCTGACTTCAATCATCACAAGCCGATGAATCTGGAGCGGCGCGTCAATGTGCTGATCTACCTCAACAAGGACTGGCGAGCGGAGTATGGTGGCCAACTCGAACTGTGGGATCAGGGCATGACCAGATGCGCCCAGTCCATAGTTCCGGTTTTCAACAGATGTGTAATTTTCAATACGACCCAGGAGAGCATGCACGGAAATCCGCAGCCAATCAATCATCCCGAGAGGGTCCCTCGAAGGTCGATTGCGCTCTACTATTACACCTCGACTTGGGACGAGACGAAGCGGGACACAACAACACAGTTTCGGGTCCGTCCAGGTACGACCGACCGCGTGGATTGGCGGACCAAGATCAATGAAGTGGCCGTCGAACTCGCCCCTCCGGTGGTGATCCGCAACTTCCGTCGCCTGAAGAAGCATCTGGTCGGCACACATTGACGCCAGCCGGAGATCGGTCCACGTGTCATGATCGGCTCCGATGCTGGCGCCGCACCAGTGAAGATGAGTACCGCTATGCTATTCTACATGTAATTTGCAGCACGATAGAAGGGTCGTTCAAAGATAGCACCGTGCGCGGAGCGGGCGCCGGACTCGATACGGCTTCCTCCCAGCCGTACCAAGATGAGACGGGGACAAGCCCGCGGAAGCGCTGTATCGTGCCGCTAGTTGAGCTATACCAGGGGGAGACCAGTGCTCACGGTCCTTCGACACTCGGCTCGGCGTGCCGCAAACCATCTGCAGGACTTGTGGCTCGGCATTTCGACAACTGGAACAGCCCCTGCGGAATTGCCGGGACACGTGTATTACGCGACGGTCACCTACTCTTGCACGCGATCCGTCCTCCGGAAGCTGAACCTGACGGAGGCAGACACGTTCGCAGACGTTGGTTGCGGCAAGGGTCGCGTAGTGTGCCTCGCGGCCAGGCATAAGATACAGCGGGCTATCGGGATCGAATATTCGTCAACGCGTGCGGATGTCGCCAAACGGAACGTGGCGCGACTTAGAGGGCGAAGAGCGGACGCTAAAATCCTTTGTCAGGCAGCGGAAGAGACAGACTATACAGACGTTACGGCGCTCTACTTCTTTAATCCGTTCGAACCTCCCCTACTGGACTCCGTTCTCAACAAGATTCGCTCTGATAGACAGGGCAGAGCTACGCGAATGGCGTTCGTCATGGAGAGCGTGGGGCATAAAGAGGTGTTTTCTCGTCATGAATGGCTTACCTGCTGCGAGCGGTTTGAGGACGGAGACAAGCACATCGTTGCCTTCTATCGGACCCCAAAATAACCTGTTGCGGTGAATAGCTTGCTGAGGTTGTTCTTTCTTCGTAAAAAAATGAACGGCTGACGTGTGGCCCGGCATTTCGGGCACGCATATTGAAGATTCACCTCATGCTGAATGGCAAGTTTCAGCACCGACATCGCGGGCCGCTCATATTGACCTCGCGGCTAAACCCATCTCTTGATGGCCATGGCGGCGGCTCGGCGGAGCCATCGCAGATTGGACATTTTCCCAGACAATATCTCTGTAAGTTCGCCGTCCAAAGTATCGTGCCGGATTGAGGTTCTCGGCCTAAGAAAGGCAGTTGTTTGCATGCAGCCTCCATCGCTCGAATAGGCAGCTACGTAGCCGGCTCTTTGCAATGCCGCCAAAACCGCGGCATTGTAGCGCCCGAATGGTATCGCAGCGCATCGAATGGGCTCGCCGCATATTCGCTCCAACGTCGCCTTCGACGCATTCAGCTCGTTGTTGAGTTCTCTCGCAGACAAACTGGTCCAATCGCGGTGAGCAATGCCGTGGCTGCCGATGCGCATGCCCATCTGCAGGAGAGCTCGGATGTCCTCGGGACCGAGCGATCCCGGATCGCCGATGCGCCCCGTCAGCACAAAGAATTCGGCGCTGAGGCCGCGCCTCTGCAATTCCGGGACCGCGATCAAGAAGTCGGAGATGTTGCCATCATCGAATGTGATGAACAGTCGCTCGCGGTCGGAATGTACAGCGATACGGTCGAGCACATCGCGGAAGCGGTCAATGCCGATCCAAAAAACATCCTCAAGCGGATCAAGCACGCGGTGGGGCGTTCCGATGCCGTGGAAATTTAGAACACGGAATTTTCTCGAGGCCGTCGGCATTCTCAGCTCTGCCGTTTTGTCAGGAAGTACGACGCTGGCCTCAAGGGCATCACAGCGCTTTGTAGCGCCGCCCTATGGGCCGATCCGCGCCAGCACCTGAGGGCCTGGCCAAAAGCTATGCCCAGCCTGAATAACGACGTCGGCAAAACGCCGTGATGGCGCCTGTAGTAGCGGATCCTATTTGCCGTGAGCAGCGCGAACAACCGCGGATCGGTTCCGCTGCCACCACCAGTATGTGTGACCTGCGAGCGCGGCTCATAGACAATGTCGAAGCCGGCCTCGCGGACCCTTCTCTGATAATCTACCTCCTCACTATAGAGAAAAAACGATTCGTCCCAGTCACCGACGACGCGCCGCGCCTTAGCTGAAACCAACAACGCCGATCCGGTTGCCCACTCTATCAATCCGCTACGATCATAGCTGTTTGATTGGCCGACAATCTCGCCCCAACCGAGCCCGGCGGCGAGGGTTCCGCCCAAAACGGCATCGGCCCATGCCGTACATAGGGACGGTTCGCGCCGCAGGGTCGGATCGGTCGTTCCATCCTCCCGGAAATTTCTGGGAACGGCAATGCCCACGGACGCGGTTGCGGCACGCTCGACAAGCGGTCTTACCGCGCCTGGGTAGAGCCGAAGGTCGGGATTGAGGATCAGCATATCGGAATCGGAATCTGTGGTCGACCCAGCTGCATTGATGGCCGCCGCATAGCCGGCATTTCTACCCATACGTATCACTGCCGGCCTAACTGGGTGCGATTCTGCCAGCCCAGCCGTGTCATCCACGGACTCGTTGTCGACGACGATGACCCTGACATCGTCGATGCCTTTCAGACCTGCCGGCAGAGAGTCGAGTAATGCAGGAAGGGCGGAAGCGTTGTTGAAGGTGACGACAACAACAGACAGGGGACAGGGCTTCCCCACACGCTTGCTGCCGATCTTTTGCTGATTTCTCACCACGCTGAGGCCCCCTGTCTACTGACGGCGATTGCAGTCGACGTATCCGGCAAGCGATCCCACGGTCTCGAAGACTTCAGCCGTAAACTCGCTATCATCGATCTCGAATCCGAACCGCGATTCGATCGCCATGGCCAGGTTGAGTACAGCAAATGAGTCCAGCTCGGGTATACTACCGAACAAGGGTGTCGAAGCGTCCGCAATCCTGCTTGCGTCTTCTATACCAAGCGTCTGAATGATGATGTCCTTCACCTCGTCGAGTGTTGATGTGCTTGAGTTCATGACGTTCGTCTGCTCCCTAAAAAAGCCAAATGGGGCATAAAACCTGGCGCCTAGGCGAGAATCTCCACCGGAAGTGGATGCCCGAGAAATGCTGTCGGGCTGGCGGTCAGACCGTAAGCACCTGCTTGAAACACGACCAAAAGGTCACCGATATCTGCGCGCGGAAGTGTGATATTGTCGCCCAGCATGTCGAGCGGTGTGCAAAGGCAACCAACGACCGAGACGTTCTCGAACTCGGTCTCCTTCATTCTGTTCGCGACAGCGATCGGATAGTTTCGGCGAATGACTTGGCCGAAATTGCCGGACGCGGCCAATTGATGATGAAGACCGCCATCGACGACCAAATACACTTTTCCACGTGACACCTTGCGGTCGACAACGCGCGTGACATAGACCCCAGACTCACCGACAAGATATCGCCCGAGTTCGATGACGACGCGAGCGTCGGGAAGATTCGGGCGGACTGCGCACTCCATCAGGTCACTCAGAGTCTCCCCGATGGCAAAAAGGTCCAGTGGACGGTCCTTTTCGAAATACGGAATCCCGAACCCACCGCCAAGATTGAGGTAGCGGACCGGCCACGGGCATTCTCCGGCAAGCCTAATCAGGAGTGAGACATGCTTTGCCAAGGCCTCACAAAGGATGTCTGCATGAAGGTTCTGCGACCCGGAGAAAACATGAAAACCGAGAAAGTCCAGCTCTGCGGCTGCAAGCTTTTGGAGCAGCGACGGTATCTCCTCGACGTCGATTCCGAACTGCTGCGGCCCGCCACCCATGCGCATTCCGGATCCTTTGATTTGGAAATCAGGGTTGATCCGTAAAGCAACGCGCGGCCGAATTCCAAGCCGGCTGCCGACCTCGACGACGCGTGCGGCTTCGGTTGGGGATTCGATTTCGATAGTCACGCCGGCGGCGACCGCCTGGGTGAGTTCGACCATAGTTTTCCCTGGCCCCGCGAAGCTGATGTGCGATGCCGGTGTCGGCGTATCAAGCGCCGTCTTCATTTCAGTCGTCGATGCAACGTCGAAGGCATCGACCAGCCGAGCCAAATGCTGAACGACCGCAGGCATGGGATTGGCTTTCACCGCATAGCTCAAATGAATGTCCGAGGGCAGGACAGAGCGAAGGAACTTGACACGCGATGTAATCAGTTGGCGATCATAGGCGAAGAACGGTGTGCCACCGACACACTCCGCAAGCCGGTTGATGGGAATGCCACCTACGGAGAGCCAGTTCCCCACAACGTCGTACAGTGCGATGGTCGGATGCGAATTCACGACGCTAGCAGCTCCCGCAGCAGGACGCGATCGAATTTCCCGTTAGGCGTCGTTGGAATGGATTTCATTTCGACCACCGTCGAAGGAACCATGTACTGTGGCAACTCGTGCCTGAACTCAGACAACAGGGCCGAGATGTCGAGCGGCCCTTGGCCTATCGCGCTCGCCACCAAAACGATGCGTTGCCCCAAAACCGGATCTTCGACACCAAGCGCGACGGCGTCGCGGACCAGGGCTGTGCTATACGCAACCTCTTCGATCTCTGTCGGACTGACGCGATACCCGGAGGTTTTGATCATCTCGTCCCTACGCCCGACAAAGAACAGGAACCCCTCCTCATCGGCCACGACCGTGTCCCCGGAAAACACAGCTATCTCGGGGGCACGCCAGCCGGCATCACGGCCCGGCATCGGCCGGAATCGTGCCGCCGTCCGCTCCGGATCGTTCCAATAGCCCAATGCCACTAGGGGACCGCGGTGCACAAGTTCGCCTTGTTCCCCGGGATCACAGCGCGACCCGTCCGGTCGCAAGACCAGGATTTCGGCATTGGGGATCGCTTTGCCGATCGAGTCTGGCCGGCGGTCGACTTCGGCCGGATCAAGATAAGTCGAGCGAAAGGCTTCGGTGAGACCATACATCAGGTAGGGCAGCGCCTTCGGAAACACAGCGCGTAGCCTGTCGAGCGTAGTCTTCGGCATTCGCCCCCCGGTGTTCGCGAAATAGCGTAGCCGCGAGGCAACCTCGGCCGGCCACTCCAGGTTCGCGACCTGAATCCAGAAAGGAGGAACACCGGTAATTCCGGTAACCCGGTGTTTTTCGCAGAGCCGTACAACATCGCCAGGCAGGAGATAGTTCATCAGCACGACATGCGCGCCGGCGTTGAATGCCGTCGTCAGCTGGCTGAGCCCCGCATCGAAGCTTAACGGTAGGACGGAAAGGATCGTGTCGGCTGGGGAGTTCTGCAGATAATGGCTGACGCTCTCTGCGCCGACGATCAGATTGCGATGACTGAGAACGACCCCCTTGGGTTTACCCGTGCTACCAGACGTGTAGAGCATCGCCGCCATCTCGGAGTCGACCGTACAGATCCGGGGAAGCTCGACATTGCTATCAGCAAAAATTTGCCTCCAGTGGCGCACCTGGCCGCCAGGGAAACTGATCGCATCACTCACGCTGGACCTTTCGTCGACAAGGATTACCTGGTCAATCAAACTGTTGCTGCTTAGATGATCTTGCAGCTGCGCCAGACGGTCGGCGGAGGTCACCAGCACGCGCACGCCGCAATCGGCCAGGATGTAGGCTACCTGTTGCGGCCTTAGGAGCGGGTTCACCGGCACAAAGACGCCGCCCGCCGCAGCGGTGCCGAAAATGGCGACCACCGTTTCGACACGTTTTTCGAGCAGAATCGCCACCCGATCGCCGCGACGCAGCCCAGTTGCTGTCAGGCCAGAAGCGAATCCGCAAATCAGCCTCCAAAGCTCGGCATACCTATAAGTCGTGTTCTTGTAGGTAAGAGCAGGAGCTGCCGCGTGGAGCAGCGCTGCGTGGTGAGGCAAATCGGACAGGTTGACCTTGATTAGTGGTTGCATGTGCGTCTTCCAGTCACCACGGCACGCATGTGAGTTCGCTGTAGAGATAGTCGATTTGGCTGGCTTGTAATCGGCTGCTCCGGAACATCTTGGGACGTGGCGAACGAAGCGCGACGGAGAAGCGCGGGCACCAACCGGCCACGCGTTCTTCAACCAGCGTCGCCACGACTCCGAAGCGAGTAAGGAGATAGCTGTAGACAGGACGGGCGGCTTTTTGAAACAGTTCGGGATTGCCCACGTGCAGGATCGACGCGAACAACGGAAGGCTCTTCCGCCGGTCCCGTCGAAAAATCACATAGCAATATTCATTATCTCGAAGCACAACCAAATGGTGCGCTGCAGCTGCGTGCGCATGATCCCGGTAAATCTCAAGGTCGCGCCCGCGAAGCCTGCATTCGATTGAGGTCGGATCGGAGATTACGCGCGTGCGCGTCGCCCAGCGCGGCCACGGCCAGTTCGGAACCAACATGGTCGCCGTATCCAGGTGCTGGAAGTTGAGGCGAGCATTCAGCGAGACGACGTTGCCGCTAGGCGACAAGTCGGTAAAGGTGTAGCCATCCTGAGCAAGCACCGCTCTCAGAAGCTTCAGCCCATGCGACCGATATTCCTTGGTTACGCACCATGCGGCTAAGTTGCAGAACCTCTCCAACCGACCTTCAACGAGCCGTTGCGAGTAAAACGCAAGATAAACGCCGAGCACGCGATCTCCACAAACAAGCATGAAGCCGTGGTTGGGCGATGCTACCTGCCATGACGGCTGGATGGCGGCAGCCCATGTTTCCGGTGTGATCCGACTGTTCAACTCATCGTGGAGGAATTGGGCAACCCGGGCCACATCCGCAAAAGTAATCGGGCATGTCTCGATGCTCCAATCGACCCTCTTCAAGTCAGAGTGTGACACACTCCACCTCCCCAGCTACCCGCCCCAAGAACGTGCACGGATTGCGATACTTGATATATCGCTGCTTCACGAGCAAAGGTACTTCGACAAAAGGTGCAAGTCCCTATCCGATTTGGCAACTGGAGGCTATTGATAGCGAAACGTATGGTCTTGCCTGGACGTGATCTGCGGACACGTGGGAGGCAGCCATGCCCATTCGTCACCATATTCTGATCTTGGTTGAGAACCTGCCCGTCCCGTTCGATCGGCGAGTCTGGCAAGAAGCTCAAGCCTTATGTGCGGCCGGCTATGAGGTATCGGTCATTTGCCCCAAGGGAAAAGGCTACGATAACGCCTACGAGGTGATGGGGGGTATTCATATATATCGTCATCGCCTACGGGAGGCGGACTCCACTATTGGCTACATGCAAGAGTATTTCACCGCTCTTTGCCATCAGGTTTACCTTTCATTTCGGATAAGATGGCGTAGGCGGATTGACGTCATACAGGCATGCAATCCTCCGGATTTAATGTTTCTCGTGGCTCTCATTCATAAGGTTCTCTTTGGCACATTTTTCGTGTTCGATCACCATGACTTGGGTCCGGAGCTCTATCTGAGCAAATTTGGCCGAAAGGATTTCCTCTATTGGCTGATGTGCTTCCTAGAGAGGCAAACCTTTCGCATCGCCGATGCAAGCATCGCCACCAATGAAACCTTTCGCGACATCGCCGTGGCACGCGGCAGTATGAATCCCGACAGGGTCGTTGTCGTGAAGAGCTATCCAGAGGCCGCCAAGTTCAAGCGCGCGGCTCCAGACCGTTCGCTCTTTGTCCCCGGAAAGCATCTCGTAGGCTATTTAGGCATCATGGGCGCCCAGGACGGTGTGGAAACATTGCTCCGAGCCATAGCGGAGGTTCTGCATGTTCGAAAGCGTGACGACATCAATTGCGTTATTATCGGCGACGGACCGGAACTCAACCGGCTGAAGGACATCGCCGCCGAACTGGATTTGGGCAGCTCGGTGCGTTTTACCGGATATCTCAGCGGCCCTTCGCTCATCGCGCATCTGTCGGCACTAAGCATTGGCGTCATACCAGATCCGCCCAACGAATTTAATGACAAGCTATCCATGAACAAGGTGTTTGAATACATGATGCTGGGCTTGCCCTTCGTTCAGTTCAATTTGCGCCAAGCGACACGCGAAGCTGGCGACGCCGCCTTGGTTGTGCGGGAGCACTCCCCCCGCGCGCTCACTGACGGCATACTTGCGCTTATCGATGACCCTGAACGGCGCAGGCGTATGGCGTTGTCGGGCCGTGCCATTGCCGAGCGCGAATTTCGGTGGCCCGCCGAAGCCCGGCGGTATCTTGAGGTGTACCGAAACCTGCTCCTGTCCGGATTGAACGTAAATGATCAGCGTCATTATCCCGCATCTTGATCAGCCGGACGCTCTGAAGCAGTGCCTTGCATCGCTTTTCGTTCAAAGACGGCCTAGAGAGCCGGTCGAGTTCATCGTTGTCGATAACGGCTCGAAAATAATGCCGGACGACGTTTCTTCTGCGTTCCCGGGGGTCATCGTTTTGTCGGAGCTAACACCGGGTCCTGGGCCAGCGCGGAATCTGGGCGCCTCGCGCGCCAGTGGCGATATTCTTGCATTTATCGACGCGGACTGCCTTGCCGACGGAGGTTGGCTGTCCCAGATCGAGCAGTGCTTTTCGGAAAACGCCGAGATTGCCATCCTGGGCGGCGATGTGCGAATTGCGTGTCAAGATCCGCGCCGCCCGACGCTGCTAGAAGCGTATGAGAGCGTGTTCGCGTATCGCATGAACGAATACATCGCGAGGCAGGGATTTACGGGCACCGGTAATTTGGCGGTGCGAGCTGATATCTTCGCTGAGGTCGGGCCGTTTGGCGGAATTGAGATTGCGGAAGATCGCGATTGGGGGCAGCGAGCATTGTGGCTCGGTTACCGCACACAATATTGTTCGACCATGATTGTCTATCACCCGGCTCGCAGGAACCTTGCAGAGCTCGCCCGCAAATGGGAGCGGCATACAGCACACGATTTTGTGCGCATGCAGTCGAAACGCGGCTGGCGGCTGCGCTGGATCATGCGCAGCGTGGCCGTCGCACTTTCGCCGGTCGCCGAGGTGGCTCGAATCGGCCTCTCGAATCGGCTGGAGGGCTGGCGCGCCCGGGGGCTTGCATTCTTTGGCGTTGTTTTAATTCGCCTCTATAGGTCCGGGCTTATGCTGGCTCTCGCCTTTGGTGCGAACCCGGCTCGATTGAGCGAACGCTGGAACCGGATGTAGTCCTTCCCGGAAGGGATCCTTTGAGCTTGGCAGATTCGGCGTCCGGCCTTTCGGTCTTGGTGGTATTGCCGAACGGGATCAGAACCGGTCAGCATTCTTGGGACAAAGTTGTTCGAGAGGCTAATAGGCACCTCGTCGCCCACGCGTTAAATATGTGTCGTCGAGATCAGGACCTGCTTGACTCTGTTCGGGGTCCCCCTCGTAGGAATCGGGCGGTTATAACAGCGTATGCGCACCTGGCGGCGATCACCGCCAGTGGTTCTGCCTTACCCTCTTGGCTCTCCTTTAACCCTTCGACCCGGACCTTCAGCGGCACGCCGACATCCACCAATGTCGGTACGATCTCCGTCCGGGGCACCGCCAACGATCTCGGCAGTGTTGCCGCCAGCGCAACCTTGAACATCGGTTTCGACGACGCCGAACGGCGCGCCGACGGCGGTTGCCGATACGGGCGACGCCACCGAGAAGGTCGGCGTTCTCAACGGCTCCGGCGGCGCGCCGGCCACTGGGAACGTGCTCACCAGAGAACACCGATCCGGATGCCGGCGACACAAAGACCGTCACCGCCGTCAGCTTCAACGGCACGGCCGGCATGGCGTCTGCGGTACCGGTGCAGAGCTCGCGTGGAGCCCGGGTGACTGACAGCGGTCCTCGCACAAGTGGCAAAATCCACGGCGCCAAAGTAGTAACGCAAGTTAACGTCTGCAACCCGACGTAAGCGCAAGCTTTTTTCTGCGACGCCTACCGTGGAGCCTCACAGTATAGCCTTTTCCGCGCCGCATTTTGGACATCAACGTTAGTATTTTGCCCCTCACCCGAATTATTTCGCCGTTCGGTTAGAGTTTTCGGCAAGTCAATAAGCTCCCTTAATGGTCGATGCATCTATTTCAACCAACGGTTGCTCTGAATTGAAAGCATTCCAAATGGAGATTATATGAGCTGGAAGTATTCAGAAATGGAGTTATTTTCGGACGCCGCACTTAGGCTGAAGAACTTGAGTTGCCCCACCGCCACCCCAATGGCACACATCGACTTGGAACGACACAGCCTGAGGGTTGGGGGCAGCCATTCCCTGCGGCGGATGAGTATGGCCCTGCGCTTGGACCCACTCGAGCAGTTCCGGCTCTGCCTTCAACCTCCTTCCTGTTGAAAGACACCCAGCCATTCAAGGGGCCATCGGGGCGTTTGGGCTTATTAGGTTGCGCGACGTTGTAGTCGAACGCGCGCGACGGCTTTCATTGGATTATAAGAGATGACAAATCCCTCCTTGCAGGTGCCATCGCCGCTCGCGGGAGCCTTGCGCGAGATCCGTCCGGGCCTCGTAGCGGCCGGCGGGCTCTCACTCTTCGTCAATCTTCTGATGTTCGTGTCTCCGCTGTACACGATGCAGATTTATGATCGCGTGCTGACGAGCCGTAATGCCGTCACGCTCGTCATGATCTCGGTGATCGTGGCTATTCTGCTGATGACCTATGCGGCCCTCGAACATTATCGGGCGCGTATTCTCGTGCAGGCTGGCGTGCGGCTGGACCGGCTCTTGTCCGGCCCCGCATTCGAGGCGGCGCTTTCCTCGGCCCTGCGGGTACGTGGATCGAACCATGCACAGAGCTTGCGCGATCTCGATCTCATGCGCGATGTTCTTTCTGGCGGTGTCACCATGGCGCTGATGGATGTGCCCTGGGCTCCGATCTACCTTGTAATCTGTTTCCTGCTTCACCCATTGATCGGCCTTGTGGCTCTCGTCGGCGCGTTGGCAGTCGTGACAATCGCGCTCGTAAATGAGCGAGCGACGAAGGGCTTGCACTCGCGAGCCTCGCGCACGAACATTCGCGCGATCGAAAGGCTGGGCTCGTCGCTGCGCAATGCAGAGGCAATTCAGGCGCTCGGCATGGGGCGTGCTATCCAGTCACAGTGCACCGGCATCCGTGAGGAAGCGCTCGGTCACTCCGTCAGCGCGGGCGAGCGCGGAGGTACCCTCCTGGCAGTGTCGAAGTTCCTGCGCATGGCCATTCAGGTGGCTATGATCGGCGTCGGCGCTTACCTGGCAATCAACCAGGAAATCTCCGCAGGCGTCTTGTTCGCGGCGTCACTCATCATGGGTCGCGCGCTTGCCCCGATCGAAATCATGGTGGCGCAATGGAAAAGCGTTGTGTCCGCGCGCAGCGCCTATGCGCGTCTCAACCGGCTTTTTGAGGAAAATCCCGCGGTTGTCGGACGGATACGTCTGCCTGACGCCAAGGGTACGGTTTCCGTCGAGAACCTTGTCGTCCTTCCCCCCGGCGCGAACACGCCGGTCGTCATGGGCGCGACCTTCACTTTAGATGCTGGAGAGATCGTTGCGCTTGTCGGGCCATCGGGCTCGGGTAAATCCTCGCTCGCGCGTGCCCTTGTAGGTGCGTGGCCGTCGGCGCGGGGATGCGTGCGGCTCGATGGCAACGATTTGCGCCATTACGATCCGGACCAACTCGGCACTGCGCTCGGCTATCTGCCCCAAGGTATCGAGCTGTTTACCGGTTCTGTGCGAGACAACATTGCGCGTTTCCGAGCGGATGCAGCCGATGCTGAAGTGATCGAGGCTGCAACTCACGCCTCTGCACACGAGATGATCCAACGCCTCCCCAACGGCTATTTGACCGAGATCGGGGAGGATGGCGTCGGACTATCGGGTGGGCAGCGGCAGCAGGTCGGCCTCGCGCGGGCGCTATTCGGCAAGCCCGCCGTCGTCGTACTCGATGAACCTGATGCCAATTTGGACAGCGATGGCAATCGGGCACTGATCCGTGCCATCGAAGGGCTGCGGAGAGCCCGGCGAACCGTTGTGATCGTGACCCACAGGCCGAACCTCCTGTCCGTGGTGGATCGAGTGATCATCATGCAAGAAGGACGGATAGCGCAGATGGGCAGTCGCGACGAATTGCTGCCGTCGCTCGTTGGCGCGAATGTGGCGCCGGCACCGCGGCGGCCTATCCGAGACGAAGGGCGCGTCGGGCCGCCGGCTTCCGCCTCGACTCCTCTTATTCGACCGCCCGTCGATGCATAGTTCACCGAGGCCACCGATGACACCTGATACCCCCAAAAGGACCCCAGCCGGTGGAGAGCTCGTGGCACGTACCGTCAGCTCGATCCTTGCTCGTACCAACGCGTTGGCGCCGACGTCCGCCGTACTCTTGCGAGCAAGACGGGCAACTCGAGCTCCCCTACCAGAGATATTCGCGCCGTCAGATATTGCCGGCCCAAGCCATAAACCGGCACAAGCCAATCTCTCCGGCAACTGGCGCAAGCCCGCTCGGATGGGCTTTGGCATCGTCGTGCTGACGTTCGGCATCTTCGGGGGGTGGGCCTCTCTGGCCAGCATCGACAGCGCTGTGGTGGCTCAGGGTACAATTGTGGTCGAAACCGACCGCAAGGAGGTTCAGCACCTGGCGGGTGGTATAGTGCGCGACGTTCTCGTGAAGCCCAATGCACATGTGACCGAGGGCCAAGTGCTCGTGCGCCTTGACTCCACAGAGGCGCAGGCGCAGGGCGAAATCGCGAGGTCCGCCACCTTCTCGCTGATTGCTGAGCAGGCACGGCTGCAGGCGGAAATGAACGGAGCCGAAATGGTCACATTCCCGCGCGAGCTCACGCGCGCTTCGAGCGGCCCTCTGGCCAAGCGCGCAATGGAAGACCAGATGCGACTGTTCCTCAAGCGCCGCTCGGCCCGCACCAACGACGTTTCCATTTTGAACGAGCGCATTGCCCAATCCGAGCAGAAGATTGAGGCCGTGCAGTCCCAAAGGGAGGCTGTCCGTGTGCAGATCGAGAGCATCACGGAAGAGTACGACAAGTTGGCGCCCCTCGCCGATAAGGGTATCATTACGGCCACTCGGCTGACGGAGCTCAAACGCCAGCGAGCCGATCTCCAAGGTCAGCTTGGTGCGTTCGTTGCCGATATTGCGGGCGAGCGCCACACTATCAGTGAGGCGCGGCTCCAGATCGAACAAGTAGGGCGCAAGGTCTTCGAGGAGGTTTCGGCACAGCTCGCCGAGACCAGCGCCAAGCTCGCCGACGCTGGCGAAAAGCTGCGCGTGGCTGATGACGTGCTCAACCGCACCGAAATACGCGCACCGCGTTCCGGCCGCGTCATCGGCTTTAAGGTTCACACGATAGGAGCTGTGGTTCGCCCCGGCGAGACTTTGATGGAGATCGTCCCTGATGACGACACTCTCATCGTCTCGGCGAAGATGTCGCCGGTCGACATCAACAATGTTGGAGAGGGTCTTCCTGCCGAGATCCGACTGCCTTCGTTCAAGGCTCGATCAACACCAATCGCAATCGGAGAGGTGCAGAGCGTTGCTGCCGATGCGCTTCATGACGAGGTGACGCGTCAGCCTTACTACGAGCTGAAAGTTTCCGTGCAGGTCTCGAAGTTTCCCGACCAGGTTCGAGCGAAGCTGAGGCCGGGCATGCCGGCGGAGGTGATCGTCGCTACCGGTGAGAGGAGCGTTCTGTCCTACCTGACTCAACCTCTCGCGGACGCGTTCCGCCTCGGGATGCGCGAGAACTGAGCCCCTGTGGATTGGCCATCCCCGCACTCGATCTTGGCGATGGCAAGACCGGATGGGAGCCGCCGAGGCGGAGAAGACCGAAAAGCCCCAACGAGCACTACGGACGCGGCCGATTTCTGCGATTCGGGACACCTCGGTGTGCCAACGGCAAAGGATTTCGTGAACAGTCGGGAACACGCATGTCGGCCGGACTTCACCGGCAACCCACTAGTACAACACCTTGGCGGAGATCCATCCGGAAAATCCTACATTGGCGGTTCTCTGCAGCGATTGGATATGGTCCCTGGTTGTGCCGCCGGCACCGGTGACGTCGAACTCGGCCTTCAATGCGCCCTCGAGATGTTTGAAGCCCGCCATATAGGTGAGAAGGTGCGACCGAGATTCCGGAGATGGAGGTCTTCAAGGCAAACAGAATCGAGCCGCAGGCCGCGGCGCCGAAGGTTAGAGCAATTCCCGGAAAAGTGCGCAGCGGTTTTCCGTCCGGAATGGCGGCGATCGACAGGTTGTTGCCCCTTCCGCGCTTCGGCGAAAAGCGGAAATGCTTCTACTCGGGGAAACGATACTTGAAATGTTCGATCTCGGCGCCGAACAGCCGTTCGACGCGTTCCCGGTCGCCGGGTTTATAATAATTGCGAATATCCGGCCTCCTTGGGTTCGCCTTCGCTCTGGTCAGGAATCGTTCATCGAAAGGCAGCCCGAGTCTGTCGCATACGTTGCGTAGATCTTCCGAGAGGCGCTCCTGCCGACCTACGAAATCAACAACAACTTCGTCGTTCTTGGTGTAGAGCTGCCACGATTTCCAATTAATACGCTCTTTCTCAGCTGCACCTGCTTCGATCAAGCAGAGCATTTGCGAGAAGCTCGGCCGGGTATCGGCCTTCCTGTAGTGCCAATTGTAAAGAGAAACAGCCCTCTCGAACGGGTTTCGCACGAAACAGAATTTGAAATACTGTTTCCAGGCAGAGGGATCGAAGGCCTCGATTTCGCTTGCGCTCGAATGATCCGCGAGTCTGCCTGCAAAACGCCGGCTGAGAGCGACACCGGCCAATGAATCGACACTGTGGTTGCGGATGAGGGTTTGGGCGATCTTAAGTGGAGACAGATGGCAGAACATAGCAATCAGCGCCAGCCGATTGGCTTTGGCTCCATTTCCGAGTGCATCCTTCCAGGACCCAAGTTGCAGATCCCATGGTCCGAATTCGCGAGCGAGAAAGGCAGAAACCGTGCTGCCGGCGGTTTTCGGTACGTGGATGAAAATGAACTTGTGGCGATGGGATATAATCACTGCCTGGCCACTCCTTAGCCGGAAACGTCGAACCCGCCCCTCATCGAAAGCGAAAACTGCAGCAAACTCGGGCCGATGCCCCTCGCAATTGCGTCCTATGCATAGCCTCGGCTCCAACTAGTCCCGGCGGCTGGGCTCGAAGGTTTTCCGCGCTGCAGTTGGAATTGAAACTGCCTTTCACTCCCGTGTGTCGGCCCGACCCAATTCAAGTTCAACACTCGACGATCAAGCTAATTCCTAAGGGCGATGCGCAATGAGGAAGCGGGCTGACCCAGGGAGATTGCCGTGTCAGCGGCTCGTCCACCTTCCTCGCCTGTAAGGCCTCGAGCCACCAGCTAAGTGGCATCAGCTCCGACAGTCAATTCCAAAAAGCCACCTTGGATGTTGTGGAGACGAGCGTAAACGCCGTCCGAACGACGCGCGAGTTCCTCGTGCGTTCCTTCCTCGACGACCAGCCCCTCCTTCATCACGACGATCTTGTCAGCATTAACGACGGTGGAAAGTCGGTGAGCGATCACAATGACGGTGCGGCCGCTCATCGCCTGATCGAGTGCCTTCTGGACAGCTGCTTCCGACTCCGTATCAAGAGCCGAGGTAGCCTCGTCCAGAAGCAGAATGGGCGCGTTGCGGACGAGCGCGCGGGCAATCGAAAGACGCTGGCGCTGGCCGCCGGACAGCGTCATTCCTTGCTCGCCCACAGGTGTATCGTACCCCTGTGGCTGCGCGAGTATGAAATCATGCGCATAGGCAAGCCGGGCCGCTTCCTCTACTTCCGCGTCCGTCGCTTCGGGCCGGCCGTAGCGGATGTTATCGCGGATTGAACCTTCAAAAAGGTAAGCTTGTTGTGAGACATAGGCGAGCCCGTTGCGCAGAGACTGCTTGGTAACAGCGGCTATGTCTTGCCCGTCGATCAGGATCGCGCCCGATTGTGGATCGTAGAAGCGTGGAATGAGGCTGATGATCGTCGATTTGCCGGCTCCGGACGGGCCAACGAGCGCGGTAGTCTTGCCACCTTCAGCCAGGAAACTGACTCCCTTTAGGACCTCCTCACCATTGCCATAGGAGAACCGCACGTCTCGAAGCTCGACGGTCGCTTCGCTGAAGGCCAGTTGACTCGCCCCGGGCAGGTCCCGTTGATGCGGAACCGTGTCCAAAATTTCGTAAAGCATGCGGGCGTTGACGGCAGCGCGCTCCAGCGACAGCTGCAGGCGAGCCAGGCGTCGCACCGGGTCGTATGCCAAGAGAAGCGCCGTTACAAAGGCGAACAAGGCACCCGGGGCCACGTTGCTGTAGATGGTGCGGAAGGCCGCATAGGCAAGCACGCCCGAAATTGCCAGGCCTGCAAAGGTCTCCGTCAACGGCGCCGTCCGTTCGCTCAAGCGCGCGATGCGGTTGGCGCGGTTCTCCGCGCCCTTGATTATGCCCTCGACCTTGCGGCCCAACTCGTCCTCCATCGTGAAGGCTTTGACGATGGAAATGCCCTGGATGGTTTCCTGCATCGCGCCTAGCACGCGGCTGTTGGCCTCGACCGCCTCGCGCGTCGCCAGACGCAGCCGCCTGGAAATGTAGCGGAGCCCGAGGAGCAACGGAGGGGCCCCAAAAAAGGTGATGAGCGAGAGCAACCAGTCCTTGCTTATCATCACGCCGACAAGACCGACCAGAGTCAGGACATCGCGGGCGACCGACGTGACGGTCATGTTGAGCACGTCGCGGATGCCGGAGATGTTCTGGTTGATCTTGGCGGTGAGGTGCGCGGAGCGCTTTTCCTGGAAAAAGCCAACGCTCAACGCCATCAGATGCGTATAAAGCCGGCGCTTATAGCTTGCGACAATACTGTTGCCAATTTTCGATAAAGCGACGGCTTGTCCATAAGTCGCCAGGCCTCTCAGCACAAAGGCAGCAAATATCGAGAAGCAGACGAATAGAACGACGTCGCCGCGCTTGTTGGCGAAAGCTTCGTTGATCACAGTTTCACTGATCCACGCCGTGAAAGCCGTCGTTGCAGCCACGACCATCAGGCAGGCAATGGCAAAGGCATATCCGCGGATATGGTCGCGGCCGTTTTCGGCAATGACGCGCCTTAGGATCCCAGCGATCGTTTCAGTATCGACTTCGCGCTCTTTTCGATCCTTGACGTTCAAATAGTCCCGTCCCCGCAATCACGCATGCGTGCCCGTGTACCGGCGCCGTCCCCGGGTCTCTATAGTGCCTTGTGACCGCTTTGACCAGTCATGGGCACCTTCTTGTGGCGGAGCCCAACGGCTCAGCCTTCCAGCCGCCTCCTTTCTGCAACTTCACAGGCTTTCAGTGCGAACGAGGTCGTGAGCCACCCGCTCTGCCATCACTTCCTTTTCAATGTTTTCCGTGCGAGCGGGGCTTCGGCTCCGCGTGAGCGAGGCTTCGGAGGCCCTTCGCAATTTCTTGATGTCGGACTGAAATTTGTGCACTTATACAGGAGTCATTATCCTGAACCTGATCGAAAGCACGAGAATTTGTTCGAGGGGATAAAGTCCGCCATACATTGGCGGTTCGCCAAAAAACTGAGGAATTCGAATCCTGACAGAGCTGCAAGGCATTTAGTTCTGGCAGCTACAGGACGCGGGGCAGACGTTTCCAGAGCGAGGCGCGCTGTGGGATTTCTCGTGGCAGACAAAAGGTACTCGGACGCCCGCACGATTTGCCGGGAGCATATGTCGACAGGGGATCCATCCGGCTTTTGGCGGCATTACGAGAGCTTCGTTGACGAGCTCGCAAGCTCCTGCCGACAGAAAGAAGTGTCTGGCTCAAAAATCAAGATTGCCCTGTTCAACGATACAGACTTCAGGGTCAATATCGGATGCCGACTGACGAGCCAGGGTCTCAAGCAACAAATTCTAGATGCGTTCCCCGCGGCCGAGATTACGTCCATCGGTTTCAACTTCGCAGCCTTCAGGAAGGAATTCCCGAAGTCCACATCCGCTGGAGGATATGAACTCTCGGACATTGAGGCCCGACTTTCCACTGCATATGGCGAAGACGCTGTTGACCATATAGCGGCCGCCGATTTCGTGATCCTTCAGCCAGAGGGATCGTTGGACCACAGGACAACGGCAGAAGGGCTTGCAACCTTCTTCACTCCTATTCTCACCGCCAGGAAGCTAGGGAAGCCATTTGCTGTATTGAACGGAACGATACCTATCTACGAGGGCGAACGATCGGATTATCTCAAAGGGCTCTTTCGCGAACTCGGCCATGTGGCCGCACGCGACGAAATCTCAGCGGAGTATTACGGGATCGAATTTCTGGCGGATGCTGCATTTCTTCGGATATCGCCAGCGCCCGTCGCGGATCGCGATGGTTGCCTGATAACCACCGGCGCCAGAAACAATGCCGAAGAAGACGTTGAAATTCTAAAAGCTGCACTGAAGATTTGCGAGGCGTGGAAGCTTCGGCCTGTTGTTCTTACGCACGCAGTTGAACGATTCTCTCCATATGAGGCAGAGATCATTGCCCGTGGCGGCATTTTTGCTGAGACAGCAAGCATTGAACGTGCTGCCGAGACAATTTCAACTTGCCGACTTCACATCGGCGGGCGATATCATATGGCGATCTTCAGTCTCCTCTGTAACGTTCCTTCTCTCCTGTTCGACGTCAAGACCCACAAGAATCAATGGCTTGAACGATACTCTCCTCTGATAACGCTTGTGCATCCGCACACGGATCTCGACGCCGCGGCAGCCGCGGTGCTTAGCGGTGGCGTATCGCAGGGACATCAGGCATCAACGACCGCGGAGAAATACGTTCATTTCCTGAAACGCGCAGTGGCTGAGCAACCGCTATAGTCGGTCCGTATTCGACCAGACGCTACTGCGGCGAGCGGCCAATGACAGCGGCGCGCGCGTTCCGAACTATCGCCATTGGCGGTAATGCGAGGCAGATATTGGCCTACCCGCAATCGGCGAGATTGTGGTCGTCCGCCCCTCCACCGCCCAGTTCAGAATTGCATTTGCCTCGGCATGCATCTTTGCTCTGATCTCGGCCCGTTCCACTTCACTGGAGACGAATTGCAGCGGTATACGTTCAAGTGCGCTGAGTACGTCCTGCTTGAGGTCGGCATCGGGATCGTCCCTGAGCCTTTTGGTTGCAAGGACTTTCACCAGAAACTCAAGGGTCGCGACCCGCAATCCGTCATCTTCGAAATGCAAACTTCCGCCCCCCGGTGATTGCACCTTGATCGGAGATTAACAGCAGCGCTTGTCAGTGGCAATTCGGATTTACAATACACGAAGTATAAGAATGAACGCGGGGCAATATTCAAAGTTTCTTGGACGGAGAACTGTCTCAAGTGTGGACGAGTACCGGCCGCCGCCCGCTCAGCGATTCGCAGCCTGGACGCTCTCTCGCATCATGCTCAGCACGGGTCGGAAGAGTGCTGAGAGACTTTCCGCACCTTTCGCCGACAGGTGATCTCCGTCCTTATAGAGAACGGTGCCTTCTCGCATAACATGACACCTGGAGGCGTCGCAGATTTCGCTCATCGGATCGACAACCAAGGCTCCGCTCGACTTGGCCGCATCCGCCAAGACCCGCCGGGCCAAGGCTTGGCGCCTGTTGGTGTATTCAACAGAAGGAGCTATATCGAGCGAGCGTCCAGACGCAGCCGCTCGTGCGAGAGCCTCGGGAACGTCGAATCCCATCTCCGGTACATCCATCACAAGAATCGCCTTCGATCCCTGCCGAGCGAGCTTGGTCAAAGTCGCATCAAGTCCCTTCCTGACCGGAATAGACCAATCGGTCCGGGGAGGTGCGACGCCAGGGTCAAAGAAGATGCCCTGACCCGGCAGCTCTTCTCGGTGGACGTACTTAGGCCAATAGCCCACCATGAAAACAAAGGCGAACTTTCTCTTCTCGATTAGCGACATCACTGCAGAATTGTGTTCGATGCATCTCTTGACCGCCCCCGGAGGACCGAAATCCGTATTGGGCAAGGGCGGGCACGATCCGCGCCCGACGAACATGCCCGATATACTCATTTGGCGAGCGGCAAGGTCAATAGCAGGAGCGATCGCAGCGGCATGAGAATCTCCCCACACGAGGAACCGCGGCTCGCCCGCAGTCTCGACTCCGACCCGGCAGATCTCCCCTCTCCTTATCTGAACCGGTGTCAGACCTTCCCCATTTGAATCGGTGAAACACCGGCTCGAGGAGAATGGGCTCTCATCATAGGTGGCTTGGTAAAGCGTTCGGGCCTTTTCGGGCAACCTTTGGGGAATACCTTCCAGGTCATTGACAATGAAGCCGAAGGCGACCGCCGAAGAAATAGCGGCGCTACTCACGCCGATGATCGCGACGCGCGAGGAGGCCAGCACGCCATACCGCGCGGGCTGCTCGACAAACCTCCATGAAATGTATGCGAGCGCGAAGGACATCGCCACGGCGGTCAGCGCCCATCCGGTTGTCAGTTCGTGGCCAAGGCCATAGCGAAGGAACACGATGATGGGCCAATGCCAGAGGTAGAGGGAGTATGAGATGCGTCCGATGAAGACCGAAACGGGATTACCCAGTAAGCGCCCTATCGCTCCGCCTCGACAGTGTGCGTGGATCACAAGGGCCGTACCGAGGCAGGGCACTGCGGCATAAATACCGGGAAAGGGCGTATCAGGAGAATAGACGAAAACGGCCAGGAGAACTGCCAGCAGTCCGAGTGCCGCCAATGCCTGCGAGCCGCGGGCCCCATAAGTTGAGGCAGGAGCAATGGCAACAAGGACTCCGATCAGCAACTCCCAAACGCGAAAATGCAGCAAGTAGAATGCTTTTTCGGGCGAGTGAACAATCCCCCAAGTGCTTGCCCCGAAGGACAAGAGCGCAACTGCCAACACGATTGCACGAATGTGCCTATGTGCGAATTTGAAGGCAAGGAAAACCGCGACGGGAAAAATCAGGTAAAACTGCTCTTCCACCGACAGAGACCAGGTATGAAGCAATGGCTTCATTTCTGAGGAGAGATCGAAATAGCCGCTCTCGCTACGAAACAGGATGTTCGAAGTAAATAAGGCAGCAGATTGTATGCTATCGCCGAAATACCGAAACTCCTGCGGCATGAGCAAAAACCATCCCGCAACGGCCGAAACGGCGATCATCGAGAACAATGCCGGGAAGATGCGCCTCATCCGCCGAAGATAGAACGACCAAAAGCTGAAGCTGCCGCGCTCGAGGTCGGTGAGGATGATCCTCGCCATAAAAAACCCGGACAAGACAAAAAATACATCGACCCCGACGAATCCGCCTGAGAACGAACTGAAGCCTGCGTGAAAGAGGAGCACAGGTAAGATCGCCACGGCTCGCAAACCATCCAGGTCCGGGCGATACTCGAAGTCTCGGTGGATTACTGCCAAGCGCGTTCCCATTTCCGTGATGGACTGCCAAAGCCAACGCGTGTTTTAAGTCCAACTTAGATCGTACGATGTGCTCCCTCGGAGGCTGGCTCGTTAACCATCTCCGGGCGGGCACTATTTGTCCTTAGGCAACGCCGGCACGCAGAAGATCGTGGACGTGCAAGATGCCCGACGGCCGGCCAAAATCATCGACCAGAAACAGCACCGTGATCTTTTGCGATTGCATCATTTCCATGGCCGCACTGGCCAGCATTCCAGGCGTAATCACGCGAGGCATGTGCGACATCACGGTCTCGACGGTGAGGAGCAATAGATTTTGTGACATGTGTCGCCGCAAATCGCCGTCGGTAATGACACCGACAAGCTCACCGTCGCCACCAACGACGCCGACGACCCCGAAACCCTTCGAAGACATCTGGATGACCGCTTCGCTCATCGGACTGCCGATCGGCAAAAGTGGCACAGCCTCGCCCGAATGGGCCAGCTCATGGGCGAGCAGCAACTGCGAACCGAGCTTACCGCCCGGATGAAACGTCTTGAAGTCCTCGGCCGAAAAACCCCTCCGCTCAAGCAAGGCTATTGCAAAAGCATCCCCCACCGCCAACTGCAGCATTGCAGACGTGGTCGGGGCTAGACCATGTGGGCATGCCTCCGGCACTTTCGGCAGAACCACGGGGATCGTGGAGTTGCGAGCGATTGTGCTATCGGCATTCGACGTGACGGAAATGACCGGGACATTGAAGCGCTTGGCGTAAGTGAGTACGTTCCCGAGTTCGACCGTCTCACCGGACCATGAAAGCAGGATGAGCAAATCTTCGGCGGTGATCATGCCGAGATCGCCGTGACTTGCTTCCGTCGGATGCACGAAATAGGCGGACGTACCGGTGGAAGCTAGCGTCGCGGCGATCTTGCGTCCGATGTGCCCGCTCTTGCCAACACCCGCCACAACGACCCGGCCACGCTTGGAGGCGACGAGTTCGATGGCATCGACAAAACTACGGCGGAAGGCCGCATCATCCTCCAGACAGCCCGCCAGCGCATTGATGCCGTCGGCGGCAGTCGCGATCGTACGACTGATCGACGCCAGTATTGGGTCACTTACAACTACGTTCATTTCTTGACTGTCCGAAATTGTTGACGACCCTTTTAAAGGCGTCTCTTACCGTTGAAGTCTTCGAAATCAAATCAAGATGGCTAAATTGTGCGATTCACGGGTATTTCCACGCTTTCTGAAGCGTGGCGACAGAGTATTGAGAAATTGCAGTACCGGCTCACCCCTTCTAGTCGAAGATCCGGCGGCGAATGGACACGTAGCGTGGCTTGTGCGAGACATAAATGTCAGTCCCTTAAGTGAATCTCGGCTGCCCACCTCGTCAATGGAATTCGCGATGACGATTGAACCTGAAGCGCTTGAAAAACTGCGAGAAAAGCACCGCCGCTGGCTCTCGCGACTCGGCATTGTCGACAAGCCGTGGCTGATTCTCGGTTCCGCGCCCTCCCCCACGATTCCGCCGGACCTGATTGGACATTGCGCACGCGTCGACGTCAATAACGCTGGCAAGACGGCCAATGCACTGGGTCTCCCACCCGCCGATTTGACGTTTCGAAAGCGCAAGAAATCGTGGGAAGAGCATCCCTATGTAAGGACGAGGGGCCTTCTATGGCTTCATACGAAGTCTATCTGGGTGATGTACCTGAAACTTCTGGCAATGCCGCATGTTCGCTACAAGAGCCTGATGCGCGCCACCAAAGCTGAGCGCGAAGCGATCGTCAACGCCGTCAGTGGCGGGCTTCCCTCCGATATTGGAGAAGTCGGCAAGGTGACGAACGGAGTTGCCGCCCTGTGCTATGCACTTTTCATGGGAGTGCCGTCCGTGACGCTTGCCGGGTTCTCAGTTACCAAGATGGGCCATTCTTACGACGATAAGGGCAGAATTCGCCGGCAGATTGCTGAAGACACCTTCGTTCTGAGGCGTTTGAGTGATCGAGGAAATGTCTTCACGACGGAGCTGGAACTCTCTGAGCATATCGGCCTCCCTTTCATTCGCGACAGAGAAGACATCATTCGCAACATGGGCGGCGCGATCGGCGCCAACCCGGCTCAGTGGAAGTCCGCCCAAATATAGGCGAAAGTGTATGTGTCGCCCGGGCGCCCGGCGTTGTAAGGAACTGAGACGATCGTCGGCGTTGCGTCGGCAATCCTGGCGGGCATGAGTTTCAGTAGGGCCGTAATGCGAGGAGGAATCGCCTCTCGCCCCTTACCTTCTGCCGACCAGGCCGCCAAGATTCGACCTGGGGGAAGGTGTCTCTCCGCCTCCTGAGAAAATCCGGTTAGGATGATCGGGGTATCGGGAAACTGAATCCTAAGATTACCCGCCACGATCCTGTCGTCGACCACGATGGCCACCGGGGGCGGACCCGGATCAGCGCGCACCGTGCTGGCAAAACCGTTGTAAGGCGTGTGCGCGAAGGAATAATCGCCAATCATTGGTCCTACAAAGACCCTTGCCCACAGCATCACGATGACGCCGACGGAGAGGATGCCCGAAATCGAAAAAAGTGCGGGCAGGCGCCGGGCAGGATCCAGGCCGGCGGCATCGATTTTCAGCGTCAGATAAAGTGGGAGGAGCGCAGTAAAAAGCGCCAACCATTTCGCACGGATGTGGGTCGCATCCATTGCTACCACGATAAACGCTATTATGAGGAAGCAGGCGACAATCATCCTGCCGATGACCCTCGTCCCTAGGCTCTCGGCGCGCAGGATTTTCCCGACATCCGCGTAGAAGAGCAATCCGAAGACGGCAAGGGTCAGTGCGACGCCCTTTAGGGCCGCAACCGCGAGGGAAACAAGGCCTTGGATCGCGTGCGGAAGCCGCGCGCTATCTGCCCCCTCCTTCATCTCAGCGACAGTGACACCGGTGGCATGTCCAAGATTATTGACGATCCAGTAGGCATGGGGTGCCACGATCATGGCGCAAACCGCAACTGATGCGAGCACACGCCAGTCGAACAGATATTTGCGCAGCTTTGCCTCTGGCAGAATGGCGAGCAGTGCCGCCACCGGCAAGATAACGAAATTGTACTTGGTAATCGCCCCGAGCCCCACGGCAACGCCGACAAGCAAATAATGGCCAACCTTTGGTGGGCTCTTTAGCGCACGGAAGAAGCCGTAGAGGAACAGCGACACCGCAAATAACGCGGCGACGGTGTGCGATAAGTCGCGCTGTGACAGCAGGAAAACCGGTGGGAGCGTGAGGACGCCCAGCACCGCCACCGCCGGAACGAGCCGACTGCTGGAGAGAAGGCGCGCCGTGAGCCCGTAGAATAGAAGGAAGAGGAACAGAAGACCGTTTTTTACAATGGCGAGCGACGCAACAGAGATACCAAATAGCGCCACGACTCCATATTGAAGCCAATTGTAGAAGGGTGGCTGGGCTCCGTATCCGAGCAGCAGATATTGTGACAGCAGTGCTTGCTCGGATTCGTCTATCTCAAGCGAGTCCGGTCGAAGAACTTTCAGGATGATGCTCAGCAGGCAATAGCCGGCGATCAGAACGTATAAGAGATCCGGTCTTCGAACCAGGAGACTGCGCATTCTTCCCCCATTGCCCTCGCCCGCATTGGTGGCACTATCGCGGGCCAGCGACAAAGCTACTAGGCGAAGTTCGCGGAAATTGCCAGACGCCCTCCTGTGGACGACGGACAACCAACCACATCGTTCCGCTGCCGCAGGCTTCACGCCGCGGCCTTTTTTGGTTACACCTGGGTTGAGACGCAAATCAAACGTCAGTTGAAATCGTTTCGCCGCTTAGAGGATCAAGCCAGACCAACGACGTTTTGAAGCCTACCCATAATCGGAGGTGAAATGACGCAAGGTGCTCATATTTACATCGGCTTCGACAGCAAGGAAGTCGTCGCCTATCATGTTCTTTGCCAAAGTATTCTGGAAAAGAGCTCCATCCCGGTTACGTTCACGCCGATATCCTTGAACAATGTCGAAAATATTTTTACGCGCGAGCGGAATCCTCTCCAATCTACCGAGTTTTCCTTTTCGCGATTCCTGGTGCCTTATCTAAGCCGTTATGAGGGCTGGTCGCTTTTCGCCGACTGCGACATGCTCATGCGGACTGACATCGCCCAGTTGTGGGAGTTGAGAGACGATCGCTATGCAGCGATGTGCGTAAAACACGACTACGTTCCGAAAGTCGAAACGAAGTTCCTGGGCCAGGTCCAAACCAAGTACGAAAAGAAGAACTGGTCGAGCGTGATCCTGTTCAATAACGCCAAGTGCCGAAAGCTCGATTTGGATTACGTCAATACTGCGTCTGGGCTGGAGTTGCATCAGTTCAAATGGCTAGAGTCCGACGACCTGATCGGCGAACTGCCCGCAAGTTGGAACTGGCTCGTAAACGAGTACGAATATTCGCCGGATGCAAAGCTTGTCCATTTCACAGATGGAGGGCCTTACTTCGATGAGTATAAGAACGATGATTACGCCGAGGAATGGTTCGCTACACGTGATCGTGTTCTTCATGTAACGCAGCGCTCGGCTTAATGGCGCGACACTCATAAGCCAATTTCATCGGGGCGGCGGCGAGCAACTAACCGCCTCACGCCCCGATGTGGTGCTGCGATACAGCTTCAGTGCTTTAACGTCAGCTAACGCAATCCCAGCTAAAGCGTCACTCAGCTTTGGCAAAGGTGGCGTCGTAGCCAAACCCCATCCCGACAAGGGCCGAGATAGGCGAGTGGTTTACGACCTCGATACCGCTTTCGGCGGCTATACTCCGTGTCATCACCAGATGGTCGACGATCCGCTTTTGGGCCGCGACGATTCCCGAATAGGCTTTATCAGTTGTTTCGTAGTACCTCGGTTCATCGGCATTACTGAGATCGATCCCGACGAAGCCGATCGAGCGGGGCCTCCAGGCGACGGCAAACTGTGCGGCTGAAACCGCGACCGAGCCTGCCTGGAAAATGCCGGCAAAGGGGTCTTCGGAAAAGCCGACGTCGCCGTCCTCGCTCAGCCTCACATACGCCAGCTTACGCAGTTCCGCGGTGTCCCGACGTGCCACCCCGTACGGCTTTCGCACGTTATCGATCAATACGATCGGCCTGTCTCGCAGCCATGTGCGATCCAGCTCGCAGATCGCCCTTATCACGCTCACAGACAGCAGACAGACGCATCCGGCAGGAATCCGCTTCACGAGATCGAAGTGTCTCCATACGAACCGTTCGTCTTCAATTGCTATCGCCAGAGGCTTTGCGATTACGCTGGGAAAAAGGTGTAGCGCGCCGTTCAAGAGAAGGCAGGAAGACCCGTCTGCGCGGGTCAGATCGCATCGTGCCACCGAGGGGCCGGAGCCGACGATAAGCACATTCCCCGGCTTTTCTTCCAGGGCGCGCAACGGGCTCGTTAGACGTCCTACCAACTCGCCTCGATACTGGATCGTGCCGTCTCGATCAGCGGTTGCAAGTTCGAGCTTCAGTCCGGGAAACCAATCCTGAACATGGGCCCTGGAACGACCCAGTAGGAGGCGAACGGCGATCTTGATGCAGGAACGTGAAAATGGACGATTTAAAACCATTGATTTCTCTAACGCAGGCGTTGAGCGAGCAAAACGACGACACAGGGCAAATATGCAAAGGACTAGCGGTTTTTACCGCTCCACAACGGAATGCCTAATTCTTCCGAAACCGGCGGATCCGCCGTGAAAATGGGGCGGCCCTCACTAATCAGCTTGGAAACGAGGACTTTGTCCATTTGAACATGAAGACGCGTCAAACCCGTTGAATTGTAGACGTGACCGCTTGAGTTCGGATTGATTCCCGTGACGATGACGGCGGGTGCTCCGTTGTAGAGGGCAAAAAGGACCGCGTTCATACCGTTCGAGCACTTGGAATCGGCGTCCATCTCGAGGGAGCGCAAGTCAGCCACACGATCCAGCAACGCCATCCGCTCATATCGATCGACGATTTCCAGTCGATCGTATTTATAGTCGAACGCTCGCAAACCTTCCTCGAGGCGCGCGCGATCGTCCTTGCGCCAGAGAAATACGTAGAGCGTCCCTGTACGCTGCCCTTTCAGCACACGCCTGACCTCGATCGCGTTCGCAGTGGTTCCTTCGACCTGGTTGAACATCATCATGGTAATATCCGGCGCATCAACGCCCCACTTGGCGATGACCGATTGCGAGCCGTTCACGGTAATGATCCTGAAGCTCTCGTCCAATCCGGCCGGCCTATTGGAGACAGGCGCGGATCCTACAACCACGACAGGGCTGTTGAATCGAAAGGGCGCGGCCGGCGGATCCGGCCGCATGATGCGGTACTTCAGATTCCGGTATATGCGCTTACGTGCGTCGGAGATCCATGATCCCATTTGTCCTCACCAGAAAATCGGTACTCGTCAATTCGATGCTGTTTATGGCTTCGTTTTCTTCAGAAACTTCGGCTTCAGCCGACGTAAAAATTCGTCGATGGACCGCAACACGTTTGTGAGAGATATCAACTTGTCCACTTGTGCATCGGTCTGGTTCAGACGCGATGACAAGACTTCTGCGATCGTCGAAGATATTTCCGCAGCGGGCAACTCCGGGAACCTTGAAGCAAGCGATGCGTAACTGTTTGTGGCGATACCACCATGCATCGTCAACTTGCCCACTCTTTCGAAAAGGCGCAAGAAGACCTGCTCGAAAGTCCAATCGTGGACAGCGACCACCCGCCACTGTTCGCTGCGCTTTGCCGAGAATCCCGCCAGGATAATCTTGGCCGGAAGCGCTTGGTCGACCAGCCATAAGGCGATGGCGAAACCGCTCGTGGGGACTTTGGCCTGCGGGTAAAAGTCAGCGCAGAAGCCGATCAAATCCAGATGCCCCGTGGGCGTTCCCAAGTAATCGGAGCTTGTGTTCAATCTCTCGCTCGCCGCCAAGCGGATGTTCATGATGCCCAGGAAGTCCTGCGGTGCGAATAGTTTGACGACGTCAGCGACCTCTTGTCGGTAGACAATGTTGGCGCCTTTCGGTTGAGCGCGCGAAATCAGCAAGGCGTGGCCGGAAAATTGTTCATCAAGAACCTTGTAGACCTTGTTGAAGAATACAAAGAGGGCCGTCCGCGGGTATTCGGCCTGAAGTTCCTTAACGTTAACCTGATCGCTGTTAGCTACGAGGATAACGTGTGAATACCTCGAAAACAGAGCACGCCATTGCTCCGCCGTCGTCAAATTCTCCGTCGTTCCGGAGGCGGGAAAGTCCATGGTCACTCATCCCAACTTTAGCGTGCTTTCGGCGCGCGACTTCTCCATGCTACCGAGGCTTGGATTCCAAGTTCGGCTCTCTCCCTCTATAAAGGTGATGTATTCCAAATCAAAGCCGGCATGCTAGTTCGGAAGGTGCATGGTTAAAGGCTTGGAAAGTCCCTTCTGCGCCGACTGAGGTGAAGGGCACGAAGGAGAGCCGTTCGATGTTTAGGGACCAAGGGGCGTAGATGTTTGGACTGAAGGCTAAACGGCATCTTACGAGAGAACTTGCTATCACACCTCCGCAAGGGGAGTTGAACCGACGCGGCATTGCGATTGTCGCCTGCGTGAAAAACGAAGCGAGTTACATTGCGGAGTGGGTGCGCTTTCACCAAGCTGTTGGTGTTCGACATTTCCATCTCTACGATGACGGCTCGACTGATGGAACGGTCGAACTGCTTCAGCGGTCGCTGACTGGCCAAGAACTGACCGTCGTCCCTTGGAAAATGCGCATGCGGGATGAACAAAGTGGTGAATTCTTGAACGGGCAGACGATTGCTTTCGCCCATGCGATCTTAAACTTCGGCGGTAAATATGAGCGTATGGCTTTCATCGACGTTGATGAATTCTTATTGCCCAAGAAAGGTCGAACGTTAGAGGAGGCATTACGAGGAGCCGGCGGATTTCCTAACATCTCTTTGCCCTGGCATATGTTCGGCCATAGCGGTCATGTCTCGCGACCAGCAGGGCCTGTATGCCTTAATTATAAAATGCGGGTCTCCGATCCCATGCGGCAGAACCTCGACGCAAGCAATTTCAAATGCATTGTCGATCCGGTCGAAGTCACGAAAGTGGGCGTGCATCACTTCCAAACACGTTCCTACGGCGACGAAACCGCAAACGATGCGGGGATGGTGGTGCCAAAGAAAAAGCGGAAGGCTGCCGATTTTTACTCCGCAGAGTTCCTGCAGCTCAATCACTATTACGCGAAATCGATCGAGGAGCTGAAGGAAAAGACAGACAGAGGTTGGTCTTTCGACGGTTCTGCGGAGAAATACCGGAATAAAGTTACTTCCACTATCAGGTATATCGAGGCGAACGCCATCGAAGACCGTAGCATGATCGATTTTGTCGACAAGAATGGGATCGATCTCAGCCAGTGATTCTAAGCGAAGGCGAGGAACGGGCGGAAGAAAGCAAGTGTCATATCGGAGCTAAAGTTTGCAAGATAACCACGACGAAACGGTGAAAACGTCCAACACGAGCTGCGTGTGGGCTGTGGCAGAAAGCAAGGCGGGAACGCTTACGCAGTGCCTTGGCGTGGGTAAACAATTCCATCGTGAGCCAGTGGTCAAGTTAATCAGTCGGACTCGCGGCTTGAGAAAGCTGTTCGAACCCAGATTGTTTCGCAAAAGGGAACAGCGCCCCGAGCTCGTAATCTCCTGCGGTTTCCGCGCTGAACCGGCAGTCCTCGACATAAAAGCGGCCTATGGAGGCAAGCCCTTAACCGTGCACCTCCAACGTCCGCGCATCGAAGGGTATGATCTCGTTTTCGTCTCTCGTCACGATTGGGTCGAGGAATTGAACCGGCGGCCGAACTATCATTCGATGGTCGGAGTACCGCATCAGATTACCTGGGCGCGGCTCGCGCCTCTTAGGGATGCTGCCCTCAGACGATTGTCACCGGACGGGCGCCCAATAGTCGCCGTCTTCGTAGGCGGCTCGAATGGAGCATATGTTTACGACGACAGAACCCACCAAAACATAAAGGGCGCAATCGAGCAATTGGAGAAAGAGGGCTGGCGCATCGTTGTATCGGCCTCACGTAGATCTGAAGACCACACTCAGCGGGCCCTGTCGACACTCAATAGCGAAAGGATCGCTGTTTGGGACAGGCGAAGCGAGAACCCCTACCTCGACTACATGGCGGCCGCTGACGCGTTCGTCATCGCAAAGGACTCGATCACGATGCCCTGCGAAGCCCTGGCGACGGGCAAGCCTGTCTTTACACTCGAGTTAACCCACGTCGCGGGTCCGCGACTGGACAAGTTCGAGCGCTATCACCGGGATCTGCATGAAACTTTGCAACTGACCCGGCCGTTTGAGGGAAAGATCGAACCCTACAGCTACGAACCACTCGATGAAACGCGCCGCATCGCCTCGGTAATTCGTTCCAAGCTCGACCGTCCGTAAGGCCCTAAGTGCGGTCCCACGATTATTCGCGCCAGTGCTCCGCCACCCAAGGCGTCGGACGGATATAATGTCGCAAGTATTGTAGCGGTCCCTTGTTCTTCCTTTGCTTCGCATCGAAGACTCCCGCTATGTGTTTGAACGCCGTCTTGCGGGGACCCTTGGTTCCGTATCGGCCCTCTACCGCGTGCTGTGGATGCAGACCGCGCGGAAAAATCACGACACGTGCATCATGCGGCAGACGTGGCGCAAAGAAGTAATTGAGCGGAAATGGCCAGCGGCAGTCCTGGCGAAAATGAAGAACCCATTTCCGTGGAAAGAACTTTATCCCCCCAGGCGCCTTGCGGCTTACGAAGCGCTGCTCGTACCGATACTCGTCGGCCACACCCTGTGGATCGGATCGGAACTTGTCCTGCAGCGGCACGAGTTTCCCAACCGGAAAGCGGAAGAGGGACGTTTGCCCGAGGCGCTCAAAGGGTGTCGTTTGGTTTCTCGCCAGTATTATGTCATCCGCCTTCCCTATCTCGAAGAAAACATCCAGCGATGACACGATCACGAGATCCAGATCGAGAAAAAGCACCGGGCCCTTTAGATTTCCCAAGGACGGCCCCCAGAGCCGCGCCTTGGGCCATATGCCTCTCGTGTTGGTCGGCATGGTCTCCACGTTGAGTGGAGGCAAGTCTTCGCAAAGTATCGCGGGGTTCAGGCCTGCGCGACAATCGGTAAAACAGGTGAAGGTGAAAGGCGGCGTGATGTTGCGAGCAACCATCGCGTAGAGCCGGTTAATAAAGGGGGCTCCATATTTTGTGCCCCAATTGATGCAGATGACTTGCTTCACGCCGCCGCTTGCTGCCAAAACGCTTGTGGTCATTTGCTCCGTTCCCAGTTGCTGCACACTTCCTGCAGCCGTCGATCCCAAATCCGCTAGCAGGCGTGCCGACATGGGCACAAAGACTGAATAAGCGCGTGCATCACAAGACCCTATTACTTGCAAGCCGCGCCTTCGCCAAGGCGGTGCGGCAACTCAAATGAGTTCTCGCCGTCAACGCACGAGTTGCAGCAAATGATACTGTCCAGTTTGTGGCTGGAAATGGACGCTGGAGTGCCGATCTCAGCTCCGTCGAGTTCACCGGCAAGCCCGCGCCAATTTTGCTATCTTTGCGTCGCCTGTTCTGGTCTGGCCACCATCATCAAGGGGCGCACAGTCGGAATTGTAGAGCACACCCTTGACCTTGCCATCGTTGGAAGCTCCACATTCGCTCAAGTCAGATCAAAGGAGACTCTCGATGTATCACCTCGACGTAGAAGACGTGACCTGCGGACACTGCGCCGCCACGGTCGAGAAGGCCGTCAAAGCCGCTGACCCGAAGGCCAAGGTTGCCGTCAATCTCGAGGCGAAATCCGCCTCGATCGAATCCGAGATTGGACCCGATGTATTCATCGCTGCGATTGAAGACGCTGGTTACCGGGCGTCCTTCAAAAAGTCCTGCTGCAGCCACGTCGACTGATCCCCCAGGTTACCGAACAATCACACGCGCCGCGCCGGGGGCGCGCGTGATTGGCAAACAATAGAAACTTAACGAGCCGTTCCGGCAAAACCAAAGCAGGTTGGGAATGGTTTCTTGAACCCGCAGATCAGCGAGCGTATCCCCGCAGCTCGCTGTACTGCTTGACCTGAGCTTCGGTTAGCACGCGCATCATCTCAAGATGGGCTGTTAGATGAATGTAGCGCAGGTTTGCTCTGATTGTTTCCACCGCGCGAAGTTGCGCACGAAGATTGGCCTCGTTGATCGAGCCCTCACGGAACGCAATCTCAAGCGCCAATTCGCCCGCGATCAGTCTCTTTCCTTCGCTCACCGCGTCTTCTCGCATCTTCTCGAAGATGCGCTGCGTCGATGTTTCCTGGTCGACGCTTAAGGCGAGGTCGGCCTTCATTTTCAGCACATGAGAAGGTCCTGGGATGCCGTTAAGCTCGGCGGCTTTCGCCAAGCCCCACCCTCCGCCACTTTCAAGTTCTGCAAGATCATCCGCCGACAGGCTTTTCATTTCGCGGAGCTCTTGGCCAGCGTAGGGCGAATGGTGGACGTGTTCTCCCTCGGCCGCTGCGGGAAGCGGCAGAGTAACGGCAATAAGCGTAAGGAACAGGATTCTCATGGGGACACCAGTTGGAACTAACGAGGGAGGGTGTTCAGCTTGCCAACCGATCGCCACCGTGAACATGATAGTTATCATGTCGGATGAAATTCTTGCCGTTCTTCGGCCGAGGGCCGTCGCGCGTAGATCCTTTGTGAAGGGCGATCACCTCTTTCACAGAGGCGATCCGGTGCGGCCCATGTTCCTGATAACCGATGGATGTGCAAACCTCGTGCGCTATCAGGAGGACGGCCGCCCTGTGGTTTTGCAGCGTGCCAGGCGAGGAACGGTGTTAGCCGAAGCCTCTGTGTTTTCGGATCAATACCACTGCGACGCGTCGCCGCGATGGCGACGGAAGTGGTTTTGATCCCAATCGGCGACATCCAGCGGCTGCTAAACGAGGACCATGTCTTCGCCTTGGAATGGTCACGCCACCTCTCGAACGAACTGCAACATACCAGGAAGCGCGCCGAAATCCTTGCCTTGCGGACAGTCGCAGCCCGGCTGGACGCCTGGCTAACATGGAGCGACGGCGATCTTCCCGCGAAGGGTGAATGGCGAAGACTTGCGAAGAAATCGCAGTTTCTCCGGAAGCACTGTACCGCGAGATTTCACGTCGCCGTGGCTAGGATCGGAGATGGAACTTTCAGGAGCCGGGCGTCGGCAGCGACTCAACAGCCGTGGGTTCGACATGCAGCAGTGACTGAATGCAAAGCACGCCCGGTCCGCGCGCGAAACGCCTCGACTGTGCGAGAGCGACAGGTTGGCAGACTTGGAGGAGATCGCTTCAACATGCCGCAAGGTTGGCAACCTTGAACGTTCGCCATTCCTCTGGTCGAAAAAACTTCCGTCAGAGTGCCCTGGATAATTGCATGGAATGACGAGCGCTTGGAAGAAAAGGGCCCCACAACGGGAGCCTTGTCATGTGATTGGAATTTCGGTTTGATCGACACCGGCAACACAGGGGCAGCTCGATGACTTACCTTGAAGAAGATTCAGAACGCGGAATTCAGCTCTTCATGGCTGAATGTGCAGTCAACCGGGAAGAAGCCCTTCGTCTCATCGTTCGAGACTGGTTAGGCAGACACGGTTATCTCGCTTTAACCGAGGATGAATCAGAACTCGGCAAAGACACCGCAATCGACGAAACGGCGACGCTTGGCGGGGCTTAGAGCAGCGAGGCGCTTTTTCCCCGCCACTCCTGTATGTTGAAGAATGAAGCACCTTGTATCTCTCCAATTCGGAGCTTTATTTCGTCTCGGCAGGAACACGCGTCGCCGGCATTTGGCAGCTGACCGGAGAGAAGGCAGATGAACCTTTCTATGCGCCTTGCACTTCTCAGCCTCGCCTGGCTGATGGTCGGGCTCGCCATTGTCGGAATCTTTCTCCCGCTGCTACCCACGACGCCTTTCCTCCTCCTGGCGGTATGGTTGTTTTCGCGCTCCTCGCCGCGCCTCGCGAAATGGCTGATGGACCATCCATTGTTCGGGCCGCCATTACGTGACTGGCGGGAAGAAGGAGCAATCTCACGTCGTGCCAAAATATCTGCAGTTTTGCTGATGAGTTTGGCACTCATCTATTTGTGGGTTGCGTTCGAACCACCGGCAATCGCTTTGCTCGTGGTTACGGGTATCATGTTCACCTGCGGTGCCTTCATCGTGTCCCGTCCAGAACCGCCAAACAAACCATGAGAAAAGCAGCACGCGCGCCGCTCCTTGTTTCGACACGTCCCCTTGCCGGCAATGCATGCGCAATAGGTGCGAGTGCCGTAGCGCTATCTGAGGGATGGCTCTCAATGATTCGAGGTTACAGTCGCCTGCGTTTCAAGGACGTTCGTTGGAAGTCCAACTTCCTGCCCGACTAACACTGATATGGCGAGGATGAAGGCCGCAACACCTAGACGGGTCAGCAATTCGACGTCCATTATTACCTCCTGGTATACGCCCGAGGCATAAATGCGTTTCGGAGGCGCCGCGGCAACCCTAGGTATTTTGGGGAATTTCCAGCGCCTGCCGTTAGCGGCACACGCCTGTTCGATTGCGAATGTCACGACGAGAGCCAGAAACTGCGCTCCCTCGCATTTTTCGCGGCAACCCAAGCGCGGATGGGCGCACATCGAACGAAATGCTACGGCGCCCAGAATCCCATAATAACTTCCTGAAACGATTCCTGACCCTCAAAGTGACGGGCGATGCAGCACCATTGCGGCAAGGTATTTTGGAACAAGTCGCTCGTCGCGGCAGCATTGGAACGTCGCGAGCGGTCATGTGTTGACCCGCCGACGAATCCCACCCATGCCGACAAACAGAAGATGAAGAGGCTGATCTGGGACTGCCAGAAGGACATCGCCGCGTATGTGACGCCGCAAATGCGGAATTGCGGAGGACGAGCCGCTCCAGATGCTAACCTCCCGGCTCGACGGTGGTCAGGCGAAGAGGGCGTGGGGGACGATTGGCACGGCTGGTGGCCGGACGACAATGATGGTGAAGATGCGACGGCGGAACCCCGTGCCTCGGACAGCGAGACAGCCTGACACAAACAGAGCTGCGGTGGCGTTGAAGGCTGATCCGCTGCAGCTCCGACGCGACATATTCTTCGTCCCGCTGGGCTCTCGCCCTCTTCCGATCCGCTTCGAACGCCGCTTACTGCTGGAGAATTGGGAAGCAGCGAAAGCGAGATCAATCCCGCTTACGCCTCAGATTATCGCCCCCATACCCATGCACTGGGCGTGTTCATAATCACGCCGCCCGATGCAGTCTGATATTGAACATGGGACCACGACTGTAGCGATCAAGCGCCTTTGCACCGGCGAGAACACCCAAGTCGATCAGGGGCTCCAGCAGAATGACGCTCATGTAGGCAGCGCCGAACGAACCCACGGCCGCGAGATTTTCGACGCTGAAGCCGTGGCCATATAGTGCCCAGAAGGCAACCCATGCAACAATACCGCCCTGATAGGTCGTGGAGAGCGCCAAAGTTTCCCTATATTTCAATTCCACGTATGCGGTCCGAGACGGAATAATCCGCGCCGCGAGCAGACTGGTTGCCCAAAGGGGCACCAGCAACGTAGTTACGTTCATCCCATATTGTGGCAAATCGAACGGCGCAAAGAAAAGCCCTTGAAGAAGCAGACCAGCCGCAAGGCCAACCGCAGCGGCGCCTGCTCCGAACAAGAGAAGAAGGGTTGAACCCAGGATAAGATGGACTTCCGAGACACCAGCAGGATGGTGCGGCAGAACTTCGAAAAAGCAGAAGACCAAAGCCGTTGTCACCACACTGCGTAACACGAGCGCACCGGCACCACCGTTGTTGCGAATACTGTCAGCCGCCAACTTGGCGGTGAGCCCGAGAGCCCCTGCGGCAGTGGCATAACTCAATATAATCTTTGCGCCATCGACGACGCCTGGTTCGATATGCATGTGCTCTCCTTTCCGCACCCACCGTGCGGCGTGGCAGTTGTTGAGGCGTGTCGCCCAAGGTGATGGCAGGTCTCCTGGCTTGCGGGTCGTAGCTTTGTCCGCCTTATCAGCCGATTCACGGCCAATGGCATCCTTGGACTTTGCTCGCCGCTCACAGTTGCGGGGGCAGCCACGGTTTTAGCCCCTGATGGGTCGTCCTCACCGTGTTCCCTTTTCATCCGCCGTTCTTCAGTCGGGCGGAACCATCACATGAACTGGTATGCTCACGCTGGCCAAAAAACAACGGAAAATGTTCTATCCACAAGACCATTCAGGCCTTCGGCTGCTCGAAGTTCGCGCCGATGGAAGATTTGCCGAGGGCAAGGTCATCACCCAACTCGAATACCGCGGCCGAACCAGAGGCCAACGCCCCGGAGTATTGTCGCCTGGTTGCGCGAGAACCATCTTCAAACAAGATGCGAAAGACCAGGGTCGAACACGAGCGGCTTCCCTTGAAAAAGGGCAAACGCCGTCTGGCTGATCCTCCGCGAACGGCGCAAAGGCCGGTGACGGCTGTCGAGACTGATATTCTATCTTTCCATGCGGCGTTGTTGGGCCAGATCCTGCATCCGACCGGCGAGATCGTTCACGAGCGCATGGCCTCGGCAGAGGCTGCTGTCCGGGGCGGAAGAGGCTGAGTGATGGGCGACACGCTCGATGTATTTCCAACCGAGGTGAAGTCTTCGGCTACTATCTCAAGATGCGGTGCCTACCGTTACCGTCTCGAGCGGCAATGGGATTCGGAGAAGGCCAAGGTCGCCTTCCTCATGCTGAACCCGTCCATAGCGGACGCCTGCCAAGATGACCCGACGATTCGCCGGTGCGTCGGCTTCGCGCGGGCTTGGGGCCATGGCGGCTTGATTGTTGGTAACCTCTTTGCACTTCGCTCCACCGATCCGAAAGCCCTTTACGACCACCCTGACCCGATCGGCCCAGATAACGACAAGCACTTGCTCTCGATCGCGCATAGCGCACGTAAGATCATATGCGCGTGGGGAACACATGGCACACTTCATGATCGTGGACGCGAAGTCGCGGAGAGGCTTGCGTTCTTCAACCCAGCGGCTCTCAAACTGACGGCAGACGGTCATCCCGTACACCCGCTCTATGTGGCTGCGTCCACGCAACCGAAGGAATATTTCGCGCGATGACCACCTCCCCCTCAACTACCGCTGGGAAAACCTCGCGCCCGGATGTCCGCCGCGGCGCCGGGGGAAGGCGGCCGCGTGGTCAAGACGGCCATCACCGGCACTGCGCGATATTCTGCTGCCCCTGTGCGGGCACCATCGGGAATTCGTCTTCACATATCACATACCAGGCGGCCCGGCCCCGATCGGGTAAGAGTCATACAAGGGAGATGGGAAGGATCGAAGAAGGCATCATTATAGCTCCCTCGAGACGCGGTGGAGCGCATCAGAGCGAAGGCCAAGGTCGAGAATTTCCGATTCCGCGACTTCCGCCATGGTCTGGCGACGAGGCTCCTGCGAAAGACCAGGAATCTGAAAACCGTCAGTAGGCATCAGCCACGCCGATGTCGAGACCACCGCTATGCGCACGTCCTCGATGAGGAGGTCGCGGAAGCGCACGAACTCAATACCGAGCAGCCGCCCGAGTTGCGGCCGTATCTGCCACATCGCAAGAAGATCAATTTCTCGGAAAAACAATGAAGGCCGGCGCGAAACCACACCGACCTCCCTCCGCATCGGTAAGCGCGATCATCATGCTATTGAGGCGCGCCCTCAAGACGCTGCTTCAGCAGCCAATCCCAGAGTTCAGCATCATTCAAGGTCGCCCACTCGACGCCGGAATGATCGACACCTTCCAATACGGTCAGTCGAGCATTGCGATCCAGAGCTTTAAGGCGTTCATAAAGCACAACGGAATCCGATAACGGAATTACACCATCGTTTGAGCCATGAAAGACCCAGAATGCAGCTTTCTCGTTCGTTCTATTGAGATAGTGCCGATTGCCACCGCCGGCGATTGGGACGATAGCGGCGAACTTATCTGGAAACTGTTCGGCCAAGGCCCAAGCACCGAAGCCGCCCCGGCTAAATCCGATCACATAGATCCGTGAACGGTCAACCCGATATGTTGAAGCTACTTCCTCAAGTGCAGCGTCCACTTTCTCAATCGGATACAGCAGTTCTTCGCTCGGGTTTTGGGGAGAAAAGACGAGAAATGGAAATTTCTTCCCGTCTTCGATCAGTTTTGGAATGCCGCTCGATTTGACTTTGTCGATATCACTTCCGCCCTGATCTCCTCCATGTAGCCATATAACGAGAGGATAAGTCTCCGTTGACGTCGCGTATCCATCCGGCGTGTACAAAAGATACTTGAGCTCATTCTTAACGCTCACAGTCGAAGTGAGTGCTACCTGCTCTGCATTTGCGGCCTCAGGATCGAACAAGCCGAGCGCAGCTATTGCAGCCAAAGGTAAAATTCTACGCAACATTACACCACCTCCTCTGAAACGTTCAGAGGACAGGTTGGCACATGGTCTGGTTGCGGACAATGCTTCCCGCCGCTCCACAATCACCCAATCAGCCAGAGCTGGTCAATCAATAGCATCAGTCTGAATTTGCGCCGCGGCCTTCGATTCGCTGCGGGCCCGGGAAATCGAACCGGTCTTCGTGGTTATGAGCCAGGCGGCTTACCCGTTGCCCCGCCTGCGGACATGAAAGGGGGCCACCCTACCGCATAGACGCAGGACAGGTGCTTATCACCAGACAACAAAAAAGGCCGGGGCGAAACCGCACCGACCTTCCTCATCATCGCTTACCAAACCAGTGCCAGTACATCCGTGGTCAAAAGTCGAAAACGATGCAGCAATTGCGAGCGGCGAGTTATCAGCGCTCATAAGCAATGCCGATGCGTGGTATATAGGGGACCAATGTGTTCGAAACAAGGGCGCACGCCAGTCGCAATGAATTGGGTGCATTTCTCCTACCGCGTAACTCGGCGGTGAGCCGGCGGGCTCTCGGTGAACAGGCACGATGGCGCTACGCGAGGCGCACAAGTCGCAAGCTGTTCACAATCTCGTATCGCTCGCCGGGGAGTGTTCAAAGCCGCCACCTGGCATACCGTCGGGCCTAAACCGATCGCGATTCATCTTGATGTTGATGAGGGAGTCGGCCTCGTGTTCCTAATGTCCAAGGCCTCGGCGATCGCCACCGTGTCGGGCCCGAACTTGGCGTAGGCTTCCAGGAGGGTCATTACGCACCTCCGGCGAGTAGCGACGAAGACACACCGACCTCTTGAAACCGCTGAAAAGAGACAACAAATCAACACCGGGCGCTGGGCCGCAGCGCTTTCCTTGTTGAACACCGTCGTATTCAGTGAGGCTGAAATGAACTCGAAGATGTTTGCTCGACCGGTTTACCTAAAGGAGAAGAAGGACCTGATCAGAGAGATTACGGACCTGTACGATGCCATCGATTTTCTTGAGGGGTGGCCGGAGCGCGACCGCGACGTAGTGCACGGCGCCACCCTGAAGACTTTGTACATGGCGCATGACGGCCATAAGCCCATTCAGGTTGCGCGGGATGCGATCCGGGCCTTCGGAAAGAAGAAGGGGATCCTGGTCAAAGCACCCGCAGTTCTCCCGTGGATGATCAGCCCAAGTTCCGGCAGCGGACGCGTTTCTGCCTGAGGCACCACTTGAGGGGGAGAGGCTGCGATCGCGGCCTCTCTGTTCCCGGCCCGGCGGGTATGGGAGGTGGAGCTTGATCATGCCGACGCCCTCACCCGAAGGAATTTTGTAATGGGTACCGTTTGGGGCGAGTGCGTCATCCTTGATCTGCCTGATCTGGACGGCGTACAGATCGTGTGGCACCCCGCTTACGCTGTACGCTTGCTCATCGACAGTTGGCCCGTGGATCATAGACGTGCTTACGGCACGGCCGTCAACGCGTGCGCGGACGCCGTGGTGGGCATATACGGGGGAACGTGCGAGGATCGCCTTCATGGCAGCGATCAGCGAGGCGAAGATTGATTTGCTCGCTTGAAATCATGCCGCCACCTCCGGTTTGAACTTGGTGACCTCATTGCCGAAGGCGTGCCAACCCTGGCGCTGTTCTCGAGCGAACACGTCGGCGCGCCGCGCGTGCGGCATCACACGGTCACAAAGGGCATAGAACTCGTCTGGACTTGCGGCTGTGCTCGCGAGCGATGCCATCGAAGATGGTCGGCGGAACATGGGACTGCTTCGGATTGCCGAGGGTGCCAACGAGCACAATCTCGCCGGGGCGGACACGGTAACCGGTGCCCATGCGGACCTTGCCGGCGGCAGTCGTCTTCCGCCAAGCCATGAAGCTCTTGTACTCGAAGCCCCACGCCTTCAGGCATTCAACCGCGAAAGGGAGATGCGGAGCCGTCGCCCCCGAATAGATCAGGGCAATGCATGCTGGCGAGTTGACCAACGGGAAGCGCACGGATCTGCTCGGCGCTCATGACGTCGTAGTGTGTCGATGCCGACTTCTTAGCGCCCGCATCGCTGTAAAGGTCGAACGGCCACGGAATTTCGATGACGATCATCTCGTAGTGGAGGGAAGCGGGTCAAGGAACCAATCGGTCACGCCACACCTCCCGGCCCGTGGAACAAACACAGCCCAGCATCGGTTGCGCCATCAAAGAGGAGGTCTGAATGCCTACGACGCCGATCCCGAAGCCCAATGACCCTGAATTCCCGCCAGATATGCCGCCGGATGTGCCGCCAGATCTGCCCGAGCCACCGATCGAAGAGCCAGAGCCGAACGTAGGCCCGGACGAGGCACCCGACATCAGTCCGTTGCCCGGCGAAGAGATCCCGCAGAGAATGAGGAACTGAGGTCATGGCGCGCTCCCGGCCTGATCTCTGGGATCGAGCGCCTTCAGATGCGCGCCGCGGATCTCTTCGAATCGGGCGATGTCGTTTTCCTTGGTCTCGATCTCCATTTCAGGACGAGGCTTTTTTGAACGGCGGCCGATCGAGCCATGCGATCATTTCGGCGGGATCGGTCATGCCGCACCTGCCTTCGTCCGCAGCTGCTTCACTGCATGCTTCAGTTTGACGACTGACATGATGACTTCTCCTCAGGCTCCGGGCCGTCGTCCATGCCAAACTTCCGCCGAGATGAGGCAGAAGGGCACGTGGTATCAGGGCCCAATCCGTGTTGAGCCGGTTGCTATCCAGGCCTTCAGGCAATGCCCCTCTGGCATCCGCCCATAGCCCGCAACGGTGCGCTTCTACGAGAGGCGGCGCAGGCCTTGTTACGGCTCGGGAAGCTGCGCAGTAGGCGGATAGATGTCACCTCTTCCCGATTCTGCTCGGGAAGGGACGACCAGGCACGAACCCCGATCTGCACGAACTACTGTCCGCCTTCCCGATCTTGTTGAGGCATTGCCTCGAAACTGGTTGAGCCGATCTGCGGTCGTTGCCGGGGAGCTTTCAGCGGGATAGGTTGGTCCTCGGTTGCCTCGGTCTGCGGCCCCGGCCTGAACAGATGCTTGGGTCCTTGCGGTCATCGGAAAACTAGATTGGTTGCCAATCCACAGAACTCCTGCGCATCGTGTCGTTCTAAGTAGGAGGGGAAAATGTCAGAGCTGGAAGAAAACCGCTTGTTAGACAGTGAATTCCAGACAATTTCGTCAGAGCCATTGATTGGGCGCCTCAATCTCGAGACCGACTTGGGCACCATCGACCTTTTGGTGAACAAAGAGGCCGCGGAGTTCTTAATTTCGGTGCTGCTCGAGTTCCTTGCAGAAGGGGCCGGCGAAGACGCTCCGAAGTTCACGGTGCATACTGAGCAATAACTGCCCGGTGAGCCCCGGATGAGCCGGCCGTCGGCACACAACGTCGGTCATTCAGTGGCATCTGCCTAAAGCGAGGCGGGCTCGTGAAAGGAAAGGCGATCCCCCTACCGCATAGACGGCGGTCATCGGGTGGTCGCGCTTGCCCAGTCGGGGTCTTTCTGCATTTTCCAACAGCACTACCGGGCGAAGGCAACAAAAAGGCCGAGGCACGTTGGCCCCGGCCTTCTGTCTTTTCGCTCTCAAAACTCGTGCCAGTACATCCGTGGTCACAAGTCGAAAGCAATGCGCGATTGCCAACGTATCCCCCCGCCGACAAATGCGCTTGTGCAAACTTTATAGGGGGCGGGGGTTTTCTGAACAAGTTGTCCATTCGGAGTATGCGCTGCCTGGATTTCGGGCGCATTTCTTCTACCGTCTATCTCGGCGGTTGCCCGGCGAATCGTCCCTCAACAGAGGTCCGCAACTGAACAGACACAACAAATTGCTTGAGGAACCCTATACGCCTTTGCGCAAATTTTTAACCTCTGCGTCGGCGGTTACTCCCTCAATTCGCTTATAATTTTCTGCACGCGCTCTTTGATCTGCGGGCTTAGAGAATCTATAGCGCTCGCGGTCTGATTGACCATGGAGACGCGCGCCTTCCTCCCCTTAGGCAGGATCTTGCGGAGCTGGCCGCGCAGGTGCTGGATTTGCCCGGGGCGCTCGTTCTCCTTCCGGCAGTGCTGCTCGTAGAGGAAGGCCTGCCGGCGTTCGTGCTCGGCGAAGTACAGGGCCTCGATGGTACCGTCGGGGAACTCGAGCGGCCCGTAGTTGGCACCGCGCAGGAAGCACACGACGCCGTCGACCCGGCGGAGCTCCTCGAAATTCAGCCTCGGCAGGTTGACGAAGCATAGCCGACCGGGAACCGTTTCTGTAGGATCTGTTTCGTCAGGTGATGCCTCAACTCGGTGTAGAAGGACGGCATGAAGATGTCGAAGCCGTCCTTGCGGCAGTTCCGCTCGATGATCGATTCCGTGGGCCGACTTTCCGGCAGGCGCTCGTCGACGGCCGCCATGCGCCGATAGCCCGGGGCAACATGGATTGCGTACCAACGTGATCTCTTCATTTTTCCCTCTTCGCAATGCGATGGACTGCAACCGCTCTGGATTGATGGTGCTGGCAGTATTTCCCGGCAGTCTTGACTGCACAGAACAGGAAAGGGCTGCCGTCGTTGATGGGCCAAATGCACTCGCCGGGCCTCAATTCTAAGAGGCGTTTGGCGAACGGCAGTCGCTCCAGGTCATATTTGTGGGGAGGGATGATTATGGTATCGGGCTTGCGGTCGCGCATTGCAGTCTTGTCCTTCCGCGGAGCTCTCTTGCTCTCGTGCGGTCGGCAATTGCGAGCTCGCGGCTTCGATGAGAACAACGCGCGATTTCGAAATGCGATCCCAGCGATGACGTTGGGAGACACACCGAAGCGCCTTGCAATCTGTGAAGCCGACAGATCGTCCTTGCGAGCTTAGAAGCAGCCTCGATGTCGGCGGTGCGGTGCTGGATAGTTATGCCGCTCGCTCCTCTTCGACCGGCTCGATGTCCATCTCGATATTTCGTCGGTAGGCCGTCTGCGCGGCGCTGACCAGGCGTGCGTCCGCCAATGCCAGCATCCGTGCGAGCTCGGCGGCCGGATTGGACCAATGGGCTCAGGAGCTATCACGGCTCCGGTCGCTGCCTTCGACGCTGCATTTTCCTGCCGGAACTAGAACAGCCGTGCGCGGACGCGGGCCATAACCTCAGGAGACCGATCGATCTCTGGCGGGCGGTTGGTGAGCGTCGCGGCGATCTCCGGGGAGGAAAGGGCTCAGCGGCCACCCGATTCCACCTGTTTCCACCGGACAAATTCCGCCGTTTCCGCATCCCTTAGCGATCCCACTCGCGCCGCTTCTCGGCAGCACGGTCGACGCCCGACGTCATCTCACGCTCCATCTCCGCGACAGCGGCAACGATCGCGTCGGAGTCCATGCCATCGGCACGCATGAGCTTCAGGGCGGCGGCAATCACGCTCACGCCGCAATCCCTTTTTCGCGTACTTGGATGATGCCCTCGCACTCGGCCCGCAGACCGCCGTCCCAGGATCAGGCGTCCGCAGAGATTGTCGTTCTTGATGAAGCCGTAGTGCTGAAGGCAGTCGAGAATCCTTTTTGAGCGTTTGTCAAATGCTGCCGCATGTTTTGGCGCCGAAAGCAGAGCGACGGCTGGCAATCGCCTGCTTCAGGCCTTGATGAGTAGCCGGCGTCGTTCCGCCACTTCTTACAGGATGGGGACGGGCGGCGGTCTTGCCCCAGTCGTTGTAGGAGGTCCCAGCCGGACGGCAGATATGGGAGGTGGAGCGAGATCATGCTGCCCTCCCCTTGCAAGCCACGGTAGTTACTCTGGAACGATTGAGAGGGAAGTCGGTTAGACCGTGAGAAACAGCAGGTAAAAATGAACATGGCTGAGAACTGGGACGAATGCGTAATCATCGATCTGCCCAATCTCGAAGGCATTCAAATCGTGTGGTCGCCCGCTTATGCGGCTCAATTGCTTAGCGAAAACTGGCCGGATACGAACGGCCGAAGCTATTCCGCGGCGCTGAACGCCTGCACGGATGCGATGCTCGGCGCCGCCTCGGCGGCGCCTGCACGAGACGCTTTCCTCGCGGCGGTCGAAGAGGCGAAGATTAAAACCCTGCGTTGAGATCACGCCGCTACCCTCCCCTTGTAAAGGGAAACGAAGGCATGAGGATGGCTATGTCGCGGAGGTTGTTTTCAGGCTTGGTCTCAGAGCGTGGGCGCTTAGAGCACGGGTGGCGGTCTTCAGGCCAACGCTTTTCTGCCCGGTCTAATCTCCGTTCCTCCGGATCGGTCGCCGTACTTGTCTAGCGCCACAAGCTGTGACGCACGTTCTCTCGTTCATCCTGCACTTTGCGGCAGCGCGGACCTGGCTGAGCGGTTATGGCGCTGATTGGCCGGGTTGGGATTATGGAAGGGTGGATGTGTGAGGCGCCGTCCTAGCCCGTGCACGCAACACAACAGCAGCCGGAGAGGCGGAACTTTTTCCTAGCAGCACCCGTTGAGACGAATTGGCTCTTCAACGAAAGTGAACACCGCCATGGATGCGCAGAAGGCAGGAATGGCCCGTTTGCTTTTGGCCGCACCTGAGTTGCGCGGCAAGGCATGGATGTCCCTGGATTTGGTGTTCTTGAAGTTATGCTTGGTCTACGAGGGCGCCTGTTTGCGGCGTGACGTTCTTCGATGCTCGCCCGAGAAAGATGATCACGCTCTGCTTAAGTCCGAGAAGAAGTGCAAGAGCCTCGAGGCGGCTGCAAAAGCCTACGTGCGCGAGCATCAGAAATTCTCGGGCATTGTTTGAACGTTCAAGTCAATGTCGTGATGATCAATGGCGCAAGGCGACTACGGCGAGAGCTGTAGTCCATTCTATTAATTTTGACGCGCTCGGCAGGACGCGTCGCGCTCCTCCTTCGGTGCGCGCTGAAATTGAAACGCTCCGCATGAAGGATTGTTGGACGCCCTCTTCCATCTATAAGTTCGAGCGACCGTCTCGGCCTCATGGCGATAAAGACCTGCGCGCCCGCTCCGCAAAATTGGTGAAATTTCCGCAACAGATCTGTTGCCTTCTTCGCTGCAGTCTCAGTCTTCGTTTAGGAGCGTCGATCGGACCGTAATCGCTTGGAACCGTATCCATTGCTCTCAATAGCGCGCTGGCCTCTGCGATCTGCTTTGGACTACGGTCCGGGATCGACAGGATCGCCGCTCTATCTCTTCGGGTCCGCTGGCTACGGCGCGAGCACGGGCAAGATGGCAGCGACAAGGCTCGCAGTTGGTGCCGCCGCTCCCTTCGTGTTGTCCGCCGCGATGGAAAACCTCGGGAATCGCCTCGGCGCTGTTCGTCAATGCCCTGCTTGGTACGATCGGCATGGCTGCATTGATCGCATGGCTGCGTCTAGCGAGTGACTAGCTCGACCTGAGCGACACCAACCTCTCAAGTTCGGCCGCCTGTTCCTTCCGCTCGCTGTAGCGGTCCGTCAGATGGGTCGAGGCATCCCGTGTGCCGATCCCGATGAAGCCGCGCCTTTGTTCACAGATGATTAGGCCCCGGATTCCGGTATGATCTCGCCCTGGGGATCGGGTCTGCTCGCATTGACTGCTGCCAGTTCATTAGCACGGTGAGTCAAGATGTTCCCGATGCGCGGCTTGAGCGTAGCGCTTGGACGTCTCAAGCCATCGCCCCGGATCTCATTGGCCTGCCTAAGTTGCCGATAGTCTCCGCCGCAGTCTCTCTCACCCGAGGAGTTCAAGGACCATCGGGAACCGGGGATGGTTACGGAGCGGGTCGAGGTCCGAGTCGTATTTTACCCACCTCTTCGTCTCATGGGTGGCCCCCGGGAGAAGCTCGATTAGCAAGTCGATGGCTCGATCAGGTTCGCCCTGGAGCGAATAAAAACAAGCCACGTTATATTTGGCAAGGCGATCGTCGGGATCAATCGCCAAAGCGCGTACCGCCCATTCCTTAGCCCGATCAAGCTCACCAAGTGCCGCAAGCCCTACAGCCCCCAAATAGGCGGGTCTTGGATTTTCCGGACGCATCATGAGCTCACGCTCGGCTCGCGCCACTCCTTCCCGCGCCGCGGCGTTCATTTCTTGCTCGCGCCCGAGCGACCGGAGAACGTTAATGAGCACAAGCAAGGATTGGTAATCGTCAGGTTTGATGTCTGCGGCGCGCTGGAAAAGCCGGGCTGCTTCGTCCAGCTTACCCTGGGTGAAGCAGGCTCGGGCATAGAAATAATGGGCTTCAAACAGGTCGGGATCGAGGGCAATCGCCTGATCGAACTCCGCCATCGCTTCCGAATGTCGCTCACGAAGCGACAGAGCCAGGCCGAGTGAAGCGTGCGCTTCTGCGAGACCGCTCTCAAGATCCAGCGCCTTTGCGCTGGTTGCCAAAATGCCGTCGATCGACACGTCAGCGTTGTAGTGAAGGAAGAGGAAGGAATCGCAATCAGCAATTCCCGCGTAGGCCCGCGCATAAAGTGGGTCAAGTTTGACCGCCATGGCGAACATACGCTTCGCCAGAACGTAATGCGACTTTGAGTGCCAATGCAGGAATTGGCGTCCTCTCAGGTAATAGGCATAGGCCTCGAAGTTCCCGGTCGGCACTCGACCGATGTCCTTCTTCTCCTCTGGGAGCAGCTTGACCTTCAAGTGGTCGACAATGGTATGGGTGATCTCGTCTTGAAGGGCGAAGATCTCGGTGAGATCCCAATCGTAGCGATCGGCCCACAGGTGACCACCGCCCTTACCCTCAACAAGTTGCGCGGTGACGCGCACACGTGAGCCGACCCTACGGACGCTTCCTTCTAGGATATAGCCAACCCTGAGATCCCGGCTCACCTCCTGCACCTTCACCGGCTTATTCTTGTAGGTATATGCCGTATTGCGCGCGACAACGAACAGGCCGGAGATTTTCGACAGGTCGGTAATGATGTCCTCGGTGATCCCGTCGCTGAAATACTCTTGCTCAGGGTCGCCGCTTATATTGTTGAAGGGCAGGACCGCGATGGACGGCTTCTCAATCTCCCAGGGCTCTCGGGTGCCTGCATCCGAGCCGACCGTTCTTTGAGCCGCCGGAAAATCCAGAGAAATGCTGTAGGCTCGCACCGGCCGGTCGATGTTCTTGAGCGCCTGCTCGCCCATGTCCTCAAATCGAAGATCCAGCCTGTTGCCGACGTTATCGCGGACGGCCGCAGATACCGCGATACCGCCAGGCGCCGCTATTTTTTCAAGTCGCACAGCAACGTTGACGCCGTCCCCGAAGATGTCGTCGCTTTCAACGATCACGTCTCCAAGGTTGATGCCCATGCGAAGCTCGATCCGGCTTGGCCGCGGCACATCCACATTGCGCTCTAGCATTCCCCGCTGGACCGTCGCAGCGCAGGTGACCGCATTCACGACGCTTGGAAACTCCGCCAGAAATCCATCGCCGGTGAGCTTCACGATGCGCCCCTCATATTCGACGATCTTGGGGTCGATCAGGTCCTTTCGGTGCGATTTCCATGCCGCATGAGTACCCGCCTCATCCCGGGCCATGAGGCGGCTATAGGTCACTACGTCTGCGGCAAGGATGGCCGTCAGACGTCTGTGCATGGTCGGATCGTCCATGTGACCACCCAGTTTTCGTGTACTGCCACGCTCGGGGTGCCATGTCCCAGGCCAACCCAATAATACTCCAGCGCCTAGTGAATGTCTCTGGCTGGTGTGGCCAAAACGGCCAAACTTGCGCTTCCCTCGACTCCAGAAACACGCAGGGACTCGGAGTCAAGATCGAGAACGGCGAAGAAGGTATTTCGGTTCAGAAAATCTGAACCTCTGCCTTGATCTTTCCATGATTAGCTTTCGATAATACTCTTGCCAACAGGATCGCAGGGAGCGGCCAATGGAAGAGTTCGAGCCGGTTCTCGTCAGAAATGTCCATCACTCTGATTTGGAGAGGCTTTGCAAATCCGTAAAGACCTATGCGGGGTGCTATGTTCTCAAGGATCCAAGCAGCGAAGCGGAAACAGCCGGTCTCGACGCCCACTGCTGGTTCCCTTCACGCGATGACAGCATCCTGTTCCAGCTCCAATGGGCTGCGCCTAACCACGCCTAGGGAACAAACCTTCTTGGACGATGAGAGCGGCGCTCCGTCGTATTTGTTCGGCTCGCCATTTGGGGTAGGCCCAATACATCGACGGAATGATCATTCTCCTGGTGATATGCGGATTTGCAGCCTCCGGCCACGCGTCTATGGCGGCTAATCCGGCTGTGACGTCCTAAACAGCCACGCTGGTGCATGTGACCTTGAGCATCTCGTCGGTTGCTCTCCGTTTATCGACCTGTTCGCGGTTGCGGCGATCACGGTCGCCTGCGGCACCTTCATCGCCTCACGGCCGGCCCCGAATGGAAAGTGACCAGAGCCGTCGCCCATTCAGTTACGTGCTCCAATTGCGGCTTGGGGCAAAGCCTATCTCCACCGCTGTGAGGTTTGGCGAGCCAGCGACTTCATCTGCGACCAGGATCGACATAGCGACGATGAAGACGGCAACCCCGAGGCCCGCTGAACTTCGACGTCCATCCCTCTCCCCTATGCGACACAGGAGCAAGGCCACGGAGCCTAGCCTGGGGCAACGTAAAGCGCTTCGGAAGAAAAGTTTTGGCGGCTTTCGTCCTTTAGCTTCAAAGAGGTAGATCGTTTCTCCGTTTCGATGGCACAGAGAAACGATCTAATCGGAAATCCGCTGGCACCGGCCGGTTCAGCCGGCGCGGACCGTGGCCTTGCCTTCGTCGACCAGACGCGTGGCGGCCTCGTCGATCGAAATGCGCTCAAAGGCAAGTTCATCGGCGATAGGGCGCAGCACGCGCTGGTCGAACTCGGTCGATCCGAGCGGCGCCGGCGACGGATAGCCGCCCACCTGATCCTTGAGGGCGTTGATGTATTTCACCGTTTCCGTCTCCGTCGGGTTGAGCGACGGCAGGATGGCTTCGCGAACCGTCGGCGACATGGGTACGCCGCGCTCGACGCCGAGGATCTTGCCGGCCTCGACATCGTTGACGAAGAAGTTGATGAACTTGGCGGCCGCTTCGCCGTGTTCAGTCGATGCACCGATGCTCCAGATCAGCGCCGGGCGATAGTAATGGCCGGAGGGGCCGCCTTTCTCGGCGCGCGGTAGCATGCCGATGCCGAGCTTGCTTTTCATGATGAGTTGGTAGCCGACCATCTGGTTCGAATAGGCCATGCCCATCGCCGAGTAGCCGAGCGCCAGGCAGTTGGTGTCGATGGTGTTCTGATCGAGCGTCTGAATGTCTGCGCCGACGGTGCCGCCGCGCTTGCGCAACTCCTCCCAATAGGCGTACCACTCCTTCGCCTCCTCGACCCTGAAGCCGAGACCCGTGTCGGTGTAGAGACTGCTGCCACGCTGGCGGAGCCAGGCATCGAAGACATAGGCATAGCGTGCTCCATAGGGTCCGCCCCAGACATTCTTCTTGCCGGCCGCCTTGGTCATCTCGATGGCGATGTCGGCATATTCCTCCCAGGTGGTGTCGACCCCTGGCGGCGTGATCCCGGCTTTGGCGAAGGCATCGGCGTCGTAGAACAGCGCGAAGGAATTGAGACCGAGGCCGACACCCCAGAGCTTTCCGTCCACCGTCGTCAAATTCAGCACGTCCTTGCCGAAGGCGTCGACGTGGAGCGCCGAAGAGATGAAGGGATCGAGCGCCATGCAGGCGCCGCGCTTGGAATAGTCCGAAATCGTACTGGGCTCGAGCTGGAAGATATCGGCAATGGCGCGACCGGCCATCTGAGTGGCGAGTTTCGTCCAGTACCCGTCGCCGCTCAAGCTCTCGCCGACTATCCTGATATCCGGGTTCTTCTCCTCGAAAAGCTTGGCGACCGCCAAGGTCCGCTTCGAGCGGTCGTTGGATCCCCACCACATCGCGCGCAACTGCACGGTCTCGGCCGCAAGGCCTGACTGGGAACCAAGGGCGATACCCGTCGCTGCGCCAGCCGCGCCGATCATGAATCTGCGTCTGTTGAGTAGCATTCTAGTCCTCCCCTGTGCTGCCCTGCGCGGCACTCTCCTCCAGCACCTGCAGGTCTCAATTAACGCAAGAGCTTATGCAAAAATCTTCATTGCGCAATATTTCTTTTCGATCTTGCAAATTTGCATTGATTGCGCAATGTTTGCGCCATGATAGAAAGACCCTCCAGAAGACTCCGCCAAGCTGACATTGCCGCACAAGCAGGAGTTTCAGTATCTACCGTCTCACGCGCCCTCGCGAATGAGCCCGGCATCAGCGAGGATGTCCGGGTACAGATTCTCAAGGTCGCAAATGACCTCGGCTACCCCCTCAAAGCAGATGCTGCGGCAGCACCTCGCGCGCTGGCACTGATCGCGAGCAACGGCGTCACGGGCAGTCTGAGCGCATTTTACCAGGGCATTGTCGATGGCCTGCGCTCCGAGGCGACCGAGCAGGGCATGTCTTTCGACATTCGCCTCGTGAACGAGGCGAAGGCTACGCCGCAAGCCGTTGGCGAACATATGCAATCGGTTGGTGCGCAAGGGCTTTTCCTGGTCGGCATAGATCCCTGTCAGGCGCTTGCGGAATGGCTCGTGGAAAGCCACACCCCCGTCGTCCTTGTCAATGGCGTCGATCCGCAATTACGCTTCGACGGTGTCTCGCCGCCGAACTTCTTCGGCGCCTTCGCGGCGACGCGGATGCTGCTGGACGCCGGCCACCGGCGTATCCTCCACCTGACCGGATCGCATCGGCATACGATCCGCGAGCGCGTGCGCGGCTTCGAAGCGGCGGTCGCTTCCGTGGATGGCGGCCATGCGCGTGTCATCCGCCTGCCGTTCGCGAACAACTCCAGCGCCGAAGCCCATGCGGCAACGCTCGCGGCTCTTGCCGAGGACGAGGGTTTCACCGCGGCCTTCTGCATGAACGACTTCATCGCCGTGGGCGTTCTAGAGGCGGTGACCGAACTCGGCCGGCGCGTACCGGACGATTTCGCGATCATCGGTTTCGACGACCTGCCCTGCGCCGACATGGCCAATCCGCGCCTGTCGACGATGCGTGTCGACCGCGCAGCGCTCGGCTGCGAAGCGGTCGCCATGATGCAGTTTCGCTTCCGCCATCCGGGCGTGCCCGCCCGGCATGTCACTCACGCCGTCGTCCCGGTGCCCGGCGGCACAATTGCCACGAAAGACAATCCATGACCTATGATCCCGCCAGCGCCAACCCGCTTGCCGGAAATCCGCTTGAGACACGCAGCGACATGCAGCGCGCGCTGCTCGATCTCTTCGATCCGCTGCTCCCCTATTTCTCTGAAGGAAATGCGCGAGTCCGTCTCGACGCCGCAGCGGCTCATTTCGACCGGGCCGCTGCCGATCTGGAGGGTTTTGCGAGGCCTCTCTGGGGTCTTGCTCCCTTTGCTGCAGGCGGCGGAAATTTCGCGCATTGGGACCGCTACGCGGAAGGGATCGCCAACGGCACCGACCCTGGACATCCCGAATATTGGGGACAAGTGAACGGCCGGGACCAGCGCATGGTCGAGCTGGCGGCCCTCGGCTTCGCGCTGGTGCTGGCGCCGGAGAAGCTGTGGGAACCCTTAAACGGGCGTGAAAGAGACAATCTCGTCTCTTATCTCCTCCATGCCCGCAAGTTCGACTATGCCGACAATAACTGGAAGTTCTTTCGCGTTTTCGTCGACATCGCTCTCGATCGCCTCGGCATCGAGCACGATCGCAGCCTGACGAAGGCCTATCTCACCGAACTTGACGGCTTCTATATCGGTGGCGGCTGGTATCGCGACGGCAATGTGCGGCGCGTCGACCACTACATCGCCTTTGCAATGCACTTCTACGGGCTGATCTATGCGCGCCTTGTCGAAGACGACCATGCGAAACGGTATCGCGAGCGGGCGGTGGCCTTCGCCCAGGATTTTCGCCACTGGTTTGCCGAAGACGGAGCGACCCTCCCCTTCGGCCGCAGTCTCACCTACCGCTTCGCCTGCGCCGGCTTCTGGGCAGCACTGGCCTTTGCCGACCTCGAGGCTCTACCCTGGGGCGAGATCAAGGGGCTCTGCCTCCGCCACCTCAGATGGTGGGCAGACAAACCGATAGCGGATCGGGACGGCGTTCTTTCTATCGGCTACGGCTATCCGAACCTCCTTATGTCGGAAAACTACAATTCGGCCGGCTCGCCCTTTTGGGCCTTCAAGGCTTTCCTGCCGCTAGCCGTCAGCGAAAACCATCCATTCTGGACGAGCTCGGAAGTCCCGCTCCGGCGGCTGGCCGAACCGGTAGTCCTTCGCCACCCGGGCATGGTCATGATACCCGTCAAAGGGGACGTGGTGGCGCTCTCCTCCGGCCAGGAAAACCGCCAGATGCGCTTCGGCTCTGAAAAATATGCGAAATTCGCCTATTCGGCGCGATACGCCTTCAGCGTCGAGAGCGACGAACGGGCATTTGCCGGCGGTGCCTTCGATTCGATGCTGGCATTCAGCGACGACGGCGTTCATTATCGGGTGCGCGAGGCCAATAAGGAGGTGCGGCTTGCGCACAATGTGCTGTTCTCCAAATGGTCTCCCTGGCCGGACGTCGTTGTCGAGACGTGGCTTGTTCCGGCTTCGCCCTGGCATGTGCGCGTGCACCGGATTGCGACGCCGCGGCCTTTGGAGACGGCCGAAGGCGGCTTCGCCATTCCCCGACGGGATTTCGAGGCCGACGCGCTCACCGCCGCGGAAGGGACGGCCCACGCAATCGGCGCGGAAGATTTCAGCGGGATCCGCGATCTCGGTTCGACCGTCCCGCGCGAAGGCCGGATCCAAAAGGCGCCGCCCAACACCAATCTGATTGCCGCAAAAACCCTGGTGCCGCAGTTGCGGGCCAAAATCCCTTCTGGGGAAACCATCCTCGCCTGCGCTGTGCTTGCGGCCCGCAACACTTCCGCCGTCGCCGAAGACTGGTCCAATCCGCCGGCGATGCCGGACATGGCGGTGCTCGACGCGCTTCGGGCGGAAGGCTTGACCGTCAGCGCAATGCAAGCGCCCGGATCAGCGCCATGACCCTCCCGACCGTCGCCTTTGCGATGCAGCCGGAAAGGACGCGTTATGTTCTGACGCCGGAGCTTCTCGCGCGGCTAGATGCCTTCGCCCGAATCCTGGATCAGCGGCCGATGACGGAGTTCGCCGATGAGCGGTCGCAGCGTTTGTTGGCCGAGGCACAAATTTTGGTGACCGGCTGGGGCGCGCCGTTCATCGATGCGGCCGTCCTCGCCCGGACGCCGCGCCTTCGCCTCATCGTCCATGCCGCCGGCACGATCAAGGGGCTGGTCGACGAGAGCGTTTTCGATGCGGGGATCCAGGTCAGCCACGCGGCGGAGGCCAATGCCGTACCGGTCGCCGAGTTTACCCTCGCAGCCGTTATTTTTGCGGGCAAGCAGGTGTTCCGCTTCCGCGATGTCTATGCGGCCGACCGTGGACGCGAGCGCACCCAGATCCTGCAGGGCGAAGCGGTAGGAAACCATCGCCGCACGGTCGGGATTGTCGGCGCATCGCGGATCGGACGCCGCGTGATCGAACTGCTGCGTCTCCTCGACTATCGATTGCTGCTTTATGATCCGCTAGTCAAAGACGCCGAAGCCATGGCCCTCGAGGTAGAGAAGGTCGACCTTGATACGTTGATGGCCCGCTCCGATATCGTGTCGCTGCATGCGCCGCTGCTACCCGAGACCCGACACATGATCGATAACCGCCAGCTCGCCCTTATGAAGGACGGCGCGACGCTGATCAACACGGCGCGCGGCGCGTTGGTGGATGAGGCGGCACTCATCGAAAAACTGCAGTCGGGCGCGATCAATGCCGTGATCGACGTTACTGACCCCGAAATTCCGGACGAAAATTCACCACTTTACGACCTGCCGAACGTATTTCTGACGCCGCATATCGCAGGCGCCATCGGTCTGGAGCGCATGCGCCTCGGTGAAATGGCGGTTGATGAAGTGGCGCGGTTCCTCGAAGGCAGGCCGCTCCTGTTCGAGGTCCACAAGCCTGATCTGGGGCGCATGGCATGAACGCTTTCGAACCGGCTCTCTGCACGGTAACCTTCCGCAAGCTGCCCGCCGACGAAATTGTCGCGCTAGCAGCGAAGGCGAGGCTCGCCGCGATCGAGTGGGCGGGAGACGCCCATGTTCCTCCGGGCGACACGTCCACCGCCCGCACGGTCGGACACCTGTGCGAAAGCGCGGGTCTCAAGACCTCCTATGGCTCCTATGTCGCGCCGCCGACCGACGATCTTTCCGCCCTCGCGCCCGCACTGGCAACCGCGGTCGCGCTTGGCGCCTCCAACATCCGCATCTGGCCCGGCACGCGCCAGCGCGCTTCGAGGGGTTACAGCGCCGATGAACGGCGCGATGCAGCGGATGCGATTCGCGACATGGGCGCGGAAGCCGCTCGGCATGGCATCACGGTTTCGCTCGAATATCACCCACAGACCCTGACGGACGAGACGAGCTCGGCACTCCGACTTATCGAGGCGGTCGCGCATCCGAATGTGTATCTCTACTGGCAGCCGAGGCCCGGGCTCCCACTCGTCGAGGCACTCACGGAGATCGCCAGCATCGGCGCGCATGTCTCCCATGTCCATGTCTTCGCCTGGGACCACGAACGCAAGCGCTTTCCCCTGGCATCCGCCGAAGGCTACTGGCAAACGGCTTTGGCCACCATGCCGCAATCGCGCTGGACCGGCCGGCGATTTGCCATGCTTGAATTCGTGGCGGGAGACGATCCGGCGGCATTTCTGGCGGATGCGGCGACGCTGAGAAAAATCCTAAAGGCCGAGTTTCCGCCAGGCGCCTCTGCCATTGCAGACGGAAATTGACTGCTTTACCGGCCACCGTCTGTAAAGACGGCGAAACGCTTGAAGCGACGAAGTCCCAGCCTACCCCTTCACGTGCCCGAGGCCTTCAACGATCTTTCCGTACCGGACACACATAATGTTTACCGCGGCGGCGCCTGCTCGATACCGCTGCCCGCCTCTTCTACGCCGAGGGAATGCGCGGCGTGGGCATCGGCTGCATCATCGCGGAAGCGTCAGGCCCTTGTTCAATGTCTGGTTCGCCTCCGCGACCAGACTTCGTGCGCCGCAGCTTGACCGTCCCAAAAGAGCCTATTTCTACCGACCAGCGACGTGCTAGGCTTGTTAAATGACGGCGGCCAACCGATACAGTTTTCGCAAAGCGACGGTGGATGATCTGCCGTTGCTTACAGCATGGCAATCGAACCCGCATGTCCGCGCATGGTGGGGCTCAGATGAGTCGTACGATGCAGCAGACTTGGCTGATCCTCGGGTGGCGCGTTGGATTGTTTCAACCGCCGAACGCCCCTTTGCGTTCATGCAGGACTATACCGTCCACGGCTGGGAAGATCACCATTTTGCTAAGCTTCCCAGGGGATCGCGGGGAATCGATCAATACATAGGAGACCCCGAAATGATCGGTCTTGGGCACGGATCAGCATTTATCGGAGCGAGAATGAGGGCTCTCTTCGATGCGGGTGTACCCGTTATCGCGACCGATCCGCACCCGGCCAATGAACGGGCGATCGCTGTCTACAAGAAACTGGGTTTTGAACCGTTCGGAGCACCTCTAGAGACGCAGTGGGGCTTGATTTTGCCAATGCTTGCAAGGCGGTAAGCGGCACACCATCATTCGCCGCTTCGACCGCTGAGACATGGCCGGCCGCGCAGGACCTATCCGCTCGGTGGCTGAAACAAAGCGTGACCCTTCATGAATACGCAGCCTAGCGGAGTACGATCGTGGTGCCGCGCGCGGCAATTCGAATGTAAAAAGCTGAGTATGGTCGCAGCTAACGCGGTCCGACCCAGGGCCAATCTGGATTCCAGCCCGCTTGTTGTCTCGTATAGCCCTGCGCATGGATCGGCGGCAAACTCCAACAAGCCAATAAAATGGCCCGATCCGCTCAACGTTTTCCCGCTACTCGCGCGCAACCGCAAAGGGGTGGCCCTCTCCGGCCCTGTCTGGACGGATTGCTTTTGCCGTGAACATACAATCGGGATTGAAGCCTGCTCTGGATCGCGATGATTTTAGATCGGGCGATCTAAAATCATGAAGGAAATCGCTTCTAATAAGTTGAGACGCGGGACGCGGGCGGAAAACCGCACTCACTTTTCCTCATCCAGCTCTGAGCTTCGCAAGCGGCGCCGCAGCAACTCCGATCGCAGTAGCGATTTTGAAATTATTGCGCCGGCGCTGGCCCGCTACTCACCAGTGAATTACGCGGCGAGCGGCAAATGCCCCTGCAATGGCCAAAATTGCCACCGCCATCGTGTACCAGGTTGCGACGAAAAGCGGAGAGTCGTCCGTGCAATGCGAGGCATAGAAGGCCGCCGCAATGCCGCCGGCAGCCAATCCGGCAGCTGCGCCTGAAACCGCGGGATGAGAAGAAGCCCCATAACGCAGCGCAAGGAGCAGCAGAGCGAGGGGCCCGATGCCGATCAGCGGGATGAAGCTCAGGCACACGAGGCTGTTCGTTCCGACGAGCCTCGCGGACCATGTGCTCGCCGGCATGGCGATGAGCTCGGCGAGGACCGCTATCGCGATCAGCGCCGGAGCGACGATCAGAGGGGGCAGCAAGTCGCTTGGCTCGGTTTCCGGCCGCGACAGCGCACGCAGTGCACTGAGGGAGCTCGCGGCAAGCGCGATCGCCACCACAATCTTGAACGGGAAGCGCAGCGTCTGCATTGCGCTTGTAATATCCGGCCTGGGCCCGAGAAGTACGAAGAAGACGCAAGCAGCGAGGGCGATGGCGATGACAGCGGCACCCGTCCAGACGAGAGTCATCGGCATCCCGCTTCGCTGGTTGTCCGCAGCCAAGGCCTTGATGAGTTCCTGCGTTTCCATATCACTTCCGTCCAAATCGCCTGGCGATGGCAGCAAGACCGCGGTGGAGCGCGACGCGAACTGCGGTTTCATTCATGTCGAGGCTTCTTGCAGCCTCGGCGATCGTACGTCCCTCGACCGATATAGCAGTCACCACCGAGCGTTGGCCGGGCGTCAGCACCTCGAGCGCGCGGCCAATCTCCCAGTCCCGGGTGGTTTCCGCCTCTTCCGTCGCGAGATTGCCTTCAACCTCACTGAGTTGCACGCGAGAATGACGGCCATGTCGTCGTAAGGCGTCGACGAGCTTGTGCCTCGCGATTGCAAAGAGCCAAGGCTTCACCGGTCCGTCGGTCCGCCAAGTATGGCGCTTTAAATGGACCGCCAGCAGTGTCTCCTGGACGATGTCCTCGGGATCGAGACCGACAGACGCCACTCTCCGGCGCGCCCAGATGCGAACAAGGGCAGCCGCACTTTGGAGGAACTCGCTGTAGGCCTTCTCGTTGCCACCGAGCGCCGTGCGAAGGAGCCCGGCGAGATCGCCGTCGTCCGCGCCGTTCACCTGCACTTCCTCCCAATTCGCCGAGTTTCGCTACTTGTTACATGTCAGCGCGGCAAATGTTTTGCCGCAGGTGGGCCGTGGGAGCAGAAACATCTGTCTTCTTAGTCTTCCCAAATTCGCCGCAAATTCAAATGGGGCGGCACTCACGAAAGCGTGTAACCGCAGAATGTAACATCGCTCCCGGTGGCTGCGAATGACGGACTGTGCGCCGAAGCGAAGGTGCATGCAGCAACGATGGAGAGAAGGATCATGTCTACCAGAAGTTCGATCAATACCGCCATGCTTGCCGGCGCTGTGGCGACCGCGCTGTCGTCGCTCGCAAGCGCCGCGCCGCTTTCGCAGGCCGAGGTCAAGGCTGCGATGGATGCAGGAAAGGAGAAGTGCTACGGCGTCGCGCTCAAGGGTCAGAATGATTGCGCTGCCGGCCCGGGCACGACCTGCCAGGCCACGTCGACTGTCGACTACCAGGGCAATGCCTGGAAATTCGTCGACGGCGGCACCTGCACGACAATGGAACTGCCGGGTGATCGCAATGGCTCGCCTGAACCGCTGACACGCGACGTGCCGTCTTAATCGCAACGATGAGCCGGAAAGTGGAGGCGACAGTGACGGAACTGACTATTCACGCGGATCGCGCTCAGCTGGGAATTCCTCTCTTTCCGGCGCATCCGGTCGATGGGCTGGCTGGCACCAGCTTTAAGCACCAGCATCTGCCGGCCATTCTCGCTGACGACGAGTGGACTGGCGGCTTTTTCGAAGTTCATGCGGAAAACTACATGGGAGCAGGCGGCCCGCCGCATGCCGCACTGACGAAAATACGCGAGGACTATCCAGTCTCGCTTCACGGCGTGTGCATGTCTATCGGTGGGCCGCAGTCATTGGACAAAGGTCATCTCGCCCGCTTCGCTGCCCTCGTCAAGCGATACGAGCCGGCGCTCGTCTCGGAACATCTGGCGTGGTCGACGCACGACACGACCTACTACAACGATCTCTTGCCCTTACCTTATACCGAGGCAAGCTTGCAGCGGGTCGCAGAGCACATCAACGAGGTACAGGAGGTGATCGGACGGCCGCTCTTACTGGAAAATCCCTCGAGCTACCTGCTCTTCAAGGAATCGACGATGAGCGAAACGGCGTTCATCCGGGCACTGGTGAGACGCACAGGATGCGGTCTGTTGCTTGACATCAACAATGTCTTCGTTTCGGCCGCCAATCATGGCTTTTCCGCCCTAGACTATCTGTCCGACTTCCCGATGGCCCATGTCGGCGAGATTCACCTGGCCGGTCATACGGAGCAGCAGGATGACGAAGGCGATCTCCTGCTGATCGACAGCCACGACAAGCCGGTAGCCGACGCGGTGTGGAAGCTCTTCGACGTGGTGATCGCCCTATGTGGCCCGATTCCGACGTTAGTCGAATGGGATAGCGCGATACCGGACTGGCCAATATTGAAACGTGAGGCGCAGGCCGCCCAAATGCTCATGAACCGCCATGCTGCTGGCCTCCGACAGGAGACATTGCATGTGCGAGGTTAGGGACTGTTTCCTAGAGGCGGCCGACGACCTCGACTATCCTGCCCCGTTCGTCGCCGGGCTACTCGATCCCGCTTGCCCAACACCGACGCTCCTTACGGGCCCTCACAGCAAGGCAGCCGACAGGCGCTTCAATGTCTACCGCAACAATGTGACGGTAAGCCTCATCGAGGCGCTCGCTGCCACGTTCCCAGCGACGAGGCGCATCACCGGCGACGCATTCTTCCGGGCCATGGCCCGGTTCCATATCCGCGAGATGCCACCGAAATCGCCGCTCCTCTTCGAATACGGCCAGGATTTTCCCGATTTCATAGAACGCTACGCCTATGCCAGGCCGATGCCGTGGCTAGCCGACATCGCACGGATCGAGCGGGCCTGGCTCGACGCCTATCATGCGGCAGACGCAGCCGCCCTGCTGCCGCACGTGTTGGCGACGGCAAAGCCCACTGAACTCGCCAACCTGGTCTTCGAACCGCACCCGGCGACCGGCGTCGTCCGCTCCGCCTATCCAGCAGTGACGGTGTTCTTGGCAAATCGCGGGGATGGTCCAGTCGGGCGCATCGAGGCTAGTGTGCCGGAAACCGCGTTGATTACGCGGCCGTCGCTCGAGGTGGAGGTCCGCGCTCTTTCGCGGGGGGTCGACATCTTCGTCGGCAGTCTCCTTGAAGGCGAACCATTCGGACGTGCTGCGGTTGCGGGGCACGCTTGCTGCCGGAATTTCGATCTCGCGACCGCCATCAGGGTGATGCTGGAGGCCGGCGCTTTTGCGGCTATCCGCCATGGAGGGTGAAAAGGTGACCTCGGTACGAACCTTCCTCGCCAGACACAGAAACCGGAAAGTGAGACGTTGGGCGGCCAAGATCGATGGCATGATCGCCGCCATCGCCCCGGCATCACTCGCCCAACTCGCCTTGCGATTGGCGCTTGCCGTGCCCTTCTGGCGCTCCGGCCTGGGCAAATGGGATGGCTTTCTTGAGCTCAACGACGTTGCCGTTCTTCTGTTCACGTCGGAATTCCAGCTTCACCTGCCGGGAGGCCCCTATCCTTTCCCGGCACCGGCGGCGACTGCCTGTGTGGTTGCCTCCGCCGAAGTTATGCTGCCAATCTTTTTGGCCTTGGGCTTGGCGACACGCCTTGCCGCGCTTGGCCTCCTCGCAATGGCCATCGTCATCCAGCTCACCGTTCCGGATGGCTGGCCCATTCATCTGACTTGGGCGGCGATGGCGCTTGGTTTGATTACCTGGGGCGCGGGGAGGCTGTCGCTCGACCACTGGCTGGTGTCACCGGGTGGGTCAGCAAGATAAGCGGCCGGAGCATAATCCGAAGCCGAGCTGCTGGACGCGGCAAGGAGCGTATCCTGTCTGATGCAACAAGGGCTACCTTAGAGAGCGGGCGCCTCGACCGGACATCCATGCTGCAGCCGATAATCAGCATGCGCATCATCGGTTCCGAGTGGATCGACGGTCAGCTCGTGCGCAGTTCCTTCGACACTGCTTTAACCGAATAGACTTCGTCAGCGACCGTTCAGGCCGGAAACGGTCCGCTCATGCTGCCGACTTCAAGAAGTCGAGGACGGGAGCCGTGCGCTTCGGATCAATTTCGGAAGTTTCGGCTGTCACGACCCTTTGCAAGACGAAGGGGTCGGCCGCGGTACGCGCGTCATACGCATCACGACTTTCCCCATGTCATCCGAGCGCCGATAGACCTTGAGCTCCCATCCGCGAAACTGCCCAAAGCAAGCGCCTCGTTGCTATCTGGCCGTACCCAGCACCTCGACGTCCTTCGTCGCCCGCTCTTTCGTTGGACAGAAACGGCGGACCACAGACTCCGCCGCGACAGCGTTCAACAGTGAAGAGGCGGCGGTCGGCTCGGACCAACGGTGGCTCATACCCAATACGGTGCGATTCCGTAGTAGTCGTAGACGCGGCGGCCGCTCTCGGGACTCCAATCGTAATCCTGGCCCGCAGGATATCTCGGAGCACCCTCGACCTGCTCCTTGGTGATGTTCACTTGGAACCCACTAAGGTCCGTATTGTAATCAAGCATTTCCCATGGAAGCGGGTAATGCTCATGTCCAATACCGAGTATGCCGCCGAAACTCATCACAGCATATGCGACGCGGCCGCCGCGCTTTTCCAGGATGATCCGCTCGATAGAGCCGACGTTTTCCCCATTCATGTCATAGACGGCGGTGCCTACCACCTTATCGCTGGCGATAAGATCGTGTGATTCGTGTAGATCCGGGTTCACCATCTTCGTTCCTCCTTAAGGCTGGCGTAACAGAGCAGGTGCCTAACGGGGCGTCAGGCAACTTGTTCCTTCGATCGATGCATCCTCACTGAGACATGGACCGTCGGGGGGGCCAGAATCATTGGCGAGGCGGTCGGATAGAGCAATCTTTGCGGGCTGAGCGCTGCACTCTGATTCGAGGGCAGAGCATTGGGGGTCCGGAGCTCCGCCGATGGTCTATTCGGCTTGCGGACGACCGGATGCCTTTCTGCCGGGGTAATCTCCTGCAAAGGCGTAAATAACCTCAAACCTTCGACTACTTTTGCCGTGGCGCCGAAAGCTGTCTTCCTGCCGAAACCAGCTTTCCGGCTCGCTTGGCGCTAACCGCCTCAACCAATGTTCGCGCTGCGTTGCGTACCTCTTCCTGCACCGCCTCGTCGGCATCCAATTCTTCATGGCTCAATGCGTAGGGTTTCCAATAGCCGATATACCGATCCAACTCCGCCAATGGACCGGCGGGTTCCAGATGCATGTAGCAAAGCCAGTCTGACAGGCTGCGCCGAACGTTCTCCGCTCCCTCCACGTCACCATGAACGATAACTGAAAAGAGCCGTCCTGCGAGATGCCGAGGGTAGTTCCAGCCTTCGAGCTCGAGCGCCTTGGCAAGCTTCGCATCTTTACCCTGCGTTGCGGTCGGATCCGGGTTGCCGCCGTCAGCGCAAACCAACCGGTCCATCATCAGTTTTATCGGGGACGAGACCTGGTACCAATTGACCGGGGTGACAATCATGATGCCGTGGGCCTCGACCCACATCGGATAGATCTCGTTCATCCAGTCGTCGACCTGTCCAAGCGAATAGTTGGGATAGCAAGAGCATGGCCAGTGACAGAGCGCCGGCGAAGTGGAAAAGCAAGCCTTGCATGCCGATTCCGATGAAGCCGCCCCTTTGTTCCGAGATGATTGCGCCCCCGGTTTCCGGGATGATCTCGCCCCCTGTTTAGTGGGGTCTGCAGGCGATGATTGTTGTCAGTTCATTCAGGCGAGGTGTCAAGCTTTGCGCGGTAGATTTCGGCGCAGACTATCGCCGCTCAATTCGATGCGGTGGGCATTGTGGACCAACCTGTCGAGTATGGCATCGGCGTAGGTTGGGTCGCCAATGACGCCGTGCCATGCGGACACGGGAAGTTGGCTGGTAATGATCGTTGATTTGCGTCCATAGCGATCTTCGAGGATTTCCAGCAGGTCGTGGCGGGCCTGTTCGTTGAGCGGCTCGAGCCCCCAATCATCCAGTATCAGGAGCTGAACATGGCCTAAGGTCCGTTGCAGGCGGGCGTAGCGGCCATCACCACGCGCGAGCGCAAGCTGGGCAAACAGCCTTGGGACACGCTGATAGAGAACTGAGCGATCGTCTCGGCAAGCCTTGTGGCCGAGAGCGCAAGCCAACCAACTCTTTCCGACACCCGAGGGTCCGCAAATGGCCAGATTGTCATGGGCGTTGATCCAGTCGCCACCGAGCAGCTTCATGAAGAGAGCACGGTCGAGGCCGCGGTCGGCGCGATAGTCGACATCTTCTGGGGTGGCCTGGTGGCGAAGCTTGGCAAACCTGAGGCGTGCCGCAAGCTTCCGATCGTAACGGGAGCTCCACTCCCGTTCGAGCAGCAGTCCGAGCCATTCGGCGTGCGAGAGATGTTCGGCTTCGCCGTTGGCAACAAGTTCGCCAAAGGCCTTTGCCATGCCGGCCAGGCCCATGGCATTCAATTTATCCAGTGTTGGATGGGCAAGCATCTTTCGTTCTCCTTAGTGGTAATAGCGAGGTCCGCGGATGTTGGCGTGATGGATCGGTTCATGCGGCGCCGCTCCATTTGAGGCAGCCGTCCGGTCAAGGTGATTGTCGAGGATGGATCGCACCGAGCCATAGGTTCGTGCGCCAATCTCCAACGCACGGCCGCAAGCGGCATTGACCCTGTCGCGGCCGAAGCTCTTGTTGAGGCGGATGATGCCGAGGCAAGCTCGAAAGCCCTGCTCGGGATGAGGCCTGTCGGCAAGAATGCGCTCGCACAACAGCGCAACATCCGGCCCCATCGCAGAGGCTTCGCGTTGAATCCGTTCAATCGTCCAGTCGGCAAAGCGGCGATGCGCAGAGGGCATATGATCGGGGATCGTCGTGTGCTTGCCGTTGCCGCTGGAGCGCCGGTGAGCGGCAATTCGCTCGCCCTTGTGGAAGATCTCGATCGTATTGGCGGTGATACGAGCCTCGACCTGCTCGCGGGCAAAGCGATAGGGAACGGAATAATAGTGCCGCTCGATCTCGACGTGATAATCCAGCCCGGCGCGCCGGATACGCCATTCGGCAAAGACATAACGTTCGACAGGCAGCGGTCGCAAAGCCGGACGATCAAGCTCCTCGAACAATTGGCGGCGCGTGGCGCCGACACGGCGCAGAACGCGCTTATCATTGAGATCATGGAGCAATTGGCCAATCGCCGCATTGACCTCGGCCAAACTATAGAAGATGCGATGGCGCAGCCGGCCCAATAGCCAGCGTTCGACGATACGAACCGCAGCTTCCACTTTCGCCTTGTCCCGCGGGCGTCGCGGCCGCGTCGGCAAGACGGCGCTGCCATAATGGGCCGCCATCCCGCAATACGTCCGGTTGACCTGGGGATCGAAGTGGCAGGCCTTGATGATCGCTACCTTGGCATTGTCGGGAACCAGCAAGGCTGGCGCACCGCCAAAGTACTCCAGCGCCAGGATATGGCATTCAATCCAGTCGGGAAGCGCCTCGCTCCAACGTGCCTGCGCATATGAAAGGCTGGATGCTCCCAGAACCGCCACGAACAGGTGCGCCTGCCGTGTCTTGCCGGACAGCCGATCAACGACAACCGTGACCGTGTCGCCGGCGTAGTCGACGAACAGCTTGTCGCCGGCCGCGTGATCCTGCCGCATCGTCACAGGCAACTTCATCGCCCAGCCGCGGTAGAGGTCACAGAAGCGACTGTAGCGATAGCCCTCCGGATAACGGCTGATGTATTCGTCCCAAAGGATCTGCAGCGTCATATGCTTGCGCTTCAGCTCGCGGTGGACCTGCGCCCAGTCCGGCTCAGGGCTCCGACGATGACCCGTCTTCGTCCCGGCTGCCTTGTAAAGCGCCGCTTCCAGGACTGCATCGCTGACGTCGTCACCCAACGGCCACGATAGCTCCGCAATGGCCGCACGCCGAAGCGTCTCGCGCACCGTCGATGGCGCAGCTCCAACCCGAACCGCGATCGACTTGTGGCCAAGTCCTTGTTCGAAGCGATATCTCAATATCTCGCGGACACGCCGCATCTCCAGTCTCTCCGCAGGCATCCCGTTCCTTCCTCGTCACGTCGAAGGAAGAAACTTCACACCAGCAGAACACCCACGCCAGATGCTTTCCGATGGGGGCGGCATCATCTCGGAATCAGGGGGCGACTATTTCTCGGAATTGGGGGGCGAGATCATTTCGGAATCAGGGGGCGGATTGCCTCGGAATTTGCACCTTGCAGGGGTGGATCATTCGCCCGTATTCGGCGGCAAGGCGATGTAGTTCGAGGACTGTCGTCTTGACCCCGGCCGCCTGATCGATCGCTTCTTGTGCGATCCGCATCAGCCGATAGGATTTCGACATTTCGCCGGGACAAGTGTGCTCGCTACGGGACGACCCGCTGATCAATGGATGCGCGCTGGACCCCTGGCATCCAGGTGACGCAATTGCGCGGCGTGAACCGCATCACGCGCTGCAAGCCAGTCGATGGAAAGCTCGTACTCCGGATCCTTGAATGGGGCCGCCGGCCTTTTGGGTGCGAGGCGCTTTTCGCTGATGCTCATAGGCATCCCAAGCCGCCGAGGCTACCTTATCCAGTTCCGACCGAAGACTGTCGAAGGCAGGATCCTGAAACCGGTTGAGGAAGCGACGGCGAAACTCGGCTTCCTCCAACCGCGGACTTGGCGTTCCCTTTCGCGGCTCCAGCAGCGCCGATGAAAGCGTTATCCGAGAGTTTTTTACCATCATCCCACGACCGTAAAGTGGCAGGTCTGCCTGTAATCGAGCAGGAAGGCGTTTGTTCCGGGCGCCGATTTTCCGTGACCCCGAGAGCGATTGCCGAAGTCGACGCATCAAGCTCAGGCGCGTTCGCGCTGAGGCAGCCGAACACAGAAGTTGAAGCTTACAATCGGCCCCGCTGTCGCCCACCGATGGTCGGTCGCGCACACTCTCCGACAGACGGGATTTCAGCCGGTCTTTCCAGTGGCGCAGCAGCGAAACAATCTTCCTCCCCAACGGTTAAAACGCTGATCCCAGGAATGGGATTTGTTGAAGGGAATTGAATATTGCCCCTTATTGGAGTGCGCCCCTTGGACATAGAGCAGGCTATTGATTGCCAGTCTGCCGAAGATGTTGATCCTTGGCTTTTGGGGCCTAAGTAGCCGCGCTGAATGGAGCCGTCGTTTGTTGTAGACCTCCTCGATAAAGTCGAGAAGGTTTTCGGTGATCACTTCGAAGGGTTCGAACAACAATCGGATATCTGTCCTCGCGATCGCCTGAAAAACCTGGGTTCCATTCGATTGCGCAGCGTTTTCCCATTCTCACGGGGCGTCGACAAGGCGCACCTCCTTATCGGCGCATTTTTCCGTTGTGGACCCGGCAGAGATTAAGCTCGTCAGTTCGCGGAACCACGCTTGCAGGGCTGGCCTCCCGACGTCCCATTTGGCCCTTGGTTCACCTCGGAGGACTGACAGTAAAATAGGGTTACCGAAAACCCCTAAATTGTTACTGGAATGGCTAATACTTTCGTATAAGATCAAGCATGCAACGACACATCTTCTAGCCTAGCCATTGCTTGTAGTGGGCTTTGCGGTGGACCGTATTTCCGTGTCCTTGCTCTATATTGCGGAAATCCAATTGGTACAGAAAGCCCTGACCGGAGACGGTCAGGGCTCCTGCCTCTTTCGACTCCGTCGTCGCCCGCCAAATGTCGGGCAATTTCGGGTGCTCCGACCTGTAAACGGTGTACTCCGCGCGGAGACTGTTCGAAGCTGCCTACCCTCCTATATGAATCACAATCGCCACCGATCATCAGCGCCGCTGTGATTGGCTGCAACCATCGGGAGCTTACAAGGGCGAAGGCGGCAGGTTCGAGGCTATAAGCACTCCTGCGGCCGTCCCAACAATATCCTGCTGCGTGGCGGGCTTTGCGATGACGATGGCGCCGTTGCTTTTCTTTCGCATGTCGTCGGGTAGCGTTTGGCCACTATAGAAGAAGAATGGAATGCCCCTCTCGTTGAGGAGATCGATGACCCTCTCGGTGGTTGTCGTACCCAAGCGAATGTCGAGCACCGCGAGCGCCAGCGCTTCATTTTTCGCCGCCACCAATGCGGCCTCAAGGGTCGCGCAGGGTCCCACCACCTGAGCTCCAACATCGAGAAATGCTGCTTCCAAGTCGAGAGCGATCCAAATCTCGTCCTCGACCACCAGGACCCTGGCGCCCTCAAGAAGCCTGCCGTCTTCACTTTTCCGCGCCATCTGGCGGGATCTCCGGAAGCTCGATGTCGATCGTGCAGACGACGCCATCCGGTTGGAAATCGCGATGAACCGTAGATCCTGGCAAGCTCTTCTCGATCAGAACGCCGCCGAAACCCTGCTCGCTCGGAGGCTCAACCGGCGGGCCACCGCGTTCTTGCCAGATAACCCCAAGGTTCCGGCCGTTGTTCCCGAGTTTCCAACTGAGCCTGACCTGTCCGATTCCAGTAGAAAACGCGCCGTATTTCGCGGCATTGGTCGCGAGCTCGTGGAGCACGAGACCGAACGGTGTAGCGAGGTCCGGCGGCAGCGTCACTGGCTCGCCCTCGATCTGCAGTCGGCGCCGATCGCTGCCGGCGTAGGCATCGAGTTGCCCTCGCGCCAGTGCGTCAAGCTCGGCGCCGCGCCATTCAGAATCGACAAGCAGCTTATGGGCACTCGCAAGTGCTGCGAGGCGCCCTTCAAAGCGCTCGACGAAGTCCTCGCTCGATCGGGTTGTGCGGAGCGTCTGGCGCGCCAGCGACTGGACGACAGCGAGCGTGTTCTTCACCCGATGGCTTAGCTCGTTCAGCAAGAGCTGCCCGCGCCGCTCCCAGCGTTTGCGGTCGGAAATGTCGCGGGTGCTTTCCAGCACAAGCCGGCGCTCGCCAAACGGCACGAGCTCGATCTGGCTCTCTACCGTCAGCACTCGACCGTCCTTCGTGGTATGGTTCAGTTCGCCGCTCCAACGGCCCTTTTGGCTGAGTGTTCGCCTGAGCTTGTCAAAGGACGAGCCGGGAACGGCCGTCTTTAGCAGTTCTTCCTTGCGCCTTCCAAGCGCCTCCTCACGCGAATAGCCATAGAGTTCCTCGCTGCCGCGGTTCCACTGCATTATGCCATCGTCAAAGTCCCACACGAATATCGGTGAGCGGGAAAGCTCGACGAGCCGCATTTCCTGCTCAAGGCGTTGCCCGCTCTCCTTCGCCGCCTCTTCGGCATGGCGCCGCTCGCTGATGTCGACGAAGGTCACCACAACGCCGTCTATCTTGTCTTCCATCGTGCGGTAGGGGCGCATCCGCACCAGATACCAGCCGTCATCGCGGCTCTTCACCTCGTGCTCGACTGGCGTGAGCGTCTCGAGCACCGCGCGTGCGTCATCAGAAAGTCTCTTATATTTAAGATGATGCGTGAAATCAGTGATCGGCCGGCCTTCGTCGCTCGGCGTGACGTTGAATATCTCCGTCAGCCGCGGGGTAAAACGCTTGATACGAAGGGACGGGTCGAGGAAAAGCGTCGCGATGTCGGTCGCGGCCATCAAGTTCTGCAAGTCGCTGTGAGCCCGCGATATGCTTTCCAGCTTCAGTTTGAGCTCACTGTTGACGGTTTGCAGCTCCTCATTGATCGATTGGAGCTCTTCCTTGCTCGTTTCCAGTTCCTCGGCCGTCGAACGGTATTCCTCGTTCATTGACTGCAGTTCTTCGTTGGCAGCCCGCAGTTCTTCGGTGGCGGTGGCCGACTCCTCGCTGGTCAGGCGAAGCCGGTTTTGCGCGAGCTGCAGCTCCTCCTGCAAGCGGCGGATCGCCTCGTCGATCGTCGGGCGCCCATCAAGCGTATCGAGCACGACCTCCTGGGTTTTGTCGATTGCCTCGCCTTCGATAAAAAGCACAAGGGCATGCCGGGTGCGTTCCGTCCCTTGGACCACCGGCTTCACTTGCAGGTAGACGCGGTGCGGTTGCCCGTCCAGGTCAGCAAGGATGGGCATGCTCAACGTGGGCTCATTCCGCTCGAAGGCCCGGTGCAGCGCCGCTCTTAGATCGAAGCGAAATTCCTCGCGCACGAGATCCGTCGCGTCGGTACTGACGGGGCCACCTGAGGGTTGGAGAAAGCGTCCGGCGTTTTCCGAAAGATGAATCGCGTGGTGACTTTCATCGACCAGCATGCTTGGAGGAGCGATTTTCTCGAGCATCTGGCGGTGTACCGCTGCGTCGCTGACGTGCCCTGCCGCCGGCATCCGAATGATGGTCGATTTAATTTCCGGCTTATGTGGACCAAGCAGCGCCGGCAGCACCATGGGTCGTCGAGCACCGCCGCCTGCGACAGCCCTGTAGATACGTGCCTCGCGATCCACAGTGAGGAAGAGCCCGGGGTGGTCGGCACTTTCCGACGATCCGAGAAAGAGAAAGCCACCTGCGTTGAGCGCGTAATGAAACGTATTGCACACCTGCTGCTGCAGCTGCCGATCGAGATAGATCAGCAGGTTTCGGCAGGAAATCATATCGAGATGGGAGAACGGCGGGTCTCTGAGCAAGCTGTGGCTGGCAAAGAGAACCACATCGCGCAACTCGCGGCGCACTCGATAGTGATCTCCCTCACGCTGAAAGAACCGGCGCAGTCGTTCCTCCGAGAGATCGCTTTCGATAGTCGATGGGTATCGTCCTTCGCGCGCGATGCGCAGTGCCTGTGCGTCGAGGTCTGAGCCGAAGACCTGGATTTCCGGCGAAAGGTCGCGGCGTGCCGCCTCCTCAAGCAGAAGCATGCCCATCGTATAGGTTTCCTCACCGGTGGCGCAGCCCGGAACCCAGACCCTGATCGCGTCGGCGACTTCTTTTCCGTCAAACAATTGCGGGATGACTCGTTCGGCAAGAGCCTCGAAAGCCGAGGGATCGCGAAAGAACGTCGTAACCGAAATCAAAAAGTCGCTGAACAGCGCCTGGGCTTCTTCGGGATTCTCACGCAGGTAGTTGTAGTAGTCCGCAAAGGTCTCCCGCCTGGCAATTTGCGCTCGCCGTCCGATACGCCGCAAAATCGTAGCCCGCTTGTATTGGGAGAAATCGTGTCCGGTTCGGCCGCGCACATGGGCGAGAATTCGCCCGATCATATCGTCATCGTCTGCGTGGAACGGCTCGGACGGAAGTTGATCACGATCGGCGAGCAACTCAGCCACCCGATGAGGAAGCTCCCGGATAGGCAGCACGAAGTCTGCAACCTCAGTGTCGATGGCATTGCGCGGCATGGAGGCATATTCTGCCTCTTCAGGATCCTGGACGAGCACGATTCCGCCCGCCTCCTTGACAGCCTTCACCCCAATCGCACCGTCCGCCCCGGCACCAGTGAGAATGACCGCAAGTTCGCTCCCATGCTCCTCGGCGAGCGACCGAAAGAAAAGATCAATAGGCGCCCGGAGGGCATGCGGCTCTTCGAAGGGGAGCGCGGTTATCGTACCGTCGGCAATCTTAAGCTGACGGTTCGGCGCAATGACGTATACGTGGTTGCCTTCAAGGCGCGCTTGGTCCTCGACCTGTGTAACCGACATGCGCGTCCGTGCCGCCAAAATGTTCGCAAGCTCGCTTCTGGCGTGCGGATCGAGATGGACAATGACGACGAAGGTGGCGCCCGTGTCATTCGGTATAAGATCAAAGAAGGTCTGAAGAGCCTGAATGCCACCCGCAGAGGCTCCGATTGCGACAATCGGAGGATCCAATTCTCGACCCATGCTCATCCTCCCGGCACCGCACAGGAACGAGCCGCCTGCCCGGCTATGCTTCCTCTGCGGGGAATATCGGCAACCTTCGAGGCCGGAGGTGGCCACCATTATACGCATCCGGCACGATCCTCTTATATCAGCTGACATATCGGCGCCGATAGTATCGGCTGGGAAAATCTTCCCTTCCCCGACTAAGATTCTCACCGCGATCGAACTTATCCGCTCGTCGAACGTTTTTGCCCGATGGAGCATACGATGGGCCGCCGAGACGTCATAGCCATAGGAGGTTCGCTTGGCGCGGTGGCAGCCCTGAAGCACTTGCTTGGCAAACTTCCGGGCGACTTCGCCGCCGCTGTATTCGTCGTCGTACATGTCGGCGCACGCGGAAAAGATCTACTCGCCGAGATATTCAACGCGCATTCCGGAATTCCTGTAACGACTGCAGTTGACGGGGAGGCTGTAGAGCGCCGGCACGTCTATGTTGCGCCGGCAGACCACCACCTCCTCGTCATTGACGGCGTCATCCGGCTTGGCCGCGGGCCCCGCGAGAACCTGGCCCGACCGGCGGTTGACCCTCTCTTTCGATCAATCGGTTTGAAATACGGACCGCGGTCAGTCGCGGTCGTACTCACGGGGCTGTTGAACGACGGGGCCGCTGGCCTTGCCGATTTCAAGCGGTGCGGTGGGGTGACAGTCGTCCAGAATCCAAGCGACGCAGTTGCGCCGGACATGCCAATGGGCGCCCTAAGGGCAAGCGACGTCGATTACCGCGCTCCTCTCGACGGTCTCGCTGCACTCCTCGTTGAGCTCACCGGCGAAGAGGCCGGTCCGCCAATTCCCGTCCCCGCCGAAATCAGACTTGAGGTCGATATCGCATTCGGCCGACAGATCGGTTCCGAGACAATGCTAACCATTGCGAACCCGGTCCCGATCTCGTGTCCGGCCTGCGGCGGCGTACTCTCGCAGATCAAGAGTTGGCCGCCGCTGCGATTTCGTTGTCAAGTCGGGCATGCCTATACGTCCGAGGCTTTGGCTGCGGAGTCGGAAGGCGCCGTCGACGAGACTCTGAGAGTTGCCCTTCGGATCATCGAGGAAAGGGTGACTCTCAGCGAAAAAATGGCGCAAGATGCGCATCGTAGCGGGTTCGCCGCCGCCGCCGCCGCAAACAGAAGGCGGGCCAATGAAGGACGGGAGTATGCGGAAACACTACGCCGCGCCATCATTGGCAGCGCACCGGAAGCAACTGCAGGCAAATTGGAGGATGCCAGTCTCGCCGTCGCCAAGCATCCGGATCCAACCGACCCGGAATCATCTTGATCAGCAGCTTCCTTCGACAGCCGCCACCAGCAATACATCGCGGGGCGGAATTCAGGCGCTTGCAGGGCCGGTCGAACGGTCGTTCAGAAGCTGGTCAACAGCAGTTATCATCTCCGCCATCGCGAACGGCTTCTCAAGCATTATGTCGTTCGGGACGCCGTTGATCGCCCACTCGGCCGCGCTGTCCCCGCTGATGTAAACGACAGCCATTTCCGTAGCGGGGGGAAATCTGTCAGATCCGCTGCGCCAAAGACTCTCAAGGGTGCGGCTGCTCTCTGCCCATTGCAGTTACCCGAGCCTGCTCGTGCCACGGTGCACGCCCAAAGGGGGGGTTATAGTCTTTCGGGCCAGCTGCCTTTCGGCTCGCAACTTGGAAAACGGCCACGCGACTGAGGTCAGCGCGACCGCAAAGCCTCCAGAAGAAGCTGGTATGTCGGTGCCAGCCGCCTAAGCAGATCTGCCGCTTCCGCGTCTTTGCCGGTGACAATGGGATACTGCAATGCCCCTATCATGGCCGCTTGCTCCGAAGCAATATGAGCAGCGTCTGTATAGCCAATCCGGGAAAGGCAAGTGGCGGCATCGGCGAGCCGTCTAGTGCCAACGCGGATTGCAAAGTGGATCAGGTGTGCACGCAAGTCTTCGTCGCACCTCGCGTCGATTATGCTCGCCAATGCCTCGGCCGCCTCGCCATTACCGATGGTGCCTTCGGGGAGGTGTGGCGGCCTTTGCATGGACAACCACCTGATCGCGGCAGGCAGCGACGCTCTGATCACATCGTCTTCATCAACAACGCGTACTTGTCGGAAACCGAAACGCATGGTGAAGGGCGTTCCATAGTCGATGGTTTCCGCCTGCCATGCGGTCAGGAAATCGCCGATCGGCAATGTTGCGAATGGGTATCCCTGCGGATCATGCAACTGCACCCTATCATTCGCGATGCCGATGACGACGACGAAGTGATCTGCGCCGATTGGGCCGTCCTTGCCCGGTTGGTACCGAAGCCAGCCCATCTCTACCGGACCGACCCAGACTGGACCGTGGACGAGTTGAGATCGGAGTCGCTCGAGTGCATCTCCGGCATTCCCGGCACTCATGACGGACGACGTCCAGCCCATGGCATCGAGAGCGGCATTGAAGCCAGCCTCAGGCGTCCAGCCGAAGGGATCGAAGAAGGGCAGAGACCCGCCGACGAGCTGCATCCCGAAAGGGCTACCTGTGGCGAACTCGATGCTTGCGGTGGATGGAGCGTGTTTGCCAAACATCATCGCGAAGGCGTTCGCGTAGCAATATGGACCGGAGCCTATATACGGAAAATGCTGCATGAACTTGCCTCTCAAATCTGGTTCCGAGGCAATGCAAGAGGGGCATTTTCATCAAAATTGTCAACGACCAGTTTTTTTGAGCACGTGGCAGAGCTCAACAGCTGAGACTTTCACAAACGGAACCAAAGCATCTATTTTCCGTCGTCCAGAGGTCTGGTTTCACCGGCACTTACTACCGCTGGGCCCAGTAGCGATAATTACAGGAGCGCTCACCTGTCAAAGCCACGGAATCCTTCACCGCCAGCGGACTCGTTCTAGCGACGTTCACAACGATCGTTTGCCGACATTTCCTGAAAGGGAAAGGCGGTTCCAAGCGACACGAGGTCAAGGAATTCCGATACCATCGACACGTCGCCGTCGACATACTCGGCCATCGATCGGAATCAGTCCGCCACGTGCTTCAGCGTTATTACTCGGGCAATGGGCGAGCGGGTCGCCAGCCACGGCTGTGGGCGCCTGCCGTGGCGGCGCCGGCTTCAAGCCGGATGATGCAGGACGCTGAGCCCGCCATCCACCGTCAAGCACGTCGCGTTCATGAAAGGGCACTCGTCCGAAATCATGAAGACGGCGGCGCGGGCGATCTCTTCTGCCGTCGCAATGCGGCCGCCCGGGTGAAGCTTCAGGGTTGCCGCCTCGGCTGCCGCCGGGTCAGGAAAGCTGTTCCAGTAGTCGTACGCCTTTTGGGTCAAGACATAACCCGGTGCCAGCGCATTCACGCGAACCCCCTTCGACGCATATTCGATGCCGAGCGCCTTCGTCATACCGATTAGCGCGTGCTTTGCGACTGGATAGGGGAATGTGTGCGGAATGATGGTGAATGCATGCGTCGAGGCGATGTTGAGGATCGCCCCGCCGCCCTGCTCGATAAGGCTGGGGAGAACCGCCTTGCAGCAATTCCAGGCGCCACGGAGGTTGATGTCGAAACAGCGCTGCCAATCGGCATTGCTCATCTCCAGCGGCTCCGAGAAGACGTTGACCCCGGCATTGTTGACGAGCGCGTTGATTGGACCGATCGACGAAGCGGCTGCCGACAGCGTTGATTCGATCGCCTCCGCATCCGTAATATCGGCCTCGGCGTAGGCGAGCGACTGCCCCTGCCGCTGCAGGCGCTTCGCCTCCTTTTCAAGCAGGGGACCGTCGCGGTCGAGGAGGAAGAGTGCCGCCCGCTCCGACAGGAACGCTTCGGCAATCGCAAGGCCGATACCCTGCGCAGCACCGGTCACCATGATCCGCTTACCCTTAAGCCGGTCACTCATCCCTGCCCCCCTTCGATCGGCGCCTAGTTCTCACCACTCGGCCACACTGCCGTCCGAATGGCGCCAGACCGGATTGCGCCAGCGATGCCCCTCCTTCGCGCGTTCCATCACATAGGCCTCGTCGACCTCGATGCCGAGACCGGGACCCTGCGGAATGGAAACGAAGCCGTCTTCGTAAGCGAAGACCTCTTTGTTGGAGATGTAGTCGAGGATGTCGTTCGCCTCGTTGTAGTGGATGCCGAGGCTCTGTTCCTGGATGAAGGCGTTATAGCTGACCGCGTCGACCTGCAGGCAGGCGGCAAGGGCAATCGGCCCGAGGGGGCAGTGCGGCGCCAGCGCCACGTCGTAGGCCTCGGCCATAGCGGCGATCTTGCGGCATTCGGTGATCCCGCCGGCATGAGAAAGGTCCGGCTGGATGATATCGACAAAGCCGTCGGAGAGAACCGATTTGAAGTCCCAGCGCGAATAGAGCCTTTCGCCGAGTGCGATCGGCGTCGAGCAATGATTGGCGATTTCCCTCAGGGCTTCGCGGTTCTCCGAAAGGACGGGCTCCTCGATGAACATGAGCTTGAACTGCTCAAGCTCCTTGGCGAGAACCTTCGCCATCGGGCGATGGACCCGCCCGTGGAAATCGACGCCGATGCCGACATGAGGGCCGATCGCATCGCGGATGAGCCCTATCGTCTCTACCGCCTTGTCGATCTTCTCGTTGGTGTCGACGATCTGCATCTCCTCACAGCCGTTAAGCTTGATCGCCTTGAAGCCACGGGCGACCACCTCGCGCGCATTGTTCGCGACATCGCTCGGGCGGTCGCCGCCGATCCAAGAATAGACCTTGATCCTGTCACGGCACTGGCCGCCAAGCAGAGAGTGGACGGGCTGACCGAGGGCCTTGCCCTTGATGTCCCAAAGCGCCTGATCGATGCCGGCGAGCGCACTCATATGGATGGCGCCGCCGCGGTAGAAGCCGCCTCGATAAAGGACATTCCAATGGTCCTCGATCAGGAATGGGTCCTTGCCAACGAGATAGTCCGAAAGCTCGTGAACGGCAGCTTCGACCGTGAGCGCGCGCCCCTCGACCACGGGCTCCCCCCACCCCACGACGCCCTCATCGGTCTCGATCTTGAGAAACAGCCAGCGCGGCGGAACGATATAGGTCGTCAGCTTTGTGATTTTCATGAAATGCGTCCAGTTTGTCAGAGAGTGCAGCTAATCGTTTGCGCGGTCAGGCGGGCGGCGAGTGCCGCTTTACGGCGACGGCGAGATCGCGGGCGGCGAGGTCCAGCAGCTGGCACGAACAGGCGCGTGCTGCTGCCGTGTCGCGCATCCGCAGCGCTTCGACCAATTGCCTGTGGATTTCCACGGCATCGCCACATGTGTCCGCCGCCTCGTTCGAGGCTTGCAATGAGAATTTGAGGCCGGCCTGGATGATGCTCGCCAGCTGCTGGAACACCTGATTGTGGCTCGCCTTCAAGAGCGATTCGTGGAAGGCGACGTCCGCCGCCGTGAACTTCACGATGTCGCCTTCGGCGTCTCTCATCTGCTGCCAGGCGCGCTCAATGGCGGCGATTTCCTGCACCGTCGCACGCGCAGCAGCCAGTTCCGCAGCAATCGGTTCGATCGCACGACGCGCTTCCAGAATACAGTTCAGAAGATCGAACTGAAAAATTCGGTCACCGATCCACTCCAGGACCTGCTGGTCGAGTATGTTCCACTCGTCCTTGCTGCAGACGACGGTACCAACGCGCGAGCGACCGCGCACCAGGCCCTTCGATTCGAGGATCTTCAGCGATTCCCGTATCACCGTGCGGCTGACGCCGTAGCGCTCACACAGGTCGTTCTCCCGCGGCAGAAAGCTGCCTGCCGGATAGTCGTCACCGCAGATCTCGGCGGCGATCGCCCGCGTCACATCCTTCTGGACACGGGGCCGGCGAGAAGGCGCGCCGCTCGGCTCCGTCGATTGATCCTGTTGTCCTTGCACCGAAATCTCCATGCGCGGCGGTTATTTTCTTCGGACTTGAGGCGATGCTTATCGCAATTGAGCCGAGGTGACGACCCTTCGTTCGGCCGCTTTATCAGACAGGCGCTTATCATTCATCATACCAGAGCAATTGACAAGTATGATCTTTCCATCATACACAAATGCGGCTGCTGGGAGCAGTTCGAATAGGGAGAGAAATCATGCGCTTTATCAAGGCCGTCGCTTTGGCCGGCACCGTCGCGATTTTTGCTGCAACATCCGCCTTCGCCGCCGACGTAAAGATCGGTTTCATCGTCAAGCAGCCTGAGGAGCCGTGGTTCCAGGACGAATGGAAATTCGCCGACGAGGCGGCCAAGGAAAAGGGCTTCACGCTCGTCAAGATCGGAGCCCAGGATGGCGAAAAGGTACAGTCGGCCATCGACAATCTCGGCGCCCAAGGTGCGCAGGGGTTCATCATCTGCACCCCCGACGTGAAGCTCGGCCCCGGCATCGTCGCCAAGGCGGCAGCCAACGATCTGAAGCTGATGACGGTCGACGATCGGCTGGTCAATGCCGACGGCAGCCCCATCGAGGACGTGCCGCATATGGGCATCTCCGCCACCAAGATCGGCGAGGCGGTGGGCGAGGCGATCGTCGCGGAGATCAAGAAGCGCGGCTGGGACATGAAGGAAGTCGGCGCGATCCGCGTTTCCTACGACCAGCTCCCAACCGCCGTGGACCGGGTTGAAGGCGCGCTCTCCGTTCTTAAGGCGAACGGCTTCCCCGAAGCCAATGTCTTCGACGCGCCGCAGGCAAAGACCGACACCGAAGCCGCTCTCAATGCCGCAACAGTCGTTCTCAACAAGAATGCCGGCATCAAGAAGTGGGTCGCCGTCGGTCTCAACGACGAAGCCGTGCTCGGTGCAGTGCGTGCCACCGAGACGGTCGGCATCCCCGCGGACAGCATGATCGGCATCGGCATCGGCGGCGCGGACTCCGCGATCAACGAGTTCAAGAAGCCTTCCGCGACGGGCTTCTTCGGCACCGTCATCATCTCGCCAAAGCGCCACGGCTACGAGACGGCCCTCAACATGTATGAGTGGATCGCCAACGGCAAGGAACCGGAAAAGCTGATCCTGACCGCGGGCCAGCTTGCATTGCGCGACAACTATGAGGCCGTCCGCAAGGAACTCGGGATCGAGTAGGCCCTGCCGACTGAAACGAGCCCGGCGTTGCCAAGCCGCCGGGCGTCCTTCTCGGAGCGCTGCAATGCAGGACTTTCTCGAATTCCAATCGATTTCAAAGGGCTATCCCGGCGTCCAGGCGCTGTCGGAGGTCTCCTTCTCTGTCCGAAAGGGCGCCGTTCACGGGCTGATGGGCGAAAACGGAGCGGGAAAGTCCACCCTGATACGGGTGCTCTCCGGAGACCAGGCGGCCGACACCGGCGAGATCCGCATAAACGGCGAGCCGCAGCACTATCGTTCCGTACGCGATGCCTTCAACGCAGGCGTCATCGTCATCCATCAGGAACTGCAGCTCGTACCGGAGCTGACGGTGGCCGAAAACCTCTGGCTCGGCCGTTTCCCCGGCAAGGCCGGCGTCATCGACCGTCGACAATTGATCCGCGTCGTCTCCGACAGACTCTCCGAAATCGGTATCGACGTCGATCCTGAGGCGAAGGTTGCGTCCCTGTCGATCGGCGAGCGGCAGATGGTCGAGATCGCCAAAGCGGTGATGACCGACGCTCGCGTGATTGCCTTGGACGAGCCGACCTCTTCGCTCTCAGCGCGAGAAAGCGAAATCCTCTTCGCCCTGATCGACAGATTGCGGTCGAATGGTACGGTCATCCTCTATGTCTCGCATCGGCTGGACGAGATCTTCCGTCTGTGCAACAGCCTGACTGTGCTGAGAGACGGCCGGCTTGCAGCCCATCATCCGGACATCTCAAAAGTCCGCCGCGAGCAGATTATCGCTGAAATGGTCGGGCGCGAAATTTCGAATATCTGGGGTTGGCGCGCCCGGACGCTCGGAGCCGCGAGGCTTACGGTCGAACGCGTTTCCGGCGCCAACCTGCCCCAGCCGATCAGCTTTACCGTCCGCGCCGGCGAGATCCTCGGCTTCTTTGGCCTCATCGGCGCGGGCCGCAGCGAAATGGCCCGTTTGGTCTATGGTGCCGATCGCCGCCGGCAGGGCAAGGTTCTGGTGGACGGCCTTGCCGTGCCGGCGGACAGCCCGCGGCTGTCGATCCGTGCCGGCGTCGTTCTGTGCCCGGAAGACAGGAAGTTCGATGGCATCGTCCAAGGGCGCTCCATCGAGGAGAACATGGCGATCTCCTCCCGCCGTCATTTCTCGCCATTCGGGGTTGTCGACAAGGGTAAGGAGGCGGAGCTTGCCGAGCGTTTCATCGCGAAGCTGCGGGTGCGCACGCCCTCGCGTCACCAGGACATCGTCAATCTTTCCGGCGGAAACCAGCAGAAGGTGATCCTTGGACGCTGGCTGTCGGAAGAGGGCGTCAAGGTGCTTCTGATCGACGAGCCGACCCGCGGCATCGACGTCGGCGCGAAATCGGAAATCTACGAAATTCTTTACGAGCTTGCGGCTCAAGGCATGGCGATCGTCGTTATCTCTAGCGAATTGCCGGAGGTTATGGGGATTGCGGACCGCATTCTCGTGATGTGCGAGGGCCGGATCGCGGCCGAAATCGACCGGAGCGACTTTGACGAACACCGGATTCTCGCAGCAGCACTTCCGGATGCCTCAGCCACGACGGCCACCCTTCCCGAACAGGTAAGCTGACCATGACGACTTCCTTGAAAAAACTTCTTCTCGGCGAACAGGGCCTGCTGGTGATCTTTGCCGCCGCCTTCGTGGTGGTGGCGCTGACGGTTCCGAATTTCCTCACCGAACGCAACATGCTCGGCCTGCTGCAGTCAGTGGTGACCATCGGCGTCGTCGCCTGCACCATGATGTTCTGCCTGGCGTCGCGCGACTTCGATCTTTCAGTCGGCTCCACCGTAGCCTTCTCGGGAATGGTTGCCGTCATGGCGTCGAACGCGACGGGCTCGATAGTGCTCGGTCTTCTGGCGGCTCTTGCCTGCGGTGGGATCGTCGGCCTCGCGAACGGCATCGTGATCGCCCGTTTCCGCATCAATGCGCTCATAACGACGCTGGCGACGATGCAGATCGTACGCGGCTTCGCCTTGATCGCGTCGGACGGCCGCGCGGTCGGAATCAACGATCCGGTATTTTATCAGCTCTCCCTGTCGAAGTTCCTGACCGTGCCCACGCCGATCTGGGTGATGGCTCTCTTCTTCATCGTGTTTGGCTTCCTGCTCAACCGTACCGTCTTCGGCAAGAACACGCTTGCGATCGGCGGCAACCCGGAAGCCTCCCGGCTTGCCGGCGTGGACGTCGCGCGGATGCGCATCTGGATTTTCGCCCTCCAGGGGCTGGTATGCGCGGTGGCAGGGGTGCTGCTCGCCTCGCGCATCACCTCGGGTCAGCCGAATGCGGCCACCGGTCTCGAACTCTCGGTGATTTCCGCCTGCGTTCTCGGCGGTGTTTCGCTTGCCGGCGGCAGGGCGACCATGACCGGCGTCGTCGTAGGCGTTCTGATCATGGGAATTGCCGAGAATGTCATGAACCTGCTCAACATCCAGGCCTTCTATCAGTACGTGGTGCGTGGCCTCATCCTGCTGATTGCGGTCCTCCTCGACAATATGCGCTCTGTCGCTGGCAGGCCGCGAGCCTGAGCGGCAATGCCGGAGGTACTGCGTCGACAGGCGCTCGCCATCCTTATACAAGTGCGCGCTCGAGAGCGCTGCGATTTCGCAGCAACCATGCGACGCTGCGCGTTTGCCAAGCGATCCCCCAGACGCGCGGAACATGCTCGGTCTTAGGTGTGATCCCCTGTTCTATGGCCTCGTTCGCTGCGCTCTCGGCGGCGAACTCAATGATCCTGTATCCGAGCCGATGCCGTTCCGGCGCCGCGAGGCAGTATCCATCGGCGAATAGGCGCACTTGTCGCATCCGGCTTTCGGTATCGGGCAGACGGTTTCTCTCGGCAACGTCGTCATCGTAGAGCTGCGCGTTGTTCCAGGCGATCATGGCCAATTCGGTCAGCCTGTCGACCGGACCGGCCGCCTCCCAGTCGATTAGCGCAACGGGATTGCCGTGGCGGGAAATCACATTCCAGGGCGCTGCGTCACAGTGGCCGATAATGTCCGCTTTGCCGATGCTGCGACCGAACCAGCCACGCCAGACGGCGTCGGGTGGTGGCCGGAAGGTTGCAGCCGCCTCATGTAACCGGCGAATGAGATCGCCTAATCCCCAAATCGCCTCGTCCGACCAGGGCGTCGGATTGATGACCTTCCCGTCGATATACGTCAGGACCTCACGGCCGTGCTCGTCAAAGCCATCACCGACGACGCAAGGCGCGCCTTCGAAGCCGACCTCACGCAAATGCCTTAGCAGCGCATGAACCGACCGGGTCCAGGGGCCCGCCTCCCGCAGGACGACAGAGCCGCGGCGTGTGACAGCGGTTCTCTCTCCGCCGGTCAGCGGGATTTCGGCGTCCTCGGTCATCGCAGCAGAATAGCAATGACCGGCTCTTTTAGGCCAGGCGCTTTCAAGCCCGGCATATCGGCTCAAGTGAAGCTGCTGCAGTGAAATATATTTCAGTATGCGAAATATATTGACACGCATCCTCTCCTAGAGTTACCTGCCTCTACCGGACTTCGAGGAGGAAGAACGGACTTCACGAACACAGCGGCCGCTTTTGCGCGCCGATGCGCTTTTTGGGAGGGGCTTCGGCCTCGAGGAGGATTCTTGCGCAATTTTCTCAGCACGACCGCCATGGCGGTCCTCGCAACCACGCTTCTTGCCGGTACGGCCACCGCCGCGACAGAAAACCCGTTCCGCTGCAAGCCGGGCGAAAAATACGTCATGAACGTGATGGTATCGGGCGTCGAATACTGGTTCCCGGTCTACGAAATGTTCAAGCAGGCAGGCCAGCAATTCGGCTGCGAGACGGAATACACCGGAACGCCGGAATATGACGTCAACAAGCAGATCGCCAGCTTCGATCAAGCCTTGGCGCAGAACCCGGCCGGCATTTTGGTTCACCCCATGAACTCGGATCCGTTCATCGAGCCTATCAACCGGGCGACCGACCAGGGCACGGCGGTCGTGACCTTCGCCGCGGATTCGCCCCTGTCGAAGCGCGTATCCTACATCACCTCGGACAATACCCGCGAAGGTATCTATGCCGCCGACAAGATCGCCGAGAAGCTCGGCGGCAAGGGCGAGTATGCGGTCCTCGAAAATCCCGGCCAGGACAATCACGACAAGCGCATCGCGGCCTTCATCGCCCGCATGGAGGAGAAATGGCCCGACATGAAGCTCGTCGGCCGGGCCGCTTCCAACCAGGACCCGAACAAGGCCTATCAGGGGCTCACGAGCCTCATCCAGGCCAACCCGAATCTCGGCGCGGTCTTCATGCCTGAGGCCAATTCCGCGATCGGTGCGGCGCAGGCTAACAAGGAAACGGGCGGCAAAGTGCTCGTCATGTGCGCCGACGTCAACGCCAATATACTCGACATGATCAAGGCGGGCGAGGTCTTCGGCTCGATCAATCCTAACCAGGGCATGCAGGGCTATATGGGCTTCCTGCTGCTCTGGCTCGCCAAGCACCCCGAACTCATCGACCCAATGAACGATGCCAAGCGCTCCGGCTTCAATCCGATGAGCATCCCCGTCGTCGACAACGGGCTGTCGATTGTCACGGCCGATAACGCCGACGATTTCTACTGGGACAAGTACCTGAAACGCCGCGGTACCAAGGGCATCGAGGAATAAGATCGCATGGGCGGCCGCCTGGATCTTTGCTCCGGGCGGCCGACGAAGCGGGAGGGGAAAACGCGATGACGTCAGAGACCGTGCTGGAGATCCGCAATGTCAGCAAGCATTTCGGCGCCGTCAAGGCGTTGACAGCCGTAGACTTTCGGCTCGCACGGGGCGAAGTTCACGCGCTTTGCGGCGAGAACGGCGCCGGCAAGTCGACACTGATGAACGTCATTGCCGGCGTGCTGCAGCCGTCGGAAGGGGAAGTCCTCATCGAAGGCGCCCCCGTAAAGATCGCCTCGCCCGCGGTCGCACAGTCGCTCGGCATCGGCCTCGTGCATCAGGAGATCGCACTCTGCCCTGACGCGACGATCGCGGAAAACATGTTCATGGCGGCGACGAACCGCCGTCGCTCGGCTCTGATGAACTACGCCCAGCTGGAGCGCGACGCGCAGGCCGTGATGAATCGTCTGGCCCCGATCGACGTCAGCCAGAAGGTCGGCGACCTGCCGATCTCCAGTCAGCAGCTCGTCGAGATCGCCAAGGCACTGACGCTCGATTGCCGAGTGCTAATCTTCGACGAGCCGACGGCGGCGCTGACAGAGACCGAAGCGCAGGTGCTCTTCGGCATCATCCGCGATCTCAAGGCGCGCGGCATCTCGATCATCTATATTAGCCACCGCATGGCAGAGGTGTTCAGCCTCTGCGACCGGGTGACCGTCTTCCGCGACGGGCGCTATGTCGCGACGGAAATGGTCTCGGACGTCACTCCTGACGATGTGGTCCGGCTGATGGTCGGCCGCGAGATCAGCCAGCTTTATCCCGACAAGCAGCCTTCCTCCGAACGCCTAGGCGAGCCGATTCTTTCGGTCCGCGATCTCGGCGCCGGCGAACGCTTCCGCGACGTCAGCTTCGAGCTCCGCCACGGCGAGATTCTCGGCGTCGGTGGCCTGATCGGCTCCGGACGGACGGAAATTGCCGAGGGTATCTGCGCGCTGCGACCGGTGACGCAAGGCGAAATCCGGCTGCATGACAAGGTGCTTCGTCTACGGCGCTATTCCGACGCGGCCAAGGCCGGCGTCGTCTATCTTTCGGAGGACCGGAAAGGATCCGGCGTTTTCCTCGATCTCTCGATCGCCCAGAACATTGCCGCACTCGATCTGAAGGCATTGACCTCTCTTGGCCTGCTCAACTCCCGCGAGGAAAGAGCGCTCGCCGAAGACCTGACCCGCAGGCTTGGCGTGCGGATGGGCGGCGTCGATATGCCGGTCTCCTCGCTGTCGGGCGGCAATCAGCAGAAGGTGGCGATCGCCAAGCAATTGGCGGTCGATCCAAAGGTGATCCTGATGGACGAGCCGACGCGGGGCATCGATGTCGGCGCCAAATCGGAAATCCACCGCCTGCTGCGCGAGCTTGCCCGTGCCGGCATCGGCATTCTGGTGATCTCGTCCGAACTGCCGGAGCTGATCGGCCTCTGCGACCGCGTCCTGGTGGTGCGCGAGGGCCGGATCGCAGGCGAGGTATCGGGCAACGAAATGACCGAGGAGGCGATCATGCGGCTTGCATCCGGCATCGGCCCGGCAACCGAAACGAACTTGAAGGCATCCGGGCATGCTGCCTGAAGAAGCGGGAGACAGGGCTATGGCAGTGGATACATTGGCGGTTGCGCAAAAAACGCGCAGGCCGACATGGAAGCGGATCGGCACGATGCGCGAGGCTGGACTGATTGCGATCATCCTTTCGCTTTCAGTGATCATGAGCTTCGCCTCGCCGCACTTCCTGACTCTCGGCAATTTCCGGGCGATGCTCATGTCCTTCTCGGTCGAGGGCATCGTCGTCGTCGGCATGACGATCCTGCTGATCGTCGGCGGCATCGATCTTTCGGTCGGCTCCGTCGTCTGCTTCTCGATGGTGCTCTCGGGCTCGCTCTTTCTGATGGGAGTCGATCCCTGGACGGCGTCGCTCGTCGGGATTGCTGCCAGTGCCGCCATCGGCTGCATCATGGGCTTCTTCGTCACCGTGGTCGGGCTCAACCACTTCATTACGTCGCTTGCGGCCATGGTGATCGTGCGCGGTCTCTGCCTCGTCATCACCAAGGGCACACCGCTTTCGCTCTTCACCTTGCCGCCGGCATTCAAGGCGGTCGGTCAGGGTACTTTCTTCGGGGTTCCCTATGTGATCCTGATCTTCATCGCTGTCGTCGGCGCCTTTGATTTCCTTCTGCGCCGGGCGACCGCCTTCCGCAAGGTCTTCTATACCGGCAGCAACGAGAAGGCCGCGCTCTATTCCGGCATCAAGACGAAGGACGTCAAGTTCTGGGTGACGGTGCTGTGTGCGACACTCTCCGGCGTCGCGGGGACGATCTACATGTCGCGCTTCGGCGCCGCGACGCCGACCTTCGGCGTCGGCATGGAACTCAACATCATCGCCGCGGCGGTGATCGGCGGCGCCTCCCTGAACGGCGGCTCGGGCACGATCCTCGGCGCCATCCTCGGCATCGCCCTGCTCTCCGTCGTCACCAGCTCGCTGATCCTGCTCGACGTTTCGGTGTACTGGCAGGATATGATCAAGGGCTGCATACTGCTCGCCGCGGTTTCCATCGATCACTTGCTGCACAAGCGGAAGGCTCTCTGACATGCCGAACGCCAAACCGAAATCCATGTCCGCCCCGCGCGAAGAAATGGTCATCGCCAGGCAGATGCATCAAGCCCTGGTGCTGCACTTCCTGGAGGGCATGACGCAGGCGCAGATCGCCGACCAGCTCGGAATCTCGCATGCGACCGTCAACCGCCTCATCAAGCGCGGCCGCCAGCTTGGTCTCGTCGAGATCAAGATCAAGTCGCCGGTCGAGCCACTGGTGGAAATCGAAGAACAATTGCTGGCGCTCGGAGGTATCCGCCGCGCGGTCGTCGTGCCGACGGTCTCCGACAACCCTCAGATCGCGCTCCAGTCGGTCGGCGAAGCCGCGGCACGGCTTATGCTCGAACAGATCGCCGACGGAGATACGATCTGCATCACCGGCGGCAAGGGGGTAAGCGCCGTCGTTGCCGGCCTGCAACCCTCGCGCCGCTTTGATATCGAGGTTATCCCCGCGACCGGCTGCGTCCAGGGCAAGCACTATACCGACGTCAACCACGTCTCCACCCTGATGGCGGACCGGCTCGGCGGGCATTCTTTCCAGATACACGCGCCGCTCTTTGCCGATAGCGAAGCGGAACGGAAAATGCTGCTCGGCATGCGCTCGGTTGCCGACGTCTTCAAGCGGGCGCGCGACGCGAAGATCGCCGTGGTGGGCATCGGCTCGATCCTCTCGGACGACTCCAGCTATTACGACCTGCACCCCTCATCCAGCACCGATCGCGAGGCGATCGAGCAATCCGGAGCCTCCTGCGAACTGCTGGCGCATCTGCTCGATGATCACGGGCGCGTCTGCGGCTACGGACTCAATCGGCGTCTGGTTTCGCTGACGCTCTCCGAATTCGCTTCGATCCCGACGAAGATCGGTGTCGCAAGCGGGCCCAGCAAGGCGGGGCCGATCTTAAGCGTCATGCGCGGCAATCATCTGGACACGCTCGTCACGGATCAGGCGACGGGAGCGCGCATTCTCGAACTGGCCAAGGAAGGCGGAGAGCGTTCATGAATGGACAACAAATCATGCGGGAGATCGGCCGCTCCGGGGTCGCGGCCTCTGCGGTCGGCCTCGGCACCTGGGCAATCGGCGGCTGGATGTGGGGCGGCACGGACGAGCGGGAATCGGTCGCCGCCATCCAGGCCTCTCTGGATGCAGGCGTGACGCTGATCGACACGGCACCCGCCTATGGGCTCGGGCGGGCGGAAGAGATCGTCGGCAAGGCGCTGTCCGGGCGCCGCGACAAGGCGGTTATCGCAACGAAGTGCGGCCTCGTCTGGCACACACAGCAGGGCAATCACTTCTTCGACCAGGACGGCAGGCCGGTCCACCGCCATCTCGGCCGGGAGTCGATCTTCCACGAGGTGGAACAGAGCCTCAGACGGCTCGGCACCGACTATATCGACCTCTACATCACCCATTGGCAAGACCCGACGACACCGATCGAGGAAACCATGCGGGCGCTCGAGGACCTGCGCGCCGCCGGCAAGATCCGGGCGATCGGCGCCAGCAATGTGAACCTGGAAGAACTCCAGATCTATGTGCAGATCGGCGGTCTCGATGCGATCCAGGAACGGTTCAGCATGCTCGACCGGGAGATCGAAGCGCAACTCCTGCCGGTCACGATGGCAAACGGAGTGGCGACGCTCAGCTATTCGTCGCTCGCTCTGGGCCTTCTCTCCGGCTCGATCGGGCCCGAACGCGTCTTTTCCGGCGACGACCAGCGCAGGAACAATCCGCGTTTCTCCGTCGCAAACCGGGAGAAGGTCACGCGCTTCGCCGAAGCGATAAGGCCGATCGCGCAAGAATACGAGGGATCGATCGCCCAGATCGTCATCGCCTGGACCCTGGCGCAGCCTGGCATCACCTTCGCGCTTTGCGGCGCGCGTAATCCCGCCCAGGCGCTCGACAATGCAGGAGCCGGCACGATCCGGCTCAGCGCGGAGGCCCTCTCGGCGATCGATGCTGCGATAGCGGCCGAGCTGGCAAACATGGACAGGTAACGGACCGCCCCATGACAAGGACAGAGATTTTGGACGGGCTCCGCCAGAGCCCGAAGGTGGACGTCTGCGTCCTCGGCGGCGGCATCAATGGGCTCAGCGTCTTTCGCGAGCTCGCGCTGCAGGGGGTGCGCGTCCTGCTCGTCGAGAAGCACGATTACTGCTCGGGCGCGAGTGCCGCGCTGTCGCGCATGGTGCATGGCGGCCTGCGCTATCTCGAAAACGGCGAGTTTGCGCTGGTGAAGGAGTCGCTCGTGGAGCGCGACAGGCTGCTCAGGAACGCGCCGCACCTCGTGTCGCCTCTTGCGACGACGGTTCCCGTCTTTGACATATTCTCCGGCCTTGCCAATGGCATCGTCCGCTTTCTCGGCTTGAGCCGCCGGCCGAGCCGCCGCGGGGCCATCGCGATCAAGGCCGGGCTTTCGATCTACGACTTGCTGACGCGCAAGCGGGCACTGATGCCGCGCCACCGGTTCCGCGGCCGTCGCGCGACGCTGGCGAAATGGCCGGCGCTCAACCCGAAGATACGCAGTTCCGCCACCTATTACGATGCCTGGGTGAGCCACCCCGAGCGGATCGGCATGGAGCTCCTGCAGGACGGACTGTCCGCCTCGACCGAGGCGGCGGCGCTGAACTATGCCGAGCTTCGCAGAAACGAGGCCGGCACATACATCATTGCCGACGACGTCGAGGGGGTCAGCGTGGAGATCGAGCCCAGTCTGATCGTGAACGCGACCGGTGGCTGGATCGACATCACCAATGGCGCTCTGCTGCCGCCCGACCACCGCTCCGCTCCGCTGATGGGCGGCACGAAGGGATCGCATCTCATCATCGACAATGTGCATCTGCGCGACGCGCTCGGCGATCACATGATCTATTACGAGAACGAGGACGGCCGCATCTGCATCCTTTTTCCCTATTTCGGCAAGGTGCTGGTCGGTTCGACCGACATCCGGGTCGACGATCCCGGGACGGTCAGGTGCGAGAAAGAAGAACGCGACTACATCCTGCAGTCGCTGGCCTTCGTCTTGCCCGGCATCGAGATCGGGCCGGAGGAAATCGTCTACCAGTTCTCCGGCGTGCGACCGCTGCCCGCCAGCAGCGACAGTTTCACTGGCCGCATCCCGCGTGACCATTTCTGCACCACGATCGAGAGCGCCGGCACGCCGGTACTATGCATGATCGGCGGCAAGTGGACGACCTTTCGCTCCTTCGGCGAACTTGCCGCCGACACGGCGCTGGAACGCCTCGGCCTTTCACGCCGCGTCTCGACGGCCGACCGCGCCATCGGCGGGGGGCGGCGATTTCCGGCCGACCGCGAAAGCTGGATTGCCGCGTTGGCTGCTCGCTGCGGCCTGCCGCCACCGCACGTCGCCGAATTGTTCTCCCGCTACGGAACGGAAGCGGAGGCGCTGGCGGCTTTCATAGGCCAGGGAAGCGATGCCGCGATCCCTGGCGCCGGTCATACGATGCGGGAACTTCTGTTCCTGATCCGCAACGAGGCGGTCGAGCATCTGGACGATCTGCTCTTGCGCCGCACGACGCTCGCCATCTCGGGCACGCTCTCGCTGGCCATTCTCGACGCTGCGCTTGAACTGCTGACGGGGGAGAAGGGCTGGTCCGAGGCGCGCAGCTTGAGTGAGCGGAACCGGTGCCTTGCGCTCCTGCGAGACCGGCACGGGGTCGACGAGAAAGCCCTTGCAGCCCGAATGCCACCCCCATTGGCTAAGGCCGTCGCGGCGGGGTGATACCGCAATCTTTTGCCGTGGCCTCAGTCCAGGCTGCCGCGCAACCTACGACGAAGGAGAACTAGCATGAGAACCAATAGCAAGGTGCGGATGAACCGCCTGTTCAACCGCGGACGCTGCCTCGACGTCGCGATCGATCACGGTGTCTGCAACGAACCGTCTTTCTTGAGCGGACTCGAAAACATGGAGACCGTGGTGAAGGCACTCACCGCGGCTGCGCCCGACGCGATCCAGATGAACTACGGCCAGGCCGATCTGCTGCAAAATCTTCCCGGCAAGGACAAGCCGGCGCTCGTCATGCGCATCGACATGGGCAATCCCTATAACCGCATCCGCCACCGCGACATGTGGGCGGTGCTGCAGAACGAAGCCGAGCCGCTGATCGGGGCGCTGGCGATGGATGCGGCCTGCGTCGTCGTCAACCTGTTCATGCTTCCGGACGAACCGGATCTTTTCCGCCAATGCGTGCAGAACATCGCCCGCGTCCGGGCCGATTGCGACAAATACCGCATGCCGCTGATGATAGAGCCGCTCGTCATGCAACCGGTGACCGAGCATGGCGGGTACATGGTCGATGGCGATGCCGACAAGATCGTCACGCTGACACGGCTTGCCCGGGAGATGGGCGCCGACATCGTCAAGGCGGACCCGACCAACGATGCGGACGAATTCCACCGGGTGGTCGAAGCGGCGCGTTGCCCGGTTCTCGTCCGCGGCGGCGGCAAGGAGGATCTGAGATCCGTCCTCGACAAGTCGGCGGCCTTGATGAAGCAAGGTGCGATGGGCATGGTCTATGGACGCAACATCTATCAGCACTCCAATCCGAAAGCCGTGGTGCGCGCATTGATGGCGATCGTGCACGACAATGCGAGCGGCGAAGAGGCTTTTGCACTGTATCGTCAAAGTTGATCGGATAACGGACCTTGGGAGGGGTTCAGCATGGGAGATTATCTATTGGGCCTCGACGCCGGCAACACCGTCATCAAGGCGGTGATCTTCGACCGAAAGGGCAAGGAGATCGCTTCGGCCGCGGCGGAAGGGCACAGCCGGATGCCGTACCCCGGGCATGTCGAGCGCGACCTGGACGAACTTTGGGAGAATGCCCGCCGGGTCATCCGCAGATGTATCGATGAGGCGGGGATTGACGCCGGCGAACTCGCGGCGATCGGCTGCGCCGGCCATGGCAATGGGCTGTACGCGCTCGACCATGAGGGGCGTCCGCTTCTTGGCATCCAATCGCTCGACACCCGGGCGGCGGCGCTTGTCGAAGAGTGGACGTCGCAAGGTGTCGGCGACCGAACCTATCCGATCGGCCAGCAACGGCCCTGGCCTTCGCAGACCCCCACCCTGCTCGCCTGGATGAAACGATACCGACCGGAGGTTTTCGCCAGTATCGGCACGATTTTTCTCTGCAAGGATTTCATCGTCAACCGGCTGACAGGCGCCCGCGTCAGCGACGTCTCGGACATGACCGGCTGCGGTTTGCTCAACGTCGCCGGCCGGCACTACGACCGGGAACTCATGGCAGCTTACGGGCTCTGCGAATCCATGGACCTCCTGCCGCCGCTGGTGGAAAGCGCCGAAATCGCCGGCCGCATCACCGAAGCGGCCGCGGCCGGGACGGGTCTTGCCGCCGGAACGCCGGTGGTCGGCGGTCTCTTCGACGTGGTCGCCTCGGCGATCGGCTCCGGGGTCACCCGCACGGGGGCGGCTTCGATCATTGCCGGAACCTGGAGCATCAATCAGGTGATCATCGAACGCCCGGAGCTCCAGGGACCGGTGTTCATGTCATCGACCTTCGACCGCGACCGCTACATGGCGATCGAGTCCAGCGCGACCTCCGCCGCGAACCTCGAATGGCTGGTGCGAGAGTTCTTTTCCGAGGTGCGGTCCGATGGGCGCTCGCCCTTCGACCTCTGCTGCGAGCTCGCCTCCTCAAGCGATCCGGCCTCCGACGACCCCATCTATCACCCCTATCTCTACGGCGCCCAGCAGGATGGCAGCGCTCGCGCCGGGTTCTATGGGATCGCCGGCTGGCACACGAAAGGCCACCTCGTCCGCGCGGTTCTCGAAGGTGTGGCCTTCGGACACCGCCAGCACATCGAGACGATGCGGAAAGCAGGTGCGGCCTTCGACGAGGCGGTACTTTCCGGCGGCGGCTCACGCAGCCTCATATGGCCGCAGATCTTCGCCGACGTCATCGGCGTGCCGGTCTCCGTCGCCGGCTCGCGTGAGACGGGCGCCCTGGGGGCGGCAATCGCCGCCGCGACCGGCGTCGGCATTTTCTCCGACTTCGCCGAGGGTGCGGCCGCGATGGTGAAAACCGAGCGGCACTACCTTCCGAACAGAGCTCTGGAGGCGCATTATGCCCGTAGATACGCACTTTACAAGGACATCGCGGACGTCATGACGCCGCTCTGGCGACGGCTTTCGGCAATGCAGGCCATCACGGCGGGAGTTGCGGCGTGAACGCACACATGAACGAGACGATCGCCGACGCGGGCAGTTACGATTTCATCGTCATCGGCGCCGGTTCCGCGGGCTGCGTGCTTGCCAACCGGCTTTCCGCCGACCCGAAAAACCGGGTCCTGTTGCTCGAAGCCGGCGGCAGCGACCGCTATCACTGGGTGCATGTGCCGATCGGCTATCTCTACTGCATGGGCAATCCGCGCACAGACTGGATGATGAGGACGGCCGCAGAGCCCGGCCTCAACGGCCGCAGCCTCCCCTATCCTCGCGGAAAGCTGCTCGGCGGCTGCTCTTCGATCAACGGCATGATCTATATGCGTGGGCAAGCGGCCGACTATGATGGCTGGCGCCAGGCCGGCAATACCGGCTGGGGCTGGGACGATGTCCTGCCCTATTTCCTGAAATCGGAGGACAACTTCCGCGGCAAGTCGCCGATGCATGGCGCCGGCGGAGAGTGGCGGGTCGAACGGCAACGTCTGTCTTGGCCGATCCTTGACGCCTTTCGCGATGCCGCCGAAGAGCTTGGCATTCCGAAGGCCGAGGATTTCAACACCGGCGATAACGAGGGATCCGGCTATTTCGAGGTGAATCAGCGCGGCGGCGTGCGCTGGAACACGAGCAAGGCCTTCCTGCGCCCCGCCATGAAGCGGCCAAATCTCCGGGTGCTGACGGGCGCCGAGACAGAGCGTCTGATCTTCGACGGCCGCCGGACGAAGGGCGTGCGCTTCCGGTTGAACGGCCGCATCCAGGTGGCGCGCGCCACGCGCGAGGTCATCCTCTCTGCAGGCGCGATCAACTCGCCGAAAATCCTCGAACTATCCGGGGTGGGCCGACCGGACGTCGTGTCCGCAGCCGGCGCAGAGGTGGTCCACGACCTCCCCGGGGTTGGCGAAAACCTGCAGGATCATCTTCAGATCCGCACCGTCTTCCGGATCGAAGGCGCGAAGACGCTGAACCAGCTCTATCATAGCATTTTTTCCCGCATCGGAATGGGCGCCGAATACATGCTGAGGCGTTCCGGTCCGCTCTCCATGGCGCCGAGCCAGCTCGGCATATTTGCAAAGAGCAGCCCGTCGGTCGCGACCGCCGATCTCGAATACCATGTCCAGCCACTGAGCACCGACCGGCTGGGAGAGCCGCTTCACAGATACCCGGCCGTCACGGTCTCGGTGTGCAATCTGAGACCGGAAAGCCGGGGGAGCGTGCATGTCACGACAGCGGAATCATCCGCCGCGCCGGACATCCGGCCGAACTATCTGTCCACCCCCGGCGACCGGCTGCTTGCGGCACATGCGATCCGTCACGCTCGCAATCTCATGGCGACGAAGGCCATCGCAAGATTTAGACCGGCAGAAATGCTGCCGGGCTCGGAGTTCCAAAGCGAGGATGAGCTCATCCGACGCGCCGGCGACATCGCGACGACGATCTTCCACCCGGTGGGCACCTGCAAGATGGGCAGCGATCCGATGGCGGTGGTGGACCCTTCCCTCAAGGTTCATGGTCTTGATGGCTTGCGTGTCGTCGACGCCTCGATCATGCCCAGCATCGTCTCCGGAAACACGAACTCGCCGGTCATCATGATTGCGGAAAAAGCGGCGGAGGCCATCCTCCACCGCTAGATCCCGATTTCGGAACCCAGACGAAACCGCACGCGCCGTCCTCATCCGCTCCATGTGATGGGTCTGGTTTGGATGATGCAATTCAGGAATTGGTCCCCGCATGCAGCGTGAACGTGCGGCCGGTCAACGTCAAAAGCCGCTGGAATTGACCGACGCTGCGGCCGCGCGGACCCGGAGATCCTGCTTCAATCGTTTCGTGCGAGGCATTATCTTCATCGTGCTGGGTTGCTGGACTGCGCCGCCAGCGTCGATACCAGTTCGTCGGAAGCTGGCTTTCTATTTGACGTGTGCACCCTGAGTTTCAGCTGGCCGACTGGCTGCTTCTCGTAAACATGGGTTGCACCCCGGCCCAATGCTGATCAGCACCTGGCGTCTTTGCCTTTGGCCGACCGGGGCGGCCAAAGGCGCGCGTTCCTCGCCCCGAGACTGTCAAAGCCGGTCGAGGCGCAGCATCGACGTGCTGCCTACCCATGCATCACGCCATCGGCGCGACGTTTTTTCAGCCAAGACCTCGTCGCCGCGTGCGCGATAGACCTCGCTTAGGCCGAACAGGGCCCAGCCATTGTTCGGAGCAAGGACGAGGCTCTCGAGAAAGGCATTTTCCGCCCCATCGAGATCGCCGACGCGCAACAGAGCCGCTCCGAGCGACTGACCGATCGGGTAGTACCAGTGGCGCGGCTCCATATATGAAAGGCGATCCTCCACTTTCTTTGCATCCGCGAAGGCGCGAGCGGCAGCCGGCCAATCGTCAGCCGCCTGTGCAATCCGCGCGGTAAGGACGTGCCCGGCTATTGCCAGTACGTCAGCAGCGGGCATTCCGCCGTCCTCTAGCGCATTCAAGTCAGCTGAACGGGCGATTTCGGCAATCGCCGCTCCCTCGGATCGAGCAGCATCAAGCTCACCGCGCCGAGCTTGAGCAACCCCGCGCATATAATGCCAGGCGGCATCGACGAATGGGAAGTCGCCTGTCGGACGCGCAACCGCGAGGATCGTTTCCGGATCGCTGAACTGGGCATGCGCGAATAGGGGCGCGGCCTTGATCGGCTGAACGAACGCAGGTGCAGCGCGCGCGAGCTCGTCCGAAATTACCCCTGAGAGCTTCTGCGCCGCCTCGATGGCAGTCGGCCCGTCACCGGCCATTTGTGCCGAAACCAGCAGGAAGTGGATGTTGTGTGGATAGTAGCCGCCGGCATAGAGCCCCTCAGGTGCCACCGCTTGAAAGAAAGACTCATCCGTTGCAACCGCACGGCGATTTACCGCAAGCGAATCCGCATAACGTCCGACCCGATAGTAAATGTGAGAGGGCATGTGAACCAGATGACCGGCTCCGATATCCATCTTCGCCAGGCGATCGGCGTGCCGCTCCGCCCGCTCGGGCGTAGTCGAGGCCTCGACTACATGGATGTAAAGATGGATCGCGCCAACATGGTCCGGGTTGCGCGCTAGCACCCGCTCAAGCGTCGAGATAATCGCCGCAGTCTTTCCCTTCGGTTTTGCGCCGGCGTCGGTCCAGTAATCCCAAGGGTTCAGGTCCATCAACGCCTCTGCATAGAGAACGGCGATATCGTCGTCTTTCGGAAACTTGTCTGCGACTTCAGCCATGGCCTCTGCATAGGCCTGGTCAAGAACTGTACGTTCGGTGTCTGGAGCATAGCGGCGGGTCAGGGCGGCGATCAACGCTTGCTCACGCGGAGATGCGTTGGGCGCCAAGGCCACGGCTTTCGCCACCGCGGCCAATGCCACAGCATTTGCGTCGGGATCCATCGGTGCGTTGATGTTCGGGCCGAGCACGAGCGCTTCGCCCCAAAAACAAATCGCGCAAGATGGGTCAAGCTTCTGAGCTTGCTTGAAGCTCCGCGCAGCCTCGGCATGGTTGAAACCGAAGCTCAGCATCATCGCCTGGTCGACGTAAGCCTGCGCATCTTTGCTGGCGGTAGAGGCGGCGGAGCGATGACTGGTTAGATTTGGCCACAGAGGCACCTGTGCGCCCTGGGTACCTGGCGTCGGAAGCTGGTTGCCGCTGAACTGTTTCAGCTCAGTGTTCTTCGCCAGGTGGTACTTCGCGTCATGGGCAAGGGCCGGAGCGGCGGCGAAGAGGATCGCTACGGACAGAGCGCTGGAGAGAAGGTGCATTTTCATGGTCACTCCCATTGTCATTCTCAATGGTTCGATCTGACAGAGACGGTGGCATTCGGCCGCTTCACTCGCTCTGGCGCCATCTGCAGGCTCGTCCAGATTTGACGAGGTATTCAATTTCGAAGCGCGTCACGCCGATGTCCTTGAGGATGTAATCCGGCATTTCCTGCAGAGTGCACCCGCGTGCACGACCGCTTTGCCGGCGCCGGTGGATTGCCCCGGCCACCTGTGCCGCGCAGCTCAAGAAGGCTGTGCCTAGCGCCGTGGTCAGAATGGCCGACGGATTGATGTTGAAGGACGTCTTAGACATGGTGCTTCCCTCTTGGTCTGAGTGCCGGCCTTTCGGTGGACACTCGCCAATGCGGCGGCTGCGACAGAGTCACCGCCTCGTTGTTCGGGATGTGGCAGCAAAGGCTCGTCCCGCGCGCGCCGTCCTCGTTCCGCCCGCACGCGCAATCCCGTTGTTACTGAATACCCGGAGTAAGCCACTGCGGCAGTTCCGGAAGTAACAGGGACCAACCTTGGCGTCGCCTCAGCCCAGGCAACCGCGCACCACTGGGTGCTCACGCCCGGTCGACGCGACGTTTCGCGCCGGAGCTGTAAGTCTTTGGCCTGTCCTCCACGCACGGAGAGCATCTGCACCGATGTACTTCCGTAACATCCGAACACGGCAGGTTCTTATTACCTCTGGGAAAAGGTTGGTCATCAAAGAAAGATCTAAGTAAAAGTCGCACAAACAGTTCGCATCGATGGACTTGTTGATTCACCAGATTTCTACAGGATCGGCTGACGGTGAGCCCCGTGCGCTCAAACCCGAGGCATGACGTCAGGGCGCCGATCGCGGGAGACCGTTGGCCTTTCCTCGGTTCAGATCAACTCTCGCGGAGCCGGTATCGCTCAGTGATCCAATCGATGAACACGCGCAAGCGGGGCGAAAGCTGACGCGTGTGCGAATAAAGGACGTGCACTGGCAGTGGCGATGGCGGAAAATCCGTTAACACTTCTACGAGCGCGCCGCTCGCAAGCTCGGAAGCAACCCGATAGCGCGGGACTTGAATGAGTCCCAGACCGGCACAGGCCGATGCGACGTTCGTCTCGGGGCCAGTCACCGTGACGACAGTTGGCAGCGTCAGCTCGCGCGCCTTGCCCGCGACGACGAATGCAAAGGGCGCAACCGAGGGCGTATCGGAGGAGAGGAGCCCCACCATTTGGTGACCGTCAAATAGGTCCTCGGGGACGTGGGGCGTGCCGAAGCGAGCGAGGTACTCAGGGCTCGCGAAGGTGCCGCGCTTCAGCTCGGCCAATTTCCGGCCGATCAGCGGGGAGTCTGCGAGATGGCCCGCGCGCACGATGCAATCATACCCCTCGCGCACGATGTCCACCGGCTGGTGGGTTTCGCTGATGTGCAATCGGATATCGGGATAACGATCGAGAAAAACCTGTAGGCCAGGCAGCAGGAAATGGCGCGCCTGCGTACCGTGAACATCAACACGCAACAGACCCGACGGACTAGCGCCGCTGAAGCCGGCCTCGGCGTCTTCCAGATCGGCGATGAGTCTGACGCAGCGGTGATAGTAAGCTTCTCCATCCAAGGTGGTCCGGACGACGCGCGTGGTACGCTGCAGCAGGCGCACGCCCAGACGCCCCTCCAGCTGTTTGACGGCATCGGTAATTGTCGAACGGGGCAGTCCAAGGTCCTCCGCCGCCAGCGTGAAGCTGCGCCTTTCGGCGACGCGGGCAAAGACTCGCATAGCATCGAAACGGTCCATGGCTATTATTCGACTCTTCCGGATAGTGATGCCGGACTATGCACCATTATCCGCGTTGCGAGAAGTGTCATATTTCCGTCGTCACCTACCCGCTTCGGCGCACCACACGAAGGAAGAAGCATATGGAAACGAACAAAGTAGCGATCGTCACCGGCGCGTCGCGAGGCATCGGCGCGGCAATTGCGGCGCGTCTAGCGAGTGACGGCTTCACGGTCGTCATCAACTACGCCGGCAAAGCCGCTGCCGCTGAAGAAGTTGCCGGAAAAATTGAGGCGGCTGGCGGCAAGGCGCTAACGGCGCAAGCCGATGTGAGCGATCCGGCGGCCGTCAGGCGCCTGTTTGCCACGGCGGAGGAAGCTTTCGGCGGAGTCCATGTCTTGGTCAACAATGCCGGCATCATGCCTCTCACCACTATTGCGGAAACCGGTGATGCGGTCTTCGACCGAGTCATCGCTGTAAACCTGAAAGGCACGTTCAACACCCTGCGGGAGGCGGCGCAACGCCTGCGCGTAGGAGGTCGCATCATCAATATGTCGACCAGCCAGGTTGGGTTGCTGCACCCGAGCTACGGCATCTACGCCGCCGCGAAGGCCGGCGTCGAGGCTATGACGCACGTGCTGTCGAAGGAATTGCGCGGCCGCGACATCACAGTCAACGCCGTAGCGCCCGGACCGACTGCTACTGACCTGTTTCTCGAGGGCAAGTCGGACGAGGTCAGGGACCGCTTTGCGAAGCTCGCCCCGCTCGAGCGGCTCGGCACTCCGCAGGACATAGCGGGTACCGTCGCCTTCCTCGCAGGACCGGACGGTGCCTGGGTCAACGGCCAGGTGCTGCGCGCCAATGGCGGCATCATCTGACGCGTCCTCAAACTCCAAGGCGTGCTGGCGCGATCCGCCCGCGACTGGGCACGCTGGGGTCCAGGATACGACTCCCAAGGCATCAACAAACGCACATCAAGTGAGGAACGCACCATGTCGAAGAAAATCATTCTGATCACCGGGGCATCGAGCGGCTTCGGGCGCCTGACTGCCGAGGCCCTCGCTGGAGCCGGCCACCGGGTATACGCCTCGATGCGAGACATTGTCGGCCGCAACGCGTCCAATGTTGAAGCTATAGCCGGCTTTGCCAGGGACAATGACGTTGACCTGCGCACCCTGGAGCTCGACGTCCAGTCGCAGGTTTCGGTAGACAGGGCCATCGATCAGATCATTGGCGAAGACGGACGCATCGACGTTCTGATACACAATGCCGGCCACATGGTGTTCGGACCCGCCGAAGCATTCACGCCAGAGCAGTTCGCCGAGCTTTACGATATCAATGTACTGAGCACCCAACGCGTCAACCGGGCGGCGCTGCCGCACATGCGCCGGCAAAAGCATGGGCTTCTCATCTGGATCTCAAGTTCAAGCTCGGCAGGCGGCACGCCGCCTTATCTTGCCCCTTACTTCGCCGCCAAGGCGGCCATGGATGCCATCGCTGTGCAGTACGCACGTGAGCTGTCGCGTTGGGGCATCGAGACGTCGATCATCGTGCCCGGTGCCTTCACGAGCGGCACCAATCACTTCGCCCATTCCGGCGTACCGGACGACCACGCGCGCCAGGCCGAGTATGAAGCCGGCCCGAATGCCGGTCTCGGCGAAGAGATCAAGAAGGCTTTCGCCGCGATCGTACCGCCGGACGCCGATGTGTCACTGGTTGCCGATGCCATTGTTCGGGTTGTGGGCACCGCGTCCGGCAAGCGTCCGTTCAGGGTGCACGTCGACCCGGCCGAAGACGGCGCCGATGTGGGATTCAGCGTTCTGGACCGGCTTCGCGCTGAGATGCTCCACCGGGTCGGCCTCTCCGATCTACTAAAACCCAGGGCCCTTGCTTGAAACTGGCCGCAACCGGGCTCAGAACGACGGCCTGACTGACGTCAGCACACGGGAAGCTGGAGCGATCCTGAGCCGGGGTCAAAGAACGGATAGGCGGCGGTCTCATTTGGCCACCTGTTCGATAGCGGTTGCGGACCGAGATCCTGCTGGGCAATTCCTCGGGGCTAGCAGCTTCCATACCAACGCAGCCGCAGGGCAATCCGCGCACGTTTCGCACACCTCGCTAGACCGTGAGAGCTGGAACTCCACTCCTTTCTTGGAGTTCTTACCGTCATGTTCGCTCTCAGGCTCGCACTCAGAATAAGGACGCGGCGTACGAAATGAATCCAGAAAGGTGGACGCATCTGTGTGTAGATATGCAGCGCATGTTCGCCGAGGATACTCCTTGGCAAGTTACATGGATGCCGAAGGTATTCGACCAGGTTGTTGAAATTGCAACCCGGTTTCCGGAGCGCACGATATTCACGCGTTTTGTGCCGCCGTCCGCTCCTGAGGAACTGCCAGGCATGTGGCGGGCGTACTACGAGAAATGGCCGATGATGACGACCACCCAACTTGATCCGGTTTTGGTGGATCTGGTTCCGGACCTGAAAAGACTGGTTCCGCCAGCGCGCATTTTTGACAAAAGGACCTACTCGCCCTGGACGAATGGTCGCCTGCATAGCGCCTTACTTCATCAGGATATCGGCACACTGGTCGTAACAGGAGGCGAGACGGACATCTGCGTGCTGGCCGCGACGCTTGGGGCTATCGATCTCGGCTACAAGGTTATCCTGCTGAAGGACGCGGTATGCAGTGCGACCGATCAAACGCACGATGCATCGCTGGAACTTCTCAGCAAGCGCTTCTCAGTTCAAGTGAAGGTTATGAACACCGAGGAATGGTTGTCGTCATTTTAAAGCCTGCGCGAAACGAGCAGCGCGGTGTTCAAGGACGAGCCGGGTGGCGATAGTCTTGCTGCTTGCGGTCCGTAGCGCATTTTCGATGCGAGCGAGGTTGGCTGTTGCGAAGGTCCTCGGACGAGACCGACATTCGTCGTGCCGATTCTGTCTATGTCTCACCGGAACCTAAGCAAACTGTGCGCCGGAGATGCTGAACGGTATTGACGGCAGTGTTGCGGCACGACGGCCGTCCGGCGAGCCGATCAGCCGGCTGAGCGGGTCTCCTCAAGCTGTGTTACACTCCGGTTCATCGCTTCAATGGAGTGGTCCCATGGGCATAACGTTTCCGAACGAAAGTTCGAACTATCGCACTGCTCGCGACAAGCTGCTGCAGCGAGAAGCAGCACTCAGGCGCGAAATGGAAGCTGTGGCCGCAGAGATTCGAGCACTCCCCCCGGGCGGGGTCGTTCCCGAGGACTATGAATTCGACCACATCGACGGAAAAGGGAGACCGGCGAAGGTGCGACTCTCCGAACTGTTTCGGCCCGGTACCGATGTCTTGATCCTCTACCACTATATGTTCCCACGCCATCGCGGCGATAAGCGGCCCAAACCGAGCAGCGGGCCGATGGCAGAGCTGCCGATTGAAGACGGGCCGTGCCCCTCTTGTACTGCCCTCCTCGACAACTGGGAGGGAGCGGTGCCGCACGTAGAGGGTCTGGGAGCAAACATCGCGGCTGTTGCAAAGGCGCCGATAGAGCAGGTTGCGGCCTTTGCGGCTCATCGGGGCTGGCGCAATCTGAACCTTCTTTCTGCGGCGAACAATAGCTTCAAACGCGACTACCACGGCGAGGACGCGGAAGGCCAACAATTGCCGGTCCTCACCGTGTTTCACAAAGGCGCGGACGGGCTAATTAGGTTGAGCTGGGCTTCTGAACTGTTGTTCTTGCCGGCCGATCCGGGGCAAGATCCACGACATTTGGGCACTGTTGAGCCGATGTGGACCCTCTTGGACCTCACTCCGGGAGGGCGGCCGAGTACCGACGAACAGTTCGAATACCAAGGCTAGAGCAATTCCAGGAAAAGTGCGTAGCGGTTTTCCGTCCGGAATTACGGGAAAACAAAGGTTTAGAGTGCCTCCCACCCACCCCGCGGATCACCCACGCGGAGTGGCCAGCCCCCTGCCCGCCCTCACGACACGCGCGGGCGCGCCACGTCGTTCACTCCCTCCGGGTCCGGCGCCTGGCCGTAGCTCATGCGCCGCATCTGGGCGATCACCCGCTCCATTTCGTCGTCCGGCAGTATGGGCGGCTCGCCGAGCGTCAGGGCCTGGACATAGATCCGCGACAGCGTCTCTACCTCGATCGCAAGCCACAATGCCTGTTCCAGCGTTTTGCCGAGCGATATCTGGCCGTGCTGCCCGAGCAGGCATGCAAGGCGGTCTTTAAGCGCGACGAGCGCGTTGTCCGACAGGGCCTGCGTGCCGAAGGTCGCATATTCGGCGCAGCGGATCGTCGTGCCGCCGGCAATCCCCGTCATGTAGTGAAAGCTCGGAATGGTCTTGTGATGGCAGGCAAGTGTCGTCGCGTAGATCGAGTGGCAATGCAGGACCACGTCGATATCCGTGCGCGCGCGCAGAATGTCGCGATGGAAGCGCCACTCCGATGAGGGTCGATGGCCCACATAGGTGCCATCGAAGCCCATTTCCACCAGGTCGTCCGGCTGCATCGTGTCATAGGGCATGGAGGATGGCGTGATGAGGAAGCCGTCATCGGTGCGGACGGAAAGATTGCCGGCCGTGCCCTGGTTGATGCCGCTCGAATTCATCCGCCGGCAGATGTCCACCATTTCCCGCCGGAGTGCCAGCTTGTCCGTCTCAGTCTCAGCCATGAAGATTTCCTTCCGTGTTCTCGAATTTATCTCTGTTGCCCCGCATTGCTCGGGCAACCGCGCGCCAATCGGCGGCATAGCGGGAAAGGTCGGGATTGAGCCGCGCAAGATCGATGGGCTCGCTGAGGGCAAGCGGCGCCGGCTTCTCGCGCGTCTCGTGACCGGCCAGCAGCGCCGCGCCGGCGGCAACACCATAGGCGTCGAGATTGAAGCGCACCTGACGCTCGGGAAGCAATGCCGCAACGACGCCCGCATAAAGAGGATCGCGCAGGAAGCTGCCGTCGAGCACGACAAGGCGATCCGCGGAAAGCGCCTCGATGCATTCCACCGTCAGCAGCGCACAATAGAGGAGCGCCAGGGCCTTGCGCTCCATTGCCGTCTCGGCAGCAGATCCAAGGATGCGCCCGCTTCCGGCGCTGCCGGGGAAAAGACCATCGTCGTCGCCGAAGGAGGGCGCCGCGATGGTCCGCTGCGCAACCAGACGCCCGAGGACCTCGATGGGTGCGTCGTCCGTCGGCGGATTGGAACCGGCGATATGGGAGAATTCCCGTCCGCCCATGGTCAGTATCCCGCCGAGGCGGTTTCCGAAAACGTCGCTGTTGAGCGTCATGCCACGGTGCTCGTCGAGACGCTCGATTGGTGTCGAGCGTGAAAAGCCGACGATCCAGGTGCCCGTCGAGATCACCGTGAAATCCCGCAGTCCCGCGGCGTGATACCGATAATGATTTAGGCTGCTGTCGTGGCCGCCCGTCAGCACGCGCATTTCTGCCGGCAGTCCGAACCTTCGGACGAGTTCGGGCCGGATCGGACCAAGCGTCTCCCAGGCTTTCGCAAAGGGCGGCATCAGCCGCTCCCAACCGCGGGCACTAACGATGGGTGAGAAGCGCCTTTCGGCGACATTCCAGAGATGCGACTGTGCCCCGAGAAAGCTCGCTTCCGAAGCGGCGACACCGGAAAGGCGCCAAGCCCAATATTGCGGCAGGCCGAGATACCAGCGGGATTTCCCAAAAGCATCCGGTTCGCGCTCCTCCATCCAGTAGAGCTGGCGGGCCTGATGGGTCGCGCCATGCATGGTTGCGCTGCCGCGGTCGAGAAACGTACCGGCCAACGGGCTATAGCCGTCGCGGATATCCGGTGGCAATGGCTGTTCGTAATCGATCATCGGGAGGGCGGCGCCATCGCCGACGTCCGGATCCGCACCCGTCAAAACGCCGCCCGAGCCGTGCCCCGCCGCTACGACGGCAGCAAGACCGTGGCGCCGCGACAGAGCCGCCAGCGCCTCGAAAACCCATTCGCCCAGCCTCGTGAGGTCGTGGTGGCGCCAGGGCGGTCCGGGGAGGACGGGATTTGGGACGCTGATCGTTTCGACCAGCGTCCCGTCGGCTGCAACCGCGCTCAGCTTGACATTGGTCTTGCCAACATCGAGGACCCCTACCGGAGCCGCCCCGCTGTCTCGATCGTTCATCGCATCCACCGTCTCTTCTCCCCGACCGCCTTCGTTGCACTCCTTCAGATCAGGCCGTACTGCGTGGCCTTGTTGCGCAGGAACGGCAGGCCGTTGCCCATCACCTCTTCCTCGTCCTTTGCGACCGGGCGCCAGACGGCGAGGCCATAGGCCACTTCCGGCGGCATGTTGATGAAGCTTTCCATCGCAAGGCCGCCCCTGAAGCCGATCGCCGCAAGCGTCGAGAAAATCTCGTCCCAGCCGCAGGTGCCGTAGCCCGGCGTGCCGCGGTCGCTTTCGGAAAGATGGATGTATTTCAGGTGCTCGCGGGCATCGAGGATACCTTTGCCGACACCCTTTTCCTCGATGTTCATGTGATAGGTATCGAGGTGCACGAAGACGTTGTCGGCTCCGACCCGCTCGATCATCTTGACCGCCTGCCAGCCGGTATTGATCAGGTGGTTCTCGTAGCGGTTGACGGCTTCGACGCCAAGCTCAATGCCGCGCGACTTGGCGTGCTTGGCCGCGGCCTGCAGCACGCGGGCGATATTGTCATACTCCTCGACGGTCGGCGGCACGCCGGTGCGCTCGCCGATGCCGCCATAGATGACGCCCGACAGCGCCTCGCCGCCGAGATCGGCAGTCTTGTCGATCGCGATCTTCAGATGGTCGATCGCCGCCTCGGGCCGAACCGAGGCCCAGGCCCGCTCCGGCAGGCCGAGCGAGCAGACCGCGCGCAGACGGTTCTTCTCGAGGAGGGCACGGGTGTGCTCCGTGTCGACGGCAGGCGGATTGAGCATCGGGATCTCGATGAAATCGACCTTGTATTTGACCGCTGCGGCTACCGCCCGTTCGGCGCCGGGACGGTCCCAATTCATTGTCCACATGCTCGTATGAACGCCAAAACCCTGCATCGTCATGATCCTCTTCTGACAATTGAAATCTTGATCCTGGAAACGGCCCAACGCAGGATCATCACGCCGACGAGAAGGATGCCCCAGACGGCGGTCGCGAGATGCTGGTTGGCTCCGATGAGATTGAGCCCGGACGAGAGAAGCTGCAGCACCACCAACGCGACGAAGACGGGGATCACCCGGCCGAAGCCCCCGAACGGATTGACGCCGCCGAGGAAGCACGCGAGCACCGTGATCAGCAGGTAGGACTCGCCATGGCCGATGCGCACCGAATTGAAGCGTGCCAGCATGATGATGCCGGCTATCGCGCACATGACCCCGGAAAGCGTGTAGACGAGCACGATCGCCTTGCGCGTGTTGATGCCTGAATAGCGCGTCGCCTCGAGATTCGAGCCGATCATATAGGTGTTGAAGCCGAGCTTTGTGCGGCCGAGAAGCAGATGCCAGGCGAGCACGCAGACGACGAAGACGATCAGCGGCACGGGAATGCCGGCGACGGAGCCATGGCCGATCACGCCGACGAAGGGCGGGAAGCCGGAGATGTCGCCCCCGCGCGTCAGAAACTCGCCGAGGCCGCGCAGGAAGATCATCATCGACAGGGAGACGAGGATCGGATGGGCGCGTGTGAACGCGATCACCAGGCCCATGACGACTCCGCTTGCCGCACCGACCATCACGGCAAGGAGGGAACCGACGAGGAAGATGCCGAAGCCCGCGTCGGCCCCTCCGTTCGCCTTGAGGACCCAGGCAAGGGTCAGTCCGGCAAGATTGGCGGTGAAGGTGATTGCGAGATTGAGGCCGCCCGTCAGGATCGGCAGCAGCATGGCAAGCGTCAGGAGTCCGAGTTCCGGCAGCTGGAAGGCGACGGAGCCGAAGGTCGCGGCGCTCAGGAATTGCGGTGAGGCGATCCCGAAAACGAGCACGACAGCCACGAAGGCGAGCCCCGGACCGGCCATTTCCGGCCCTATGGCGGCCTTGATCCTTTCGAAGACTGTGGTCATCGTCCCGTTCCCTTCTGACCGACAAAAGGCAGCAGGCGCTCGATCCGCGTGTTGGAAAGGGTGATGGCGATCAGGATGATGGCGCCGATGATCATCTTGAAGGCGAAGGGCGACACGCCCATCAGATTCAAACCGTTCTGGGTGATCGAGATCAGAAGCACGCCGAGCACGCAGCCGAGCACGGTGCCCTTGCCGCCGCCGAGGCGCGCGCCGCCGAGCACGACCGCGGCGAGCACGTCGAGTTCGCGGCCATAAAGCGCATTCGGCACGACTTCCTGAGCATAATGCGCCTGGATGAGACCGCCGATGCCGGCCATCAGGCCAAGCCAGCCGAAGGCAATGAATTGCATGGCACCGATATTGATGCCGAAGCGCCGGGCGCCTTCCGGATTGTCGCCGAAGGCGTAAAGCTGGCGGCCGGTCGTGGTCCGCGTGATCAGCGTCCATGTGGCAATGACGCAGACGATCATGACGAGAACCGGAAGCGTGATCTCGATCCAGGTACCGTCGGGCATTTCACGCTCGAAGAGGATCACGCGGTCCGTCAGCCAGTCGGGCAGGTCGTAGATCGATACGCCCCGGGTGAAGAACATCAGCAATCCGAAATAGATATTGAAGGTGGAGATCGTGGCGACGATCGAAATGATCCGGAAGCGGTGGATCAGAAAGGCGTTGAAGCAGCCGAGCAGCACGCCCAAGGAGCCCGCGATGAGAAGCCCGGAGATCCAACCGCCGCCGCCGATCCAGCCGAGCGCGATCGCCGTGCCGTATTGGACGACGGAAGCGGCCACGGCGAAGGAGATATCGATGCCGCCGGCGATCAGCACCACCAGGAGGCCGACAGCGAAGATGATGTTGACGGCGCTGATGTTCAGAAGATCGAAGGCGTTGCCGAGCGAGAAGAAATTCGCCGTCGCGAAGGAGAGCACGGCGCTGATGATGACGATCACCGCCAGCAGCGAAAATTCCGTCGCGTGAGTGCGGATCAAGCTACGCATAGACGGCCGCCTCGATCTCTTCCAGCCGCGACTGGCGCGGATCATAAGTTCCGACGATGCGGCCCTGCGCCATGTGCAGGACACGGTCGGCGTTGAAATAGACTTCCGGCACCTCGTCCGAGATCAGGATAATCGCAAGCCCGCTCTCGGCGAGCTTGGCGACGATGTCGAAGATCCCGGCCCGTGCCCCGACGTCGACGCCGACTGTAGGTGAATCGAGGATCAACAGTTTGGGATCGGTGGCAAGCCATTTGGCGATCGCCACGCGCTGCTGGTTGCCGCCGGAAAGCGTCGATATCGCGTCGGCCTGATGGCCGATCTTGACGCCGAGATCGGCGATCCACCGGGAGACGAGACTTCGTTTGCGGTCTTCGGAAAGAAGACCCCCTGAGAGAATCTTGCGCAGCGAGGCGATAACGAGATTGTCGGCGATCGGCTGCGGCTGGATGAGTCCGAGTGACAACCGGTCCTCCGACAGATATGCGACGCCGGCCCTGATCGCCTCGCGGTTCGAGCCGAAGCGGACCTCCCGGCCATCGATACTGATCGTCCCGGTTGCGGGCTTGAGCATGCCGAAGAGGGCGAGCGCCAGCTCGGTCCGCCCTGCCCCGAGCAGGCCGGTTATGCCGACCGTTTCGCCGCGGCGAACGGTCAGCGAAATGTCTTCGAAGTCGCCCGGCCTCGTCAGGCCGCGAACCTCGAGAACGGCCGGCTGGTCCGTCTTCGGGCGCGCGCGGACGTGCTGATCGAAGGTCTTGCCGGTCATGAGTTCGGTGATTTTCGACTGCGTCATGCCGGCTGCGGGATAGACCCCGACCAGCGCGCCGTCGCGCAAGACCGTGATCCGGCTTGAAATCTCCAGCACCTCGGCAAGCCGATGGCTGACGAAGACGACCGCGACGCCCGAGGCGGACAGGCTACGGACGATTTCGAGCAGATGGTCCGTCTCCGACTGCGTCAGCGATGCGGTCGGCTCGTCCATGAAGACCAGCTTCGCCTCACCGACGAGCGCCCGGGCAATCGCCACGATCTGACGCTGGGCGATCGCATATTCCTTGAGCGGTAGGTCGACGTCGAGCGTGATGCCGAGGCGGCCCAGCGCATCCACCGCGATCCTACGCATGCGGCCGTAATCCACCAGCCGCGGCCGGCCGCCGAGCACCTCGTGGAAGGCGATGTTTTCCGCGACGGTCATTTCCGGGAAAAGCGCAAGATCCTGCCAGATGACCTGAATGCCGCGGTCCTGTGCCGTAACCGGCGACATATGCGGATAGGTTTCGCCGTCATATTCGATCACCGCCCCCTCCGCGGGGCGATAGACACCCGTGATCACCTTGATGAGCGTGCTCTTGCCGCAGCCATTCTCTCCGGCGAGGCAATGGACCTCGCCCGGGCGCACCTCGAAGCTCACATTCTTCAGTGCTTTGACGCCGCCAAAGGTCATGTTGATGTTGCGAAGAGACAGAAGCGGCTTGTCCGTGCTCGCCGCGCTTGCCGACTGGTGCATGCTGTCGAGGCCCATCGATGGTGTTTCCAGAGGATCTGCCAAGCCGGCCGGAGCCGGCCCAGCAGCCGGGAGAACCCGTTGGTGGGGCGGGATGCGCTTGGCTCCCGCCCAACTTCTGTCCGTTCAGAGACCCATCGCGGCGAGGTCGGCGACCGTCTCCTTGTTGATCGGCACGAGCTGGTCGACGATGATGTTTCGATTTTCGAAGTCGGGGTGGATCACGCCGAGACCTTCGATTTCCTCGCCGTCCTTGATTTCCTCGCCCTTCATGAGCTTGGCGGCGAGCGTCACGAAGACTTCGCCGGCCTGCTTGGGATTCCACATGAAGCCGCCGGAAATGGCATCGGACTTGATGAGCTTCTGGCCCTGGCCGGGCGAGAAAGGCCCGAGAACGAAGATTTCGCCGACCTTGCGGCGCTCCTCGATAGCGCGCCCGGCACCAATTGGGCCCTGACTTCCGAAGGCAAGGAAGCCTTTGAGATCCGGATGAGCGGAGATCAGATCGAGCGCCGTCGAACGGCTCTTGTCCACATCCTCTGCGACGCCATAACGATCGCCGACAAGCGTCATCTCGGGATGGTTCTTCTTGATGTATTCAATTGCTGCGTCGGCCCAGGCATTGTGCAGCGGCACGGTCAGCGAGCCTACGAAGACGGCATATTCGCCCTTGCCGCCCATTTTCTCCGCAAGCAGCTTTGCATGCGCCTCACCGAAGCCGGTGGCGGACGCGAGCTCGAAATCCCAATCCGCGCCCTTCTGGCTGGGGGATTCATGCGTAATGACGATGATGCCCTTTTCCCTGGCCTTGGTGAGCACCGGCTCCAGCACCTTGGCGTCGTTGGGTACGACGCCGATCACCTTGACGTTCTGGGCGATCAGGTCTTCGATCGCGCGAACCTGCAGTGCCGGGTCGGCACTGGTCGGCCCGACCATGAAAGCGTCGACGCCAAGCTTTTCGCCGCGCTCCTTGATACCCGCCTCCATGGCGTTGAACCACGGTATGCCGCCGATCTTGACGACGACACCGACCTTGCCCGTATCCTGCGCCGCGGCGGTATAGGCACCCGCAAGCGAAAGCGACGCCGCCAGAGCGGCGGCAAGAATTTTCTTGATCATGTTTCTCCTCCACATGTTTCCCCGAGGGGAACGCTCCCGGGCGCTTCACGCGCCGGCCTCCAGCTTAATTCTTTTGCACGGAAGGGGATATCCCGCCGCTGACGGCCGCCTCCTCAGACGGCACCAACAACTTGCACAATCGATATTTCTTTTTTGCACAATCGATGGTGCAATGACTATCATTCAGACTTAATTTTTCGTCAAGCCGAAATCGGCACTAGAGCAATTCCAGGAAACGTGCGCATCGGTTTTCCGGGGTTTGGAGGAGGTCAGATGACGAACGGCGGCAGGAAAAAAGCGACGATCTATGATCTCTCGGTGCTGTCGGGAAGTTCGCCCTCTACCGTCAGTGCGGTGCTAAACGGCACGTGGCGCAAGCGACGGATCAAGGAAAGCACCGCGGAGCTCATCCGAAGCCTCGCCGAAACCCACCAGTACACTGCAAACCGGCAAGCGCGGGGCCTACGCAGTTCCCGTTCCGGCCTCGTCGGTCTGCTCCTGCCCGTACACGACAACCGCTACTTTTCTTCGCTTGCCCAGACCTTCGAGGCGCATGTGCGTAGCAAGGGCCAATGTCCGATCGTTGTCAGTGCGAGCCGGGACCCGGAGGAGGAGCGCAGGACGGCCGAAACGCTGATCTCCTATTCCATCGACGAATTGTTTATCTGCGGCGCGACGGATCCCGATGGCGTGCACGAGGTCTGCGAAGCGGCCGGCCTAAGGCATATCAACATCGATCTCCCCGGTACGAAAGTGCCGTCGGTCATCAGCGACAATTTCGAAGGCGGCCGCCTCCTGACCGAGGCGATCATCCGCCACTTCCCCGCCGAGCGGCCGCTCGAGCCCGACGATCTCTACCTGTTCGGCGGGCGCGATGATCACGCCACGCGCGAGCGCATCCGCGGATTTCGGGCGGTGAAGCAGGAGCTGCTGGGAAGCGATCCGGACGAGTGCATATGGCCGACCGGCTATGCCGCCGACAACGCGCGAAAGGCGTTCGAAGCCTTCTACGAACAGCATGGAAAACTGCCGCGCGGCTTCTTCGTCAACTCATCGATCAATTTCGAGGGATTGCTGCGTTTCATGGCCGAGCATCCGCTCGAAAATTTCACGGATCTCGTCGTCGGCTGCTACGATTACGACCCGTTCGCCTCCTTCCTCCCCTTCCCCGTCATCATGATCCGGCAGAATATCGAGGGAATGATAGCCAAGGCCTTCGAAGTGATCGAGGAACCGAGAGCATCCTTGCAGATACACATGATCGAGCCGCAGCTCGTGCCGCCGAGAACGGCGCTGACCGGTCCGCTCGATGCGCTGATGGACAGCGAGATGCCGCGGGAATGACGGGCCGCTACACTGCCGTGCGGCTGCCGGGGAAAAGCAGCTCTATGAAGCTCGCCGCCGTCGGCTGTGGTTCGTGATTTGCCAGGCCGGGGCGCTCGTTGGCCTCGATGAAGACGTAGTCCGGTTCCGCCGGATCGCGGACCATGAGGTCGATGCCGACCACCGGGATGTTGATTGCCCGCGCCGCGCGGCAGGCGGCCTCGACAAGATCGGGGTGCACGATCTCCGTCACGTCGTGGATCGAACCGCCCGCATGGAGATTGGCGGCCTTGCGAACCGTAATCTCCCGTCCCTCTTCCAGTATCGTTTCGAGATCGAGACCCTGCTCCCCAAGGCAGCGATCCGTCTCCGCATCGAGCGGAATCCGGCTTTCGCCGCCCGTAGCGGCCTCGCGGCGGCGCGACTGTTTCCCGATGAGGGAAGCGATCTTGCTGCGGCCGTCGCCAATGACCCGCGGCGGCAAGCGAACCGCGGCGGCAACAAGCGTATAGTCGATGATCACGAGGCGGAGGTCCTCTCCCTCGAAAAAGGCTTCCAGCAATACCCGGTCGCAGACCTGACGGGCCGAGGCGATTGCCTCCTCCAGCGCTTCCATCGTCGTGATGCCGACCGAGATGCCCCGGCCCTGCTCGCCGCGTGCCGGCTTGACCACCAGCTTGCCGTGCTTCTTTAGGAAGTCCTGAATGGCCTTGCCGTTTTCATCCACTTCGATCTGGTCCGGGACGACCAGCCCTGCCGCGGAGACCATGCGGCGGGTAATCGCCTTGTCGTCACAGATCGACATCGCGACGCCGGAAGTCAGTTCCGATAGGCTCTCGCGGCAATGAATCGAGCGTCCGCCATGGGACAGGCGGAAAAACCCGCCTTCCGCATCGGTGATTTCGACATGGATCCCGCGCCGCGTCGCCTCATCCACGATCAGCCGCGCATAGGGATTGAGCGCATCGTAGGATTGATGTGGCATCGCGAAAAACTTCTCATTGATCGCATTCTTCCGCTTGATGGCGAAAAGCGGCATGCGCCGGAAATTCAGCTTCTCATAGAGCCCGATCGCCAACGTATTGTCGTGCATCACCGACAGGTCGACATAGGAAAGGCCGCGTGCCTGGAAATGCTCGGCAAGCTTGCGGACCAGATGTTCGCCGATGCCCGGCTGGCGCGCCTGCGGATGCACCGCGAGACACCACAGCGAAGCGCCGCGGTCCGGATCGTCGAACAGTCTCTGGTGGTCGATGCCGGTGACCGTGCCGACGATCTCGCCCGTGGCGTCGTCCTGCGCCACGAAATAGGTCAGCGACCGGTCGTCCCGCTCGGACGAGAAGAAATCGGATCGGATCTGGACCATGCCGCAAGCGGCATAGACCCGGTTGATGCCGTCTCCATCGGCTTCCGACGCGAGCCTGCGGATCGTGATGCCTCGCGTGCGGCGGGTGTTTGCACGGTAGGTCCACAGGTCGAGCCGGTAGGTGTGGGAGGGGTCGAGGAAAATCTCCTGTGGCGCCCGTGACAGAAGCACATGCGGGTCCCGTACGTAGAAGGCAATGTCCCGGCTCGAGGGGGCTTCCTCGCGCAATTCGGACAAGAGTTTCTCGTCGTCGGAAAACGTCTGCGCGAACAGGAGCCTGCCCCAACCGCAGTCGAGCACGACGTCCCGCTTCGCCCCTCCGGCGGTTCTCGACCCCTCGGCATCGCGCCCTGGCTGAGTATGCGTCCGCAACCGGTTCAGCCGGTGCGTGACCGCCTTGGTGCCCTTGCTGCGTTGACGCGGCAATGCGATCTCGCGCGACTTCTTCATGCTATACCCCCTGCGCTTCAAGCCACATTTCAAGAAGTCCGACCTGCCACAGTTCGGAGCCGCGCAGCGGCGTGATGTGATCCGACGGCTCCTGGAACAGGCGGTCAAGATAAGCATCTTGGAAGAGGCCCCGCTCGCGCGCCTTCTGCGAGCGCAAGGTATCGCGGATCAGATCGAGATACGGACCGGCGATATATTTGAGCTGCGGCACCGGGAAATAGCCTTTCTTGCGGTCGATGACCTCGCTCGGAATGACCCGGCGCGCCACGTCCTTCAGAATGCCCTTGCCGCCGTCGCGCAGCTTCTCCTCCGGGGGCATGCGCGCGGCAAGTTCCACCAGCTCGTGGTCGAGGAAAGGCACGCGCGCTTCGAGGCCCCAGGCCATGGTCATATTGTCGACCCGCTTCACGGGGTCGTCGACGAGCATAACGTTGCTGTCGAGGCGGAGCGCCTGATCGACGGGCGTATCGGCACCCTCGCGCAGGAGGTGCTCGTTCAGCAAGTCGCTACTCACGTCATGGTCGGCAATCCAGGCATCCGACAACTGGGTGGTCAAGACCGCGTGGGAACGGTCGCGGAAGGCCTTGCCGTAATCCGCAACGACGTCGTTGGAGTTCATCAGCGGCGGGTACCAGTGGTAACCTCCGAAGACCTCGTCCGCACCCTGCCCCGACTGTACGACCTTGACGTGCTTCGAAACCTCCTTCGAGAGCAGATAGAAGCCGACATTGTCATAGGAGACCATCGGCTCGGACATTGCGGCGATGGTCCCGGGCAAGGCCCCCATCAGATCGGCGGAGGGGACGAATATCTTGCGATGATCCGTACCGAAGTGACCGGCGATCAGGTCCGAATAGACGAATTCGTCGCCCTTTTCGCCGTTTGCCTCCTCGAAGCCGACGGAGAAGCTCATGAGACCGCGCTGGCCCGCTTCCGCGAGAAGCCCGACGATCAGGCTGGAATCGACGCCGCCGGAAAGAAGCACGCCGACCGGCACGTCGGCGACCATGCGACGCTTCACGGCAATGCGCAGCGCGTCGAGGAGCTGTTCCTGCCATTCCTCGCGGCTTATGGCTGAGTCACCTGCCTGGCGGCGATAGGGCGGATCCCAGTAGCGCCGGTCCTCGAAGCTGCCGTCACGTTCATAAACGCGAAGGGTCGCAGGCGGCAGCTTGCGAACGCCGTTCAGGATCGTGCGCGGCGGCGGCACGACCGCGTGGAAGGTCATGTAGTTGTGGAGCGCGGCCACGTCGATCGAGGTGTCGACGCCGCCCGCCTTGACGAGCGCGGGCAAGGCGGAAGCGAAGCGCAAGGCGCCCTGTACTTCGGCGATATAGAGCGGCTTGATCCCGAAACGGTCGCGCGCCATGACGACGCGTCCGCTGTCGCGCTCGTGAATGACGAATGCGAACATGCCATGGAAACGCGAGACGCATTCCTCGCCCCAGGCATGCCACGCCTTCAGGATGACCTCGGTATCGCCGGACGAGAAGAATCTGTAACCCTTCTCTTCAAGCTCCAACCTCAGTTCGCGAAAATTGTAGATGCAGCCGTTGAAGACGAGCGATAGGCCGAGGTCGGAATCGACCATCGGCTGCTGCGACTTGTCGGAGAGGTCGAGAATACGCAATCGCCGGTGCCCCAGTCCGACATTCCCGCGCACCACCACGCCTGACGCATCCGGCCCGCGAGGGGCAAGGACGTCCGCCATGATCGAGACTGCCGTAACCGACGGCGAACCGCCATCGAACCTGACTTCTCCACAAATTCCACACATGAACCGGGTCGAAACCTCCATTGTTGGTACGAGACGCGCCGTCAGGGCCGCGGATCGATCCGCGGCCCTGACGGCGCTATGAAAACTCAATGCCCCACCGGGCCGACAGTTCCGCCATGGGCGTCACTTGGTCGCGGCTGCACGTTCGAGCATGTAGCTTTCGGCGAAAGCCATATGCTCGGCGGCGATCACGCGCGCATCCTCCGACCGCCCGTCCTTGAGCGCGGCCATGAGCCGGTACTGGAACGACAAGCCCGTTTCTCGCGAAAGCGACGTCGGGTCGGCATAGATCGCTCGTGCGGCCGGGAGTTCGCGCAGCAGATTGTGCATGAGCCCGCAGACGAAGCCGAGAAGCGGATTCGGGCAGAGTTGCGCCAGCATCGAATGAAAGTCGAGCTCGGCGACGCGCTGGCGATACTGCTCGTCCAGATCGGCGGGGGGATGATCGTAGATGCGGATCGTGTTTTCGAGGGCGATGAGTTCCTCCCGCGTCACCCTGCCGGCCAGGAGCGCCGCTACCTCCGGCTCCAGCACCTTGCGCATGGCGTATATGTCGGAAATGCTCGGCTGATCGAAGAAGAAGTGGGTCGACAGAAGCTCCATGGCGTGCCGCGCCGAGGGCTTGGCGACGAAGGCGCCGCCTCCCGGGCCGCTGCGCGTGAAGACGAGGCCCTGCGTCTCCAGCGCTTTCATCGCCTCGCGTACGGTCCCCTTGGCCGCCTTGAACGTGTCGATCAGGTCGCGCTCCTGCGGAAGACGGTCGCCCGGCCCCAATCCTTCCGAGCGGATGTAATCCTTGATGCGATCGGCGATCGCCTCAGGTCTGCGTTTCGTACGCTCGGCCGGGACGAAGAGACGCTGGCCATCTCCACCGGTTTCCTTTTTCTTTTCGATGACCACTGGCATGAACCGTCACTCTTTCCTGATGCGGGGGCCGCTTGCGACAAGCTGTCGTGTATAGGCGTGCTCAGGGTCGGTAAAAAGGCGGGCGGCCGGTGCAGTCTCGACCACCTCGCCGAAATACATCACCGCCACCCGATCCGAGATCGCCTCGACCACCGCCAGATCGTGGCTGATGAAGAGATAGGAGAGGCCGAAGCGCTGCTTCAGATCGCGCAGCAGAAGCAGGACCTGCGCCTGGATGGACACGTCGAGCGCGCTCACCGGCTCGTCGAGCACGATGATCTCGGCCTCCGTCGCGAGCGCCCGGGCGATCGCGATCCGCTGCGCCTGCCCGCCGGAAAACTCGTGCGGGTAGCGCAAGAGCGTATCCTCCGGCATCTGCACCGCGTGCAGCAGCTCCTGCATCCGGGCGCGACGGCGCGGGGCTTCGTAGCCGCACAAAAGCTTCAGTGGCGTCTCCAGGATTTCCTGGATCGTCTTGCGCGGGTTCAGCGAAGCGACCGGATCCTGGAAGACATACTGGATCGTCTTGCCGAAGGCCCTCGGGCCGGATCGCCGCAGTGCCGCCGCATCCCTGCCTGCGATCAGCATGCTGCCGGATGTCGGTTCCTCTAGGCCGGCGAGCATGCGTGCAAGCGTGCTCTTGCCGGACCCGCTTTCGCCGACGACAGCGAGGGTCTCGCCCCGCGCGACATCCAGCGACACCGCTTTCACGGCCCTTATCTCATGCTTCGCCTTTCCGAAAAAGCTGCGGCCTCCGCCGAAGGTCTTCGAAAGGTCCCGAACCTGAATGGCAGCACCCGTCATTGCGCCACCTCCGCCTTGCCGCCGGCAAAAAGCCCGGCAACACGATCCAGGAAGCGCTCGCCCGTTCCGAGCTCGGGCACGCAGGCGATCAGCCGCTTCGTATAGGGATGCTGCGGATTGGCGAGTACCTCCCGGGTTTTACCGGTTTCGACGATCTCGCCATCCTTCATCACGGCCACGCGGTCGCAGAATTCCGAAACGATGCCGAAGTCGTGGGTGATGAAGAGCAGCGCCATGCCCTGCTCGCGCTGAAGATCGCGCAGGAGCTCCAGGATGCGGGCCTGAACCGTCACGTCCAGCGCGGTCGTCGGCTCGTCCGCAATGATGATCTCCGGATCGTTGGCGAGCGCCATCGCGATGCCGACACGCTGGCGCTGACCGCCGGAAAGCTGGTGGGGATAATGCACCGACCGCTCGCGGGCGTCCGGGATACCCACCTTTTCCAGAAGCGCGACGGCTTTTTCCCGCCGTTCGGCCGCCCTGACCGGCTGATGCGCTGCGATCGCCTCCTCCACCTGCCGCCCGACGGGATACATTGGATGCAGCGTCGTGAGCGGGTCCTGGAACACATAGGCGACGCGGCTGCCGCGTTTCGCGATCAGCCTGGTTTCAGGCATGGAAAGTACATCGTCGTTTCCGAGATAGACCGCACCGTTGCGGATCACACCCGGCGGCGAGGCGACGAGGCCCATGACGGACAGGGCGGTGACGCTCTTGCCCGAGCCGCTCTCGCCGATAAGCCCAAGGCATTCGCCCGGCTCCACATGCAGCGAGACGTCCCGAACCGCCGGCACGATCTCCTTTCCCCTCCGGAAGCCGGTTTCCAGCTTCTCGATCGCCAGGCAAGCACCTTCAGCCGTGTTTGCCGGCGCGGTGCGGTCGGGGGCGACTTCGGTGACCGGCCCCGGCCGCGCGAGAGCGCCCGAGCGAAGCCGCGGGTCCAGCACGTCGCGGATTCCGTCGCCGAGAACGTTCAGGCTGATGACGATCAGGAAGATCATCGCGCCCGGCACGACCGAGACATGCGGGGCCGTGAAGAGCTGCGCTCGCCCCTCGCCCAGCATGGAGCCGAGGTCGGCCTGGGGCGGCTGCGCGCCGAGGCCGAGGAAGCTGAGCCCGGCCGTCTCGAGGATCATCCAGCCTGCCGTCGTCGACATGGTGATGACGATGACCGGCATCACGTTCGGCAGAACTTCGGTGAGAATAACAGACAGATGTCCCTTACCGGAGAGCCGCGCCGCGTCGACGAATTCGCTATGGGCGTAGCCGAGCGTCACGCCGCGCACATTCCGGGCGAAGAACGGAATATTTACGAGGGCGATCGCATAGAGAGCATTCATCAGTCCGGGCCCGAGGGCGGCGACGATCGCGAGCGCCAGCAGGATGTAGGGAAAGGCCATCAGCATGTCGATGCCGCGCATCATGGCGTTATCGGTGCGCCCGCCGGCGTAACCGGCGATGATGCCGATCGCCGATCCGATCCCGGCCGCAATGAGGGTCGCGGCGAAACCGACCGCGATCGAGACCCGCGTGCCCCAAAGCAGGCGGCTCAGTATGTCCCGCCCGAGCTGATCCGTGCCGAGAAGATGTCCGGCGGTCAGCACCGGCTGCAACCGGTCGACGGGTGCCGTGGCATCCGGATCGGGCAGCGGCAGGATCGGGACCAGAACAATCAGCAACAGGATCAGTCCGAGCAGCATGAGCCCTCCCGTGGCGAGCCGGTTGTTGAGCAGCAGGTGCCAGGACGTGATCCGTCCCGATCCCCTCCGCGGAGCCGGCGATGCTGCGAGCGCGCTCATGTGCGAATCCTCGGATCGAGCATCGACTGCACGACGTCGGCGAGAAGGTTGAACAGGACGTAGCTCGCCGCCACGACGAGCACGCCGCCCTGTACCAGCAGGATATCGCGCGTAGAAATCGCCTTCACGAGCATCGCGCCGATGCCGGGCCACTGGAACACCGTCTCGACATAGACGGCGCCGCCGAGCACGAAGCCCGCCTGGATGCCTATCGCGGGAACGACGCTGACCAGCGCCGCGCGGAAGGCATGGGCGTAGATCACACGCCGCTCGGGCAGCCCCTTGGCGCGGGCCGTGCGCACATAGTCCTGCCTCAGGACCTCCAGCATCGCTCCGCGCGTCAGCCTCGCTATGACGCCGGCGGCAACGACGGCGAGCGTGGCGGCCGGCAGGATCAGATGGAGCAGAAGATCCTTGAGGTCACCGCCGCCGTAGACGGCGTACATGCCGGAGGCCGGCAGGATGCGCCAATGAACGGCGAAGAGGTAGATGAGCAGGAGCCCGAGCCAGAACGAAGGCGTGGAGATGCCGGCCAGCACGAAGAAGGTGATGACGCGGTCGGCCCAGCCGAACTGGCGCACGGCGGAGACCACACCTGCGAGAAGCCCGATCACCGAGCACAGGACCAGCGATACGCCGGCCAGCACCAGCGTTGCCTGAAACCGTTCCAGCACCTCGTCGAGCACGGGCCGGTTCAGCGCGAAGGACCGGCCGAAATCGCCCTGCAGCACGTTGCCGATCCAGATCGCGTATTGCTGCACCAGCGGCTTGTCGAGTCCGAGGTCACGATTGATGCGCTCGACGTTTTCCGGCGTCGCATAGGAGCCGAGAATGGCCGTCGCCGTGTCGCCAGGAATGAGAGCCATGACGAGAAAGACGATGATGGAAAGCCCGAACAGGACGGGCACCACGGCAACAAGCCGCTTCAGGACATAGGCCTGCATGGATAACCCTCCGGGGAGGTCCGTGTTGGTCGCCACCGGCAGAACGAACATGCCGGCGGCGATTTCCGGTGCACGAGCTACTCTTTCGTCACGCCATGGAGATCGAGGAGGAAGGAGGGCTGCAGCTTGAAACCCTTGACGGCGGCGGTCGTCACCGCGTTCTGCTTCCAGTTGGCGACGAAGAGCCACGGCGCGTCGTCATGCACGATCGACTGGACCTCGCCATAGAGCTTGCCGCGTTCGGCCTGGTCGGTGGACCTGCGCGCCTTTTCCAGAAGCTCGTCCAGCTGCGGATTGGAATAGTAGCCGGAGTTGAAGCCTCCCTTGTCGGGCATGGCATCGGTGCGCAACGTCAGATAGGGGACGGTATCCGGATCGTTTGTCATCCAGGCCATCTCGGCCATGTCCGCCTTGCCCTCGAGGCCCGGATTTACGCGGCCAAGGAAGGTGTTCCACTCGTAGGTTTCGATCTTGACCTTGAAGCCGACAGCCTGGAGATCCGCCTGGATCGCCGCACCCATGGTGATCGGATCGAGCATGCCCGAGCCGCCTTCGGTGACGTAGAACGTCACCTGCGGATTTTCGACGCCGGCTTCCGCGAGCAGTGCCCTGGCCTTTTCGGGATCATGGGCATAGGGCTCCACCGAGCTTTCCACCCAGTTGAAGGCGGGCGGTATCGGGCCGGCCGCGACCGTCGCCGTTCCCCGCAGCACGTCGTCGACCAGCGTTTGCTTGTTCACCGCATAATTGGCCGCCTGGCGCACGCGCTTGTCGGCAAAGGGGCCCTGCTTGGTGTTCAGGATGGTGAACCAGACATGTGGCCCCGCCTGCTCGGCCACGGCAAAATTGGCATCCTGCTCAAAGGTCGCGAGATTGTCCGGCGGCACCTCGACCATCACGTCGATACCGCCAGCCATCATCTCGGCGACGCGGGTGTTGGCGTCGGTGATGGGGCGGAAGACGACGGCCTGAAGCTTCGCGGCGCCATCCCAGTAGTCCGGATTGCGCTCCACGACGACACGCTGGTTCGACAGCCACTCGACGAATTTGAACGGGCCGGTCCCCGACGGGCTGCGGCCATATTCCTTGCCATGTCTTTCCACGGCGACCGGCGAAACGATCAGACCCGTGGGATAGGCTAGATTTGAAAGGAACGGCGCAAAGGCTTCGCTGAGCTTGAACTCGACCGTATGCTCATCCAGCACGTTAACCGCTTCGACGGAGGCGAAGTTGAAGGAAAGCGGGAATGGCCCGGTGTCGTAGAACGGATGGTCCTTCTTCAGCATGCGGTAGAAGTTGAACTTCACCGCCTCGGCATCGAAATTCGAACCGTCGTGGAACTTCACCCCCTGCCTTAGCGTGAACGTATAAGTCTTGCCATCGTCCGAGATTTTCCAGCTTTCCGCAAGCGCCGGCTCGACCTCCAATGTACCGTCCTTGAAACGGACCAGGCCATCATAGACGTTGACCAGAATGCGGAAGTCATTGGTTGCGGTCACCGTATGCGGGTCCAGAGACTGCGGCTCGGCAATCTGGCCAACGACGAGAACATCGGGCGGAGTCTGCGCTGCGGCGGCCCCTGCAAAAGCAAGAGCGGCCAAGGCGATGGCGCTCCGAAACAGCCTCTTCATGGGGAAGATCCTTTCGATTTGGCTTCAGTTCGCGAGGGGCTATTTATAACGATAAATATTCGCCTTGCAATGATTTATCATGATTGAATTACAGACCCTCCATCGAGCGCGACATAGAGAGGATGCCCCTCGACGAAGCCCCGCCCATGGTGACCCTCTAAATGGCGCAAAGGCGATCGACGTTGCCTCGGCCCGAGGCGTTCGGTCCACAAAACGAGATGGATCGAAAGAGAGCACCGATTTTTGATGATGACGATGTCGGATCGGTTGCGGCTGGTGCGTCATCGTATCATCAGGTCGGGCTCTCGATCTGAAGGACAACGACCAGGAGGACGACGCGATGTCTAAGAACACCATTTGTCTATGGTACGACAAGGACGCTGAGGAAGCCGCCCGCTTCTATGCGGACACCTTCCCAGACAGCAAGATCGGAGCCGTCATTCGCGCGCCCGGCAAATACCCCGACGGAGAGGAGGGAGACGTGCTGGTCGTGGAGTTCACGGTGGCAGGTGTCGCTTGCATCGGATTGAACGGCGGCCCCACATTCAAGCACAGCGAAGCTTTCTCATTCCAGATCAGCACCGAGGATCAGGAAGAAACAGATCGCTATTGGAACGCCATCGTCGGCAATGGCGGTCAGGAAAGCGAATGCGGCTGGTGCAAGGATAAGTGGGGCGTATCGTGGCAGATCACACCTCGCACTCTAATGGACGCGCTTGCAGCAGGTGGCGAACAAGCAAAACGCGCATTCGACGCGATGATGTCGATGAGGAAAATCGACGTAGCTGCGATCGATGCGGCACGAAAAGGAGGTGACACGCTATGACCACCGAGAAGATCAAAGGGCCTGCTTCCTATTTTCCATCGATCGAGAAGAAATACGGCCGTCCGATCAGTGATTGGCAGGCGCTCGTGCGAAAGCACTATCCAGCAAAGCACATGGAACTCGTCGATCTGCTGAAGAGCGAACACGGAATGGGCCACGGCCATGCAAATGCGCTCGTGGCGTACACTCTCGCGGGAGACAAGCAGGCAGCCGTCTAACGGAGTATGGTGCGAGGCGAAACATCTCGTCTGTTTCCGCCCTTTTCGGTCGGGACAAAGACCGTTGCAAAATGGTCAAGACTACTGTTCCACGGCGAATTGGAACTGTTGACTTGCGATAAGTTATGCCGGTCACAGAGGCAAAATAATCCGGCAATCGACAGCTGCTTTCGATTGCCGCGCTACCCGGTAGGCCTCGCAGCCACGGTGGATCGAGCAACGTTCCTCTCGGATTCGTCTCGCTGATCGAGAACCTGATGATGGTTGCCATGGCAGTGTGGATGGCGCTCGGGGCATTCGGCCTGCCGGTCGGACCGGCAGGCGGATGAAGGCAAGTCGGATGCGGTAGTGAGTCCGATTGAAAGCAAGGCGCATCAGGATACGTCCGGCTCGTCCGCCTTCAAATCCTGCTCGGCCTGTCGTACCTTCTGCCGGGTAAAGCCCCGAAGGCCGGAGACCTCCTCGGCGTCGCGCTCGATCTGGACCTCGCTTGCCGTGTGATACACCGCGAGCTTCGCAACGGACATCAGGGCATGGAGGTGAATACGCTCATAGCCGTGCGACGCGTCGACACCGAAAGTGAGAAGGGCCGTGCGGACGTCGTGCCCCGCCTCGACCGCGGAAGCGGCATCGGAACGGTAGTAGCGGAAGACGTCCTTCTGGACGCGGATGCCATGCTCGCCGCAAAGCTCGTAAAGCTTTTTTGAGAGGTGATAGTCGAAAGGTCCCGTCTGGTCCGCCATTGCGAGAGTCACGCCGAACTCGTCCGAATTCTGGCCCGGCGCGGTCGTGCCGTTGTCTATCGCCACCAGCGAGGCGATTTCCGGGACGATTGCCGCTGACGCGCCTACACCTACTTCCTCGCCGATGGTGAAGAGCCAATAGGTGTCGACCGGCGTGTCCACCTTCTCACGCTGCATGGCCTCAAGCGCCGCAAGCATGATGGCGACCCCCGCCTTGTCGTCGAGATGCCGCGAAACGATGAACCCGTTCTCGAGGAATTCCGGCTGCGGATCGATGGCGACGATGTCGCCGACGTCTATTCCGAGCTGCACCAGGTCGTTGCGGTCGCGGGCGAGCGCATCGACGCGCAGCTCGATATGGCGCCAGCCTGTCAGTTGCGTGTCGACCTCCTCGTTGAAGGTGTGACCGGAAGCTTTCAGAGGGAGAATTGAGCCGCGATAGGTGCCCTTGCCGGAAAAGATCGAGGCGCGAGCCCCCTCCGCGAACCGTGCCGACCAGTGCCCGATCGATACCAGTTCGAGGCGGCCGTTTTCCTTCAGCGCCTTCACCTGCGCGCCGAGGGTGTCCAAGTGCGAGACGATCCCGCGGGCCGGCCGCTCGGCAGCCCCCGGCCGAAGAGCGCGGATCGCACCCCGGCGGGTCAGCTTGACTTCAAGGCCGAGGCGCTCGAGCTCACGCGCCGTGTAGCGCACCGCCTCATCGGTGAAGCCGGTGGGGCTCGCAATGTCGAGCAGAGCTTTCAGCCGGCTGGTGAGATATTCCGGGTCGATATTGATCGGTGTCTGCATGAATGCGTTGTCGCAAGCATGGATGCCCGCGTCAACAATGTTACCGAAGCGACGGGCTCCCGCAGATCGTCACGCGCGTATCGAAAGTCGCGGACGGGAACATCGCACCGCCCGCTACGTTGTAAGGTACTCAGCTATTCGGCAAGTCCAGCGAGGCGAAGCTCGGGAGGTTGCGTGGGCAGATCCGCGAACGAAAAACGAAATGGCGTCCCGCTCATTCATGGGGCCAGCGATCTGCCGTCGGTGACGGTTGACGATTATAATCTGGAGCTGCGTGACGGCGACGGCTTCCTTGGCGACAGGGCCAACAAATTTGCCTTCCAGGAGAAGCTCGACGCGTGGCGCAAACGCGTGCGCAAAGGCGGCGACGATCCGCTGGGGCAGGCTTTGACCCAGGATCTGTCCAAAAAGCAAGTCGATGCCCTTCTGCGCGGCGACGACAAGGAGGCGGCCGCCCTGATCATGGGTGCGGTCGACGATTTCGCCGGCGAACTCGCCAGCGTTCTCGAACGGTTTCTGCAACAAAAGAACTGGAAGAATACGGAACGCGTGGTAATCGGCGGAGGCTTCCGGGGAAGCGCAGTAGGTGAATTGGCCATTGCCCGGGCAATGGTGCTACTGAAGGCTGAAGGCATCAAGATCGAACTCTCCCCTATCGTTCACCATCCGGATGATGCGGGACTTATCGGTGCCGCGCATCTCATGCCCGCCTGGATGCTGAAGGGACACAAGGCGATCCTCGCCATCGACATCGGCGGCACCAATATCCGCGTGGGCATAGTCGAGCTGCACCTGAAGGATGAAACCGATCTCTCCAAGGCCAAGGTCTGGAAATCGGATATCTGGCGCCATGCGGATGACAAGCCCAACAGAAGCACGACCATCGAGGGGCTCATCGGCATGATCGAGAAGCTTATAGCCAAGGCGGACAAGGCAGACCTCGCGCCGGCGCCGGTCATCGGCGTGGCCTGCCCCGGTGTGATCAACGAGGATGGCTCGATCCTTCGCGGCGGCCAGAACCTGCCGGGCGGCAACTGGGAAAGCGAGCATTTCAACCTGCCCGCCGCCCTTAAGGACGCCATTCCGCAAATCGGCGATCACGAGACCTTCGTGATCATGCACAACGACGCCGTCGTGCAAGGTCTGTCGCAGATACCCTTCGTGCAGAATGCATCGAGTTGGGGGATCCTGACGATCGGGACTGGCCTCGGCAACGCGCATTTCAGCAACAAGGTCGAAAATTGACGGCTGCTGGGCCGGTTCGGCAGCAACTCCAAATCAGGCGCGACAGGCCGAATGGTTAAGGGCCTGATGCGCAATCCCGGCGAATTGTCGGCTTTTCCTCGACCGTGAATTAAATCCTTTCGGCTAACCTTCCTTCACAACCAAAAAACGGGGAGTTGCAATTGTGAAGGTAAAGACGAAAGCATTGTCCGGACTGTTCGAAGCCCGCAAAACCGTCGCCCGCAGCACTCTTGCGGTGATGCTCGCCGCCGCTGCCTGGGGCTGCTCCTCGACGGTCAGCCAGGAAACGACCGCTTCGATCACGCGGGAAGTCGGCTACCCCTCGCCTGAAAGGAAGCCCGCGCTGGGCAAGCAAGCGGTCACGCAAAAAACGCCAAAACTGGTGCGCTCGGCCTATCTCGGGCGGGCTCCCTATATCTGCACGCCCAGCGGCTTCGGAAGCACCTCGCGCTGCTTCCTTCGTTAGAAGCAGTGCCGGACAGGTGTCTGTCGTTTTCCGTTCGGAATGCGCAGTTTCAAAAAACGAGGTCGTTTCACTGTTTCAGTGCAACCTACCTAAGGGCGGGGTTGCGGGCCGTTCGATGCCGGGCTCATCTGCGGAGCCAATTTGCACTGCTGACACCGGCCGACCGCGCAACCCCTTCCCGGCCGGGGGTTACTCGACCCGGCCGAGTCTCGCCTCGATGCGGTTCAGGCTTGCGCCCACGTAATTGCCGCGCCGAAGCTTGGCGAACTCGTCATCTGGCCTCACCCGTGCGTTCTTGAAGACGTACCAGGCGCCATCCGGCTCCCGCCTCTGATAGATCACGCCACCCCGCTTGGCGTGGCTGAAGCAGGTCGTCGCTGGCGACGAGCCATCCCTGGCATGCCATTCGGCACGGAAGCATAGTTTCCCAGGACCGGTGATGAACCAGCGGCCTACCCCATAGGACGGTTTTCCGTTCTCCTTGGACCAGGCGATGAACCGGCGCGCCTGCACCGAGAAATAGCCTGCGCCCTCTTTCCATATCCAGGATTTCTGGCCGTAGAGTTGGTACAGTTCTGCGTGCGTCAGGGGAGTGGTCTTCCTCTCGGCACGCCCAGCGGCGGCTTCGGCGAGTGAAGCACCGGCTATGCTGGCGGCCAGCGCGATGGCCAAAGGTATTCCTCGATATATCGATTTCATCACATGCCTCCATCGGGCACTTGCCCGCTAATGGTATTGCGGACGACCCGCCAATCGGGCCGGCCGTAGCCCTGCGGCCAGTCATAAATCTCGCGATCGTTGAAGTAGACCACGGCTGTCAGTTGGGGGAATTCGGCGTGGCGCTCGGCGACCGTTGCCGCCCAGCTTGCGACGTATGAACCACCGCCCTCGTAGCCGAGCTCGGCGACCATGATCGGCTTGCCGTAGTTCATCACCCGGCCGTATCCGGGCGCTAGCCGCTCCGCAAATGTCTGATCGCGGCCGGTCGTGCCCTGGTCGTAAGGCTGGTAACCGAATACCGAGAGCCCGACGATATCGACGACGTCGTCACCTGGATAGAAGGCTTCCAGCCCCTCGTTGCCTTTGGGAGACCACATGAACTTCGCGTTCTTCAGGTGGCTGCGGCAGACATTCACCACGCGGCGATAGGCTGCCTTGAAGTCCTCGCCCCGCCAATGCGACCAGGAGAACTGGTTATCGGTTTCGTCCATTTCCTGACCCCAGCGGATGATGACGGGACTCTTGAGGGCGGCGGCGGCCGAACAGACCCGAGCCATGTTCTCGTCGCGTTCGCCGCTCAGGATCGAACGCAGGAGTTCCCCTTCGGTCACGCGCCACTCGGGCGACCACGACCACGGTTCCACGGTGATCATGAGCGAGCGGCCGCGCGCTTGGGCGTAGTCGTCGGCAAGCGTCAGCGTCGACAGGTCGACGTCTTCCCACGGCAGGAAGAGATGCTCGATCTTTGAGCTGCCCGGCGTGCCGAAGTCGCCGTGAGGATCGTAAGCGCCGAAATCGACCGAGTTCTCCGTTAGTACGGGCCGCTTGTCCGATGGCGTTGCCATCGTCGCCGAGTTCGGATCGGGAATACCCCGCGGGATGTTGGCCGCGAGCACCGTACCGGACAGCAATAGCCCGAAAGATGCGAAGGCAATGGCCTTTGATTTCCTGTTCATTGCATACCTCCAACCGCGTTCGTGCCGGCGTGCCGGCGAACGCTATTCTTTGTTTCTTTCACTTGGCGCTCGAGACGCTCCTTGACGGCTGCGAGCTTGGAAGCGACCAGATCTTCCGAGACAAGACGGTTGAACTCGTCGCCTGCCTGCGCCTTGGCATGTCTAAAGACGTACCACTCGCCCGACGGCTCTCTTTTCTGGTAAATGGTTCCGTCGAGCGTGCGGTGGCTGAAGCAGGTCTTGTCGGGGGCGGCAGCACTCTGGCTGTGCCACACGGCCATCAGGCAGAGTTGGCCGCGGTCATTCACGCTCCAGCGGCCTTCGGCCCAGCTCTCTCCCGTTGACGATTGCGCCCAGGCCCAGAACGCACGGTCTTCACTCTCCATCCGGCCGGCGCCGCTCTCCCATGTCCAGGTCTTGCCCTGGAAAATCATGTAGAGCTCCACGCCCGTCATGGTGCGGGCGTTGTCAGGAACGGCAACTTCCGCGGACGCCGGTGAATTCCAGAGGAATAGGGCGACCGGCAAGACGCCAAGGACGAAGTGCCTGCCGAGCAGCGCATGTCGGGTGCCGCGGACCTCTCTCCCGAAGAATGGGACTTTCACTCTCATGTTCCTATCCCCTCTCTAAATTGCCGTCCCGCTGTTCCGCCGGGGCGGAAATCCAGCGTGGACGGAAGACGATCTTTCGCAATGCCGTACCGCCCTGGCCGGCTCCGGCCACCGCATAGCGCTCTTCGAAGAGGCGCAGGTGCCCACTGCCCCATGCGAGTGCCTCGAGCCCCTCCTTCCCGTGTTCGGCCGTCGCGATGCCGGGCAGTGCGACGATCGCCAGGAGCCCGGCCCCTATTGCGGGGCGATAGAAACGGGAGGTGGTGCCAACGGCGTTCTCCCTCGAATGCCGCAGGACGATGACCAGCAGAAGGAGGCAGTAAATTGCCGCATTGAGAATCGCAAAGAGGTAGAACCCCTTGGCGTTCGCGGCATCGTCGACGAAAAGGACAGGCAGGACAGCGGCAACCGCCAGGAAGAAGTAGGGCGCGAGCACGCGCAGGGGCAGCGGGTCGACCTCGGATGATCCCTTTGGCGTGACACGGAAATCCACGAAGGACCCGGTGATCCAGTCGCGCAAGGCGGCCAGCGTACCGGCAAGTGCCCACGGCCAGCGCGCAAAGAGGAAGAGCATGCACTCCCAGCTCAGGATCTTTGCGTCGTAAGGCCGAAAGGCGCCGGTTGCCCGCCAGCGATAGGCTAGCAGGACGAGGATGATCGAAAGCGGCGCGAAATAGGCCAGAAACTCCGGATAGGTCACAGCGACAAAGGTCTCGCCGCGTGCAAGGGCGACGATCGGCATTGCAAACATCAGCGCCATGAAGCACGCGAAGAGCGGATACCAGAGCTGCGAGAAGAGGAACTGGAACTTCAGTCGCAGCGGCAGCCGGCCAACGAGACGCGGCGAATACTGCAGCAGGAGCATGACGAGACTACGCGACCACTGGAACTCCTGGGTCACCAGGTCGGCAAAGGTGCGCGGTCCGTCGCCATGGGCGATCGCGTCGAGTGCGTGAATGCCGCGCCAGCCTCCCGCATTCATCATCAATGTCGTCGAATGGTCTTCGGCAAGCTCCGGGCCGAGACCGCCGATCTCCTTGAGTGCGGCCGTGCGCACCGCATAGTGTGAGCCGATGCAAAGCGGTGCGAGCCCGCCATTATAGCCGGCCTGAAGAGCGCCGTGCATGCTCGCCTCCGCGTCGAGGCGCCCGCGCGCCGACCAACTCGCGGAAGCGTTGCGGTTGCAGATGCTGGGCGCGGAAACGTAACCTACTGCCGGGTCGGCAAAGGGGCGTAGCATTTCGAAGAGGTAACCGGGTGCGGGGACATGGTCGGCGTCGAGCTGAGCCACGAAGTCGTACCGGTCATAACCGTAGTGATCATAGAAGAAGGCGAGATTGCCCTCCTTGCAGCGCGTGCGCCGTGGCCAAGTGGTCCGGTGATAGTCTGCCCGGCCTTTGCGGGTGGAGACGAGGACGCCATGGCTGCGGCACCAGTCGAGCGTCGCCTCAGACGGATCCTCGTCGGCAAGCCAGGTGTCGTGCGGCACGTCCTGCGCAAGCATCGCCTCCAATGTCTCAGCCACGACCGAAAACGGTTCCGACGGGGCCTTGGTGACGACCATGGCGATGCGACTGCCGGCCGGGAGCCGCAACGGTCCGTTTGGTTTCCGCGCGCCATAAAAGACGGCGATGAAATAGGCCGGCAGCAGCGTGACCCAGGCAAGGACCGCGGTCACGATGGTACTGCCCAAGGCGTCCACGTGATGGCGCGGCTCCAGCCACCAGGCCCAAAAATGGACGAGCGCTGCTACCCAGAGCCCTGCGCCGAGCAAAAATTCCATCCGGCGTTCGCGCGTGAGCACAGGTACGAGCCGCGGCTCACCGTCCTCGGAAATGCGCGTCGGTCCATTGGTGGAAAGGACGGTCATGACCGCACCTCCAGCCCGAAGAATGGGGCCGCCGTTCGCACGATCGTCTCGAGATCGGAATATCGCGGCAGGAAGCCGAGCGTCCGGCAAGCAAGCCCGGCATCCGCATAGAGAGCCGGCGGATCTCCGGCACGACGGCGGCGAAACACGACCGGGACGTCATGCCCGGTGATTTCGCCGATCGTTCGCAGGACTTCCTTTATTGAGAATCCGCGCCCGGTACCGAGGTTGAGCGCGACGTTCCCGCCGCCCTTGGCGAGATGCCGGTATGCCAGCACATGAGCGCTCGCAAGATCGGCAACGTGGATATAGTCGCGTACGCAGGTTCCGTCCGGGGTATCGTAGTCCTCGCCGAAAATCTCCAGATGCGGAATCCTGCCTGCCGCGGCCATGAGCGCCCGCGGAATGAGGTGCGTTTCCGGGTCGTGCCATTCGCCGAGGTCACCCTCAGGATCAGCGCCACATGCGTTGAAATAGCGCAGCGAAACATAATTCAGCGCAAAGGCGGCCGCATAGTCGGCGAGCATGTGCTCGGCCACCAGTTTCGTCTTACCATAGGGGTTGATCGGTGCCTGCGGCGTCGCTTCGTCGATGGGCAGTACCGCCGGTACGCCATAGGTGGCGCAGCTCGATGAGAAGATCACCTTGTCGACACCCGTCTGGCGACATGCATCGAGGAGCGACAGCGTGCCGCGGACGTTGTTGTTGTAGTATTTCGCGGGATCGGCGACGGATTCGCCGACATAGGCGGATGCGGCGAAGTGGATGACGGCGTCCGGCTGATAGGCCTCGATGACCTCGATCAGGTGCCGCCCGTCCACGATATCTCCCTGAACGAATGGTCCCCAGCGCACGGCGGAACGGTTTCCAGTCGTCAGATTGTCGAAAACGACGGGCTCGATGCCCTCCAAACGCAGAAGCTTCGCGGTGTGACTGCCGATATAGCCGGCGCCACCGGTGACGAGGATACGTGGCGCAACCATCAGACCAGCTCCGCGTTTTGCCGTATCGACCGGGAGAGAAGGTCGTCGAAATAACGGATCGTGTGCGCAAGGCCCTCGGCCAAATTGACCTTCGGACGCCAACCGAGCTCTTCCGTCGCGAGCGAGATGTCGGGGCGGCGCTGGCGGGGATCGTCGACAGGCAGGGGCCGCCGGACGATCTTCGAGCGCGAGCCGGTCAACCGGATCACCTCTTCGGCGAGTTCGCCGATCGTGAACTCTGCCGGATTGCCGAGATTGACCGGGCCGGTAAGCGACGGCGGCGACGCCATCAGGCGGATGAAGCCGTCGATCAGGTCGTCGACGAAACAGAAGGAACGAGTCTGCGAGCCGTCGCCGTAGATCGTGATGTCCTCACCTTTCAGGGCCTGGACGATGAAGTTGGAAACGACACGGCCGTCATCCGGGCGCATCCGCGGACCGTAGGTGTTGAAGATACGAACGATCTTGATTGCGACCCCATGGGACTTGTGGAAGTCGAAGAACAGGGTCTCTGCGCAACGCTTGCCCTCGTCATAGCAGGAGCGCGGGCCAAAGGGATTGACGTTACCCCAATAGCTCTCCACCTGCGGGTGGACGTGCGGGTCGCCGTAGATTTCCGATGTGGACGCCTGGAAGATTCGTGCGCCACGACGCGCGGCCAGATCGAGGAGGTTGAGCGAGCCGATCACGCAGGTTTTCGTCGTCTGGATCGGGTCTGCCTGGTAATGCGGCGGCGATGCCGGGCAGGCGAGGTTATAGATTTCGTCAACCTCGAGGTCGATCGGCTCCACGACGTCGTGGGCTACGACGCGGAAGGTATCGAAGCGCGTGAGCGGCGCGATATTGCGCCTCAGGCCTGTGGAGAAATTGTCGAGGCAGATGACCTCGTGCCCGGCGCCGAGAAGCAACTCGCAAAGATGCGAGCCCAGGAATCCGGCACCGCCGGTAACAAGTATTCTCTTTTGATTGCTCCGACGCCGCAATGAATCTGTAGCGTAATCCGCGCCGAAGAGAGTTCCCCTGAAGTCATTTCTGAAATAGTTCACGGAATATTCCTCACACTATCTGCTAACTTCTAAAATTCATCCACAGCAGGCACAATAAATTGGTGATCGAAATTTTACCGTTCGAAACTACCTTATTTAATTTTCGGCAATGCTTGGAATAACTGTAGGTATTTAATACAACCAGCGGATGGGAATTGTCATTATCACCCAATCCCGATTGTTATCCCGCCGTGCATTTCTACATATAAAGGGGTATAAACTGGAAACTGGAAGGTGTGCCTCGCCGATTCGATTCCACCCCGAGGCGAGTTACGCCAGAGTGGGACAGATTCGACGCCCGGATAATCGCTCGTTTGGGCTCACCCAAACGGGCAATCCATTTCGCGGGAGAGTTGCATGACGAAGGACTCCGGATCAGGAGATGACCCCGTCGAAATTCCGGCTTGGCCTGCCCATATGGAGCGGCGCCGTTGGCCGCGCGATCCAACAGCTCGAAAGGACCGTTTATCCGAAAGGTCACCGGCGCTCGTACCTTCGCGATTCTCGACGCGTGATCTGCCGCCGCAAGAGCAATTCAGATCCTGGCGTGCGCATATGGCGCCGCTCGTGGAGGTGCGCTTGCCCGACGGGGTGTCCGAAGAGGACGGCTTCCCGGCGGAGCTGACCGGATGGCATCTCGGCGATTTGCTGATCGTTCAACAGGTGACGCCGGCACATAGTTACGAGCGCTCCCAGACGATGTTGCGCTCGAGCCCGATCGACCATTGGAACGTCGGCCTCTTTCGCAGCGGCCGGTCATGGACCGAAGCCGACCGCCGCGTCACCGAGACGGGACCGGGAGAGTTTTTCTTCCGGTCGCTCGGCTATCCCTATCGTGGGCGGATGACGGATGCCGCATCGATCCTTCTCTTCATGCCCTATGAACTGCTTGCGGACGATGCGGGCAAGCTCGAAGGCGCTAACAATTCGGTCTTGTTCGGCAGCCTCGCCGGCCTGCTCGCCAACTATATCAACGGCATGGAAGAAAACCTCGGCAACATCACCGTGGAAGAAGTGCCACGTATCGTTCGCACGATACGCGACATGGTCGTTGCCTGCGTGGCGGCGGTGAGACCGGATGCGGGAGGTTCCCAGGCGAAAATGGGAGTGATGGAGCGGGCGCACCGATATATCCATCTCAACCTTAACTCGGGCGACCTGACGCCCGAAGCCATATGCCGGGAGCTCGGCATTTCCAGAACCCGCCTCTATCAGCTTTTCGAGCCGAGCGGCGGCGTGCTGAACTATATTCGAAGACGCCGGCTCCTGCAGGCCTACGCGGAGCTCAGCGATCCGACGAACAACAGGCCCATCGCGGAGATCGCGGAAGCGGCCGGCTTCGACCTTGCCGCGAATTTCACCCGTGCCTTTAGCCACGAATTCGGAGCGAATCCGCGCGAAATCCGCAAGGCCGCGGCCGCCGAACGCCTCGCCACGCCCGTTGCGCCGCCGGAGCGGGACCGTGGGGCTACGATCGGCGACTGGCTCAAGTCGGTTCAAGGATGAAGATTGAGCCGCGGCACATGGTCCGGCCTCATGCATTATTGACACTGTGGCCATGGCCGCGGCTATCGGGGATTAAGCGTTGGCACCGCCGTCGATGGTCAGCGAAGCGCCGGTGACGAATTTGCCTTGCGGCCCCGCCAGCCAGGCGACGAGGCCGGCGATGTCTTGCGGTTCACCGTAGCTGCCGGTGGCGATGCGTTCCCGTTGCGCTTCGGCATGGTCCCCACCGGCCGGGTTCATATCGGTGTCGGTCGAGCCTGGATGAACGATGTTGACGGTGATCCCCCGCGGCCCGAGGTCACGAGCCAAGCCTTTCGTCAGACCGATCAGAGCGGCCTTGCTGGCCGAATAGAGACTGATCCCCGGCCAGGGAACCAGTTCGGCCAGATTGCTGCCGATCGTAATTACCCTGCCGCCGTCACCGAGATGCCGGGACGCCGAACGGATAGCCACGAATGGGGCGCGGAAGTTGACCGCCATCACTTCGTCGAAATCGGCGACAGTCGTCTCCTCCAAAGGAGCCGAGTGCCAGATACCTGCGCTGTTGACCAGTATGTCCAGCCCGCCCAAGGTATCGACAGTCTGGCGAACCGCCTGTTCGATGGCTTCGGCGTCGCGATTGTCGGCACGGATCGCAACCGCGCGACCGCCCGTCTGTTTGATCTCAGAGACGACGGCCTGCGCCCGGTCAGCTGCGTTCACATAAGTAAGCGCCACCGCCGCCCCTTCCAGGGCAAGTCTCTTGGCAATCGCCGCGCCGATACCCCTGCTGCCGCCGGTAACGAAAGCGGTCTTTCCGGCCAAACTTGTCGATGTCATAGGGAAGCTCCATTGTGTAATGATCGATACATAAATCGTTGCACGAGCTTGCCAATAGCTGTCAAGCGATATATTTATCGATCGCTACAGAAAAGAGTTGATCCTATGTCCGACAAAGGCCGCCCCCGCAGCTTCGATCGTGCCGATGCACTCATGCGCGCGATGCAGGTGTTTTGGGAGAAAGGATACGAGGGCGCGTCGCTGACAGCGCTGACCGCTGCCATGGGCATTAATCCGCCCAGCCTCTATGCCGCATTCGGCTGCAAGGAAGCGCTCTACCTTGAGGCAATGGAGCTCTACGTGCAAACGGTCGGCACTGAAATCTGGGCGCCACTGGAGACAGCGCCGACGGCAAGGGAAGCGGTCAATGGATTCCTGCTCGCGACAGCCGAAGCCTATTCTCAGCCGGATACCCCGCACGGCTGCCTGATAGCGCTCGGAGGACTTCACCAGGCAGCAATTCCCGAAGCGGTCTGCGAAGCGTTGACCCGCCACCGCACGGAAAACATGGATAAGCTACGCCATCGGCTAGAAGCTGCAATTGCTGCAGGCGAGTTGCCCGGTGGGGTGGATGCCGGGGCCATCGCGACCTTTTATGCGACGGTACAACATGGAATGTCGATCCTCGCGCGCGATGGCGGCAGCTATGAAGCGCTGAAAAACGTCGCAAACGGCGCAATGGCCGCCTGGGGCGTGTTGACGAAAAACGCGGCGTTATAGCTGCCCGGCGGGCTTAGGAAACTCGCCGGGCAAGCTTGAGGTTCAGAGCGGGAGAGGAAAGCCTACGCGGCTTCTCCCGCTCGAACGCCGCATTTCAGGCGCGTCATTTACTGAACGACCTGCACCACCGTGCGGCTCTTCGGCTCTACGATGACGCGCTTCTCGTTGACTACGGCATAGGCATAGCGCGTATCGTCGGGGATCGGCGTGACCACCACCGTCTCAGGCAGCGGCTTTCCGACTACGATCTCCTGTTGAACGACGACCGGCTCTGCCGGAAGCGGCTGCGCCTCGACATACTCGATTACCTTCGGCGGCGGCGGGTCGAGCGCCGCACCTGCGACCGCTCCGGCGACCCCACCAACGGCAGCTCCGACAGGACCGCCTATGACTGCACCTGCAGCAGCTCCGCCGGCTGCGCCGGTCACGGTGCTGTTCTTGGTCGTGCTCTGTGCCGCTGCTGGAATAGCAAAGCAGCCGAGCCCGAGACCCAGAACAATGGCACCTTTGACGATCAGATCTTTCATCAGGCATTCTCCCGTTATGCAAAATACGTCCCTTCCGCCAAACAACCCGTTGGGTTGAGAAGTTGTTCCGCGGCTTGACAGAACGCGTCACGCAGCGAGCTGGCGAAGTAGCCTTCAAATCGCCCTGCGGGAGGAAATCGATGCAGGCGATGGATGTATCGCCTGTTCCATCAGCCGGACTCGAACTATAAGTGGACCCCCTGCGGCCGCCAGAAGAACAGCCGGCGAAACTCGCGCGTCCTCACGCCGACGGCTCGCAGGATATGGAGGAAGAGCGTTGGCAGACAGCCCGCACTACGACATTCGCGATGAACGTTTCCGTTCCCTGATCGTTGGCAGCGCAGCGCTCGAAGAACTTTATCGCGGCTGCCGCTGGGCGGAAGGGCCGGTCTGGTTTTCCGACCTCGACTGCCTGATCTGGAGCGATATTCCAAACCAACGCATGATGCGCTGGACGCCTGACGGCGCTTCCGTCTTCCGCTCGCCCTCGAATTACGTGAACGGCAACACGCGCGACCGCCAGGGCCGCCTGATCTCCTGCGAGCACGGCGGCCGGCGCGTGACGCGCACGGAACATGACGGCCGCATCACCGTGCTTGCCGACAGTTATGAAGGAAAGCGGCTCAACTCGCCGAACGACGCCGTGGTGCACTCCGACGGCTCGATCTGGTTTACCGATCCAACCTACGGCATCCTGTCGGACTATGAAGGCCACAAAGCGGAACCGGAACAGCCGACACGCAATGTCTATCGGATCGACCCTCTATCCGGCGCAATCAAGGCCGTCGTCCGCGATTTCATCCAGCCGAACGGGCTCGCCTTCTCGCCGGACGAGGCGCGGCTTTATATTGCCGACTCGGGATCTGCAAAGCACGAGGTTCCGAGGCATATCCGCGTTTTCGACGTTGCCGCTGACGGCGTCCTCGCAAACGGCCGCTATTTCTGTTCCATCGACAACGGCAATCCGGACGGCTTTCGTTTCGACGTAGCGGGAAATCTTTGGTGCAGTGCTGCCGACGGAGTGCATTGCTTCGACACCGACGGCACCCTGCTCGGCAAGATCCTCGTGCCGCAGACGGTGTCGAACCTCACCTTCGGCGGCCCCAAGAAGAACCGCCTCTTCATCACGGCCACCCAGTCGCTCTATTCCATCTACACGGCAACCAACGGCGTGCAATATCCGTGATGCCGTCAATATGCCTTCGAACTCGGGAGCACCCTTCAGCTTAGCCTCAGATCGACGCCAGGGTGGAGCTTCTTGAGGTTCGGCAGGGACTTCGTCTGCCAGGGAAACTCGGAGCTTCCGCGAACGGTAAACTGAATGTTCGGCCGCTTGCGCGCTTCGATGGTGAGCTTCGCAAGCAGGTTGATTCCGGAGGAATTGAGGAACTGAAGCCCCGTAAGATCCACGGTCATGCGCTCCGGCTCGGCTTCGAGCATATTCATCACGAGGGAGAAAATCGGGGCGTAGGCTTCGGTGCTCGGCAAGCGCATCGTCCCGTCGAAATAGATGTCCTTGTCTTCCGACCAAACGCGATATTCGTCTTCCTTGATTTCCATGTTTCGTTGTCCGTCAATTCGAGAGGTCGGGGATGGCGATAGAAGCATAGGTTTCCAGCGGGATCTTGCCATCCGCTTCGCCAGATCCGAAAATCCAGGCGAAGTGCGCACCATAATCGCTCATGAGCGTCAAAAGTCCAAGGCCGGAACCGGAGCCGGATCCCGAGCCTGTTGCGTTCGCCTCTATCCGCTCAATCAGAAGATCGGACGGATCTCCTATCGTTATTTCAGAAAGCAGATGGCGGAACTTCTCGGCCGTGCCCTTGTCGACGAGATTGGAAACCTTGGTTCGGAACGTGTTGGAGGCGATCGACGCCTCGACGACGATTTCGCCGCCTGCACGGAATTTCACGGCGTTCTCTATCAGCTCGTTGGTCAGATAGCCGACATTGTGCCGGACTTCCTTATAGAGGCCGCGCGACGTTTTGTAGCGCAGAGCCGCGAACTCGGCGACAAAATCGGACGTCATCGCGCAATGCTTCCAGCCGAGATCGAGCGGGCCGTCGAAGAGGCGGAGTTTCGTCGAATTCTCGCCCGTCCCGACGGCAAGATCCTCCAGTCCATATAAGGTCGTCATCCGCTCACCTGTGCCTCATCACCACGAGAGTGATATCGTCATGAATTTTCTGGGTACCGATATGTGCCATCAAATCCTCGATGATGCCGGACTTGACGTCCTCGGCGGTGCTGCCGTAGCGGCATCGCGCGCTTTCGCAGAGCCTTTCGATGCCGAAGAGCTCGCCGGTTCCGCTCTCCGCCTCCGTCACGCCATCGGTATGGAGGATGATCATGTCGCCGCGACCGAAGGAAATTTCGCGCGTTGCGACAAAGGCGGAAATATCCGGCTCCAACCCGATCGGCAGGCCGAGATCCAGAGTGTCGATCCGCTCCACCCTTTCCAGATCTCTGATGACGATCAACTCCTCGTGCTGCCCGGAGAGCGTCAGCCTTGCGCCGTCATAGTCGAGGAATGCCAAGGAGAGATGCTTGTTGGTCCTGGTCCTGACGAGGTTCTTGTAGATCGCCCGGTTCACACAATTGAGGAATTGCGCCGGCTCCATCTCGCCCATTTCCTGCAAGGCGCGGGCTACGGATTGGACCATCAGCATCAGCACGCCGCTCTCGAGACCATGCCCCGTCACGTCGCCGATGCCGATCTTCAGCCGCTTCCCATCCTGCAGCACGTCGTAATAGTCGCCGCCCACCTCGTCGGCGGGCCGCATATAGGCGGCGATCTCCAGTTCGGCGATTTCCTCGAGCTCGCCGGCCTTCGGCAGCACCATCATCTGGATACGGCGGGCAACGGCGAGTTCCGCACCGAGACGCAGGTTCTCGCTGCGCAACTGCTGGTTCAGCGCTGATATCTGGAGGTTCGCCTCCTCGATCTCCTTCGTCCGATCCTCGACCAGCCGCTCGAGGTTCTCGGTGTGGAAGCTGATCTCTTCCGCCATACGATTGAAGGCGGCACCGGCGTCGCCGACCTCGTCACGCGTCGGAATGTCGACCCGCACCGAATAGTCCTTCGCCTCTATGCGCTTGGCGGCATTGGCAAGCGCGCTTATGCCGCCGGTGATCCGCTTGGATATGGCGAATACGGCGGCAATGACAAAGAACAGGGATACGAGGAGCGCCAGGACCTGATAGATCAAGATCCTGTTGGTCGCCTCCGAGATCCCGGCTTGGGCGGCAAACAGCGAAGCGTAGATTTCCCGCTCGGGCACGGCGATGCCGAGCAGCATCGCTTCACGGCGGACTGGGCCGGATGCCCAGAGGTTGGTCGGCTGCAACTGTTTCAGGACGACCAGATAGGGCACCCTCTCGCCGTTCTCCTCGAGGAGAATATGCTTGAGCAGTCCATCCTCGCCCAAGGGCAATTTCGCAATCTCCGGCTGGACGCTGCGACGGAGAGAGCGGTCGAGACCCGTCACACCTCCGCCGGCGGCCGCGTTCGACGCGCGAAGGCCGATGACCTTTTCTCCAACCGGATTGATGGCAACGACGTTGCCGTCCGACATCGTCAGAAAGCCGAAACCGGTTTCGGCAACCTTAACGTTCTCGACGATCTCGGCCAGCTGGTCGAGCGTGATATCCGTGCCGGCAGCGCCCAGCACACGGCTGCGGTCGCGCGACCACAGCGGCTGGAAGAAACTCACGATGAGCTTGCCGGTTATCGCGTCGGTATAGGGCGCCGTCTGAGTGATGTCGCCATTCACCGGACGTGACTTCGGATCATGCGCCCATTGTTCCCAAGATTCGTAGAGTCCGGGAAAAAAGAAAGACCAGAACTCCGCCGAATTGTGTCCCGGGTAGAGCTTATCGAAGGTCTGCGCCTGGTCCGTATAGGGCGCCGTCCGGAATATCGGCCGCTCTTTCGGGCCGATATAATACATCTGCAGTTTCGACTGACCGTTTGCGAGCAGGCTCGGCGCGACAAGGTCTAGAACCGCGCTGTTCTCGATGTCCGTCTGCACGTCGGGAAGCGGAAGGTGGTTCTGGTCAAGAAGATAGCCCCAGACGCTGACGACCGATGGAGAACCGGGCAGGTTCTGAGCCCATCCGCCTTTCTGATCGTACGCGACCGTCACGGTTCCCGGCGCGCCGCGCGCCATCGCCTCCCCGATTTGCGATTTTCTCACGGGCCGATCGATTTGCTCCTGGAGAACGCCCGCCAATGTGCCCACATCGGAGTGGACCTGGTTGAGCAGCAGGTTGACCCGGGCAGCCGTGGTTGCCGCATAGGAGCGGATATAGTCCTGGTTGGCCTCCTCCAGGCCGCGGCCGACTTCCGCCGCCGCGTCGCGGGAAAGTCTCTGCACGTTCCAGAGCGCAAGACCGCCGGTGACGAGCAGATCAAAGAGCACCGCGCTTCCGACGACCAGCACGAACTTGGCGCGGAAGGAGCGCAGGCCCAAACGACCGGTGTTTTCCCCGGGCAAGCTCATAGCGGCTTGCGCCCTGAGGCCGCCCAGATCGGCCAGCCGGCATAACCCTTGGGATGGAGGGCGGCAAAAATGTGGTCCCGGAAACCCTGCCGGAAACGTTCGATGAACTCGGGCGGGTCGCCGCGCTTTACGGCCATTTCACCGGCATAGACGTTCTCCCAGGCAGCGATGATATCGGCGAAGTCCTGAGGATCTCCGTCGAGATTGGTGACCATGAACGATTCAACGTTGATATCGTCAAAGCCGGCGTCGACAAGATAGCGCTTGCTCTTCGGTCCGAACTCCACATCCATTTCGAAATGGCTGAACAGCCTCGCGACCTCGTAGTAGGTCCATTGAATGCTCTGTGCGCGCGGTTCGCCGAGACAGTGGGAATTTTTCTCGTTGGTTATGTAGACCCGACCGCCGGGCTTGCAGATCCGGAAGAGTTCCTTCAGGAGCACATCCGGCTGGTTGAAGATCTGCAGCGAATGGCGGCAGGTGACGAAATCGAACTGATTGTCCTCGAGCAGCATCTCGGAGGCATCGCCATAGGTATATTCGATATCCGTTACGCCGAAGCCGGACGCCACGTCGCGCGCATAGGCGAGGCTCGCCTTGGAATGGTCGAGCGCGACGATGCGTGCCGGCTGGAACTCCTTCCGCACCAGCATGGCGAAGTCGCCGATGCCACAACATATGTCTGCCATCGTCATACCCGGGCGCAGTCCGTGACGCGGGAGCATCTTGCGCTCGTGGCGCCAGGTCATTTTCGTTTGCGTGCGCAGGATCGGGATGAAGCTCGTGTTTTCCACGAAGCTCTGCCCGGGATAGAACTTCGAGTCGTAGACCTCGACGGTCACTTGCGGCTCGATCTTGTTCAAATGGGCGAACATGCGCTCGGTCCAGCCCACGACGCTCGAGGTCACGACGACGAAGCGAATGTCCGACCGCGTGCGACAGGCATCGAGAAGAACGCGCGCGAAGGCGTGATAGGCCGTGTTGTTCATCTGCACCAGGCGCTTGACGTTGATGTAGAGAACGCCCCGCACCTCTTCGATTGCGCCTTTGAGCATCGATATGCTTGCGGCGATCTCGTCGGCCGAGCGCGGCCGCACCACCCCGGAAAGAGCGAACTCCTGGCTGTTCGGGTCGAATTCCGCCTTGAAGGGAACTGCAAACGCTGTCGTACTCACCTCACCACTCCTTCAAGAGGCAGATCCACGACAAGCCTGATCGATGGCGGATCGCTTTCGTCGAGCCGCACGTCGGCATCGAAATTGATCGACAAGTCCAGAAGAACAGCCTCGCGACTCGGTGCGAGATCGGTGGAGATGGAATCAAGGTAGCGCGCATGGGCGTCGGCGTCGCGGGTCTTCGACACCGCCTCTCTATAAAACTGCCTCTGACCGGGCGGACACGGGAAAGTAAGCTCCACCCGTTCGGTCGGCCCCCATCGATAAACTGCACAACCGATCCGGCCGTCGGGCGAGCCGCTGCGGAACGAGACCTCGAGGAGCTCGTTCAATGCGGACGAGAAGAAATTCGAGTGGCGAACAGGATCAGTGCGATTGTGACTTATCATTCGCGCCATGAAGGTCGACAGCTGATCGCAATGATTCCAATCGGAAAGAAAGGCACCCATCTCCATCTCGAAGTGGAGCAAGGGCTCGAAAGCGGCTTCCGTGGGCTGGTTCTCGGCTCCGTGCATGCGGCTTCCTCCCTTACGCAAAAACGTCACGAGGTTCAAAGGCTAGACGAAATAATTCCCGGCATTGACCCACTTCATGTTCGCTGAAGACCTGCCGCAGGGATGGCCGGCGTTTTGCGGAGAAAGTCGGCTATTGCTTCTGCACGCATCGGCACCCCTAAAAAATATCCCTGCAGGCGGTCGCAGCCTTCTTTCTGAAGCCAGGTTGCCTGCTCCGCGGTCTCCACTCCTTCGGCGGTAACATCCATGCCTAGGCCGTGGGCGAGCGCGATGATGGAGCGCACGATCGTCTGGCTTTTCTCGTCCCTTTCCAGGTCCTTGATGAAATATTGGTCGATCTTGATCGTGTCGAAAGGGAAATTCTTCAGGTAGCTCAACGACGAATAGAAAGTGCCGAAATCATCTAGCGAAATCTGCACACCCAACACATTCAAGGTATTGAGTGTATCGAGATTGTTGATCGTACGCTCCAGAAGCACCGACTCGGTGATTTCGAGCTCGAGGCGGTCTGCGCGCATGCCGACCAGGTCGAGCGTCTGGGCCACGCGGTCCGTAAGCCCCTCGTGGAGGAATTCGGCGGGAGACAAATTGACGGCGATCGTGAAATGGGACGGCCAGTCCATGGCTGCCCGGCACGCCCGCTCCAGCAGCCATCGCCCGATGTCGCTCATCAGACCGTCAGCTTCCGCCATCGGAATGAAGACATTCGGAGGGATGATGCCGACCAGCGGGTGACGCCACCGCAAAAGCGCTTCGAAACCGACGACCGACGAGGAGGGCTTCACCAATGGCTGATATTCTAGGAAGAACTGCCCCTCCTGAAGGGCTGTGCGCAGGCTTCGGCGCAACATTTCCCTTTGTTCCAGCACGATGAGCATCGAGCGGGTGAACGTACTCGACCGACCGCGACCGTCCTTCTTGGCAGCATACAGCGCGATATCGGCAGCTTTCATCAGTTGCTCGACCTCGTTGCCGTCCGCCGGCGCGACGGCAATTCCGACGCTTGCTCCGACGAAGACGTTGATGCCCTCGACCGTGAACGGTTCCTTGAAGGCGTTGATCAGTGCGTCGGCCAGACGTTCTGCCTCGCTCGGCTGATCGGCCCTCCACTGAATGACCGCGAACTCGTCCCCGGCTAGACGGTACGCGAATTCCCGATCCCTCAGCACGCTCCTGATCCGGTCCGCCGCCATCTTGAGCACGGCGTCGCCTGCCCCGTGCCCCAATGTGTCGTTGATCGGCTTGAAGTCGTCCAAATCGATCTGCATGAGCGCCAATCGGGCGCCGTTGGGCACAGGCAATGCGCCCCGCAACTGATCGCTGAACTGCCGGCGGTTGGGCAATCCGGTGAGGACGTCATGGGTCGCCTGATGCAGGAGAAGAGCACGATCGCTCTCGCCCTGACTGAGCGTTTCGCGGTAGGTGGAACTGCTTTCAGCTTCGACGACACCGATGCCGCCCGCACTTCGGAAAATGACGAGCGTGCGTCGGCTCCCGGTCGATGGGTGGGCGATCTCGACGGTTCGCGGCAATCCGCTTGCGACCACGAATTCGATGGCGGACTTCGGCCCGGGCGCCAGCAGTTCCGGATAGATGTGCCAAAGGGACGTCTCGACGAGAGAATCGACGGCATAGGTTTGTCTGTGCCGCGGCGTGCACTCGACGAGCTGAAAACTCTCGTCATAAAGCGAGACAAGTTCGTCGGAATGGGCGAAAAAGTGGGCCTCGATGGAAGATGAAGCAGGCAGTGTCGTGTCGCCGTCCGGCATCCTCGCCTTTCCCTTCCGTTCCGTGTCGCCCGAGCAAGCCCCTGAGGCTACAATTCGTTATCTTCGATGCATGTCAATTGCCGTTTCCGAACCCTGCCATTGCCAGAAAAATTATCGCGGAACGTGTCGCGGTCAATGGCGCACGACTGCAGAGAGTTAATTTGCGTGATTCCGGCGGAAAGATGGCTAACGATTGAAGTCGGCTGAAGGCACGCGGCGGCGGCCGATCCATCTTGTCACGATGGATCGATTTCCGGACGCTGCGGACGTAAGGATCAACGAGTCGCGGCAGACAGTCCATAGGTCGCGTGCGAGAGCGCCCGCTCAATGCCGCGCAATTCCGCAAGCCCCTTCAGGCGACCAATCGCCGGATAGCCGGGCTGAGCCCCACGGGAAAGGTCGTCGAGAATCTCCTGCCCGTGATCCGGCCGCATCGGAATCTGGTGGTCTACCCGTCCGGCTGTGCGCCGCCGCTGCTCTTCCTTGAGCAGTTCGGCAATGACGGCCACCATGTCCGTGTCGCCCTCCAGATGCTCGTCCTCGTAGAAGGAACAGGGTGTCCGTACCTCCTCGCGAAGGACGTTGCGCAGGTGGACGAAATGAATGCGGGACGCGAACTGGCGGGCCATGGCCGGCAGGTCGTTGGCGGCAAGGGCGCCGAGAGAGCCCGTGCAGAGGGTGACGCCATTGGCCGGGCTGTCGACCTCCCGCAGCATGAAGGCGTAATCTTCTGCGTTCGAGAGAATGCGCGGCAGGCCGAGCAGCGCCCATGGCGGATCGTCGGGATGGGCACAGATGTTGATGCCCGCCCGTTCCGCCACCGGCGTTACCTCCGCGAGGAACTCCACCAGGTGACGCTGCAACTTTTCGCGACTGACGCCGTCATAGGTGCGCAGATGTTCTCGAAGCTGCGGCAGACTGTAGCCGTCGGCGGAGCCGGGGAGCCCCGCGCCGATATTGCGGGAGAGCGCGAGCCGCCGCTCCTCCGTCATTTCACGAAACCGCCGCTCGGCTGCCTCACGCGTCGCCGTGTCGTAGTCTTCGTGGGCGGCCGGCCGCTCAAGAAGATGGATGTCGAAGGCTGCAAAGTCGATCCGGTCGAAGCGCATCGCCTTGGCGCCGTGACGCGCGGTCCAGCGCAGATCGGTGCGGGTCCAGTCGAGCACCGGCATGAAATTGTAGCAAACCGTCCGGATACCGGCGGCTGAAAGTCGGCGCAGCGTTTCCTGCCAATTTGCGACGTGTTCGCGCCAGGGACCGGTCTGCGTCTTGATGCACTCGGAAACGGGGACGCTTTCCACCACCTCCCACTCCAGCCCGCCTGCGCGGACCTCCTCCTGCCGCTTGCCGATCTCCTCGACGGGCCAGACGTCGCCGGTCGGAATGTGATGCAGGGCGCTGACGATCCCGTGCGCGCCGGCCTGCGCTGCGTCTTGAACGCTCACCCTGTCCACCGGCCCGAACCAACGCCATGTATGTCGCATGTGAACTCCTCAGGAAAGAAATGTCAGCTGCACCTTGCATGCAGTGGATCGATCGCCGGCCTGCTCGAAGGCCCGAACCGCCTCGTCGACCGGAAACTGATGGGAAATGATCGGCCGCACGTCGATTCGGCGATCCGAGATGAGCGCGACCGCAAGGGCGAATTCCCCGTCGAACCGCTGCGATCCGACGAGCCGCAACTCCTTGCCGACCAGCGCATGGAGCGGCAGGGTGATTTCGCCCGTCACGCCGACCTGCACGATCGTGCCGCGCGGCCGAACTGCCGCGACCGCGCCGCGTAGTGCCGGCTCGGCGGCCGAGCATTCGAAGGCCACGTGGAACTTGCCCTTGTCGGCCTCGTAGGCGGCAAGCCCGGCCGGATCGCGACGGACATTGACGATGCGGGTCGCTCCCATGGCCTTGGCCCTGTCGAGTGCCGCATCGGCCAGATCCGTCACGACGATCTCATCGGCGCCCGCATGGCGCGCCGCCGCCACCACGAGCGCGCCGATCGGCCCCGCTCCGGTGACGAGTACCTTCTTTCCCCTGATTTCGTCCGCCTGGGCGACCGCGTGAAGGCAGACCGCCAGCGGCTCGGCGCAGGCTGCCTCGCCGGGGCTCACCTGCGAGCCCGCGGGATAACATTGGACGGCCGGAACCACCAGCCAGTCGCGGAACATGCCCTGCGTGTGGGGGAGACGCATTGCACTGCCCAGGAAGCGCATGTCGAGGCAATGGACAGGAAGTCCTTCCCCGCAAAAGCGACAGGTCCCGCAAGGCTGGCTCGGATTGACCGCCACAAGGTTGTCGATAGCAAGGTCGGAGACGCTGGCCCCGAGCGCCGCGACGCGTCCCGAGGCCTCGTGGCCGGGTATGATCGGCTCACGAACCCGGACGGGGCCGAATCCTCCGTCCTGGTAATAGTGAAGATCCGAGCCGCAGATGCCGCCTGCGGCCATCTTCAACAGCACCTCGCCATCCCCCGGTGCGGGAACGTCGGCGACCTCCAGCCGAAGATCGCGTGGGCCGTAAAGCCGGGCAAGGCGTGTGCGCATGGGTGCTCCCGACATCAGCGGATCAGTCCAACGGACTGCGGCAGCCACAATACGACAGCCGGAACGAAGGTGATCAGAATGAGAGCGATGAACAGCGGCACGAGCCACGGCAGGATCGCCATCGTCGTCCGTTCGACCGAGAGCTTCGCCACCCGCGACAGCACGAAGAGCACCATGCCGAGCGGAGGGTGAAGCAGGCCGATCATCAGGTTGAGCGTCATGATCAGGCCGAAATGCACGGGATCGATTCCGAACTGGGCGGTCAATGGCAGAAGGATGGGCACCAATATGGTGATCGCTGCGATCGTATCGAGAAAACAGCCGACGAAGAGCATCAGAAGGTTCACCAGGATAAGGAAAACCCATTTATTGTCGGTGATCGTCAGGATCGCCCCGGAGAGCATCTGCGCCGCCTGACTGACCGTCAGGAGCCATGCGAAGATCGACGCCGCCGTGACGATGAAGAGCACTGATGCCGTCGTCTCGATCGTGTCGAAGGTTGCCCGGGCGAGCGTCGACAACGTCATCGTGCGGTAGCGTACCAGACCCAGGAACAGCGACCAGATCACAGCGGCGACGGCCGCTTCCGTCGGCGTGAACCACCCCATGGTCATGCCGCCGATCAGAATGATGGGTGTCATCAGCGCCATGACGGCGGAAAAGTCGAAATACCAGTCGAGGGCAAGCAGCACCACGAGCGCGATGCCGACCGCAAGGTTCATCGACAGTCCGGCCGCCATCAGAAGATAGATGAAGAGCGGTACGGCAAGCACGACGACGACCTCGAGCGAGGCCGCCAGCAGCCGCTTCATTTCGAAAGGCGTATCCGAGCCCCAGCCGCGCTTATAGGCGAAGACCGCCACCGTCAGCATCATCAGCACCGTCATGACCACGCCCGGCACGACACCGGCCATGAACAGCGCGCCGATCGAGACGTTCGCCATCATGCCGTAGATGACGAAAGGCAGCGACGGGGGGAAGATCGGGCCAAGTGTCGCCGAGGCGGCGGTGACGCCGACCGCCGCATCGATTGGATAGCCGTGATCCTTCATGGCCTTGATCTCGATTGTGCCGATGCCGGCGGCGTCCGCAAGCGCGGTGCCCGACATGCCGGAGAAGATCACCGAGCCGACGATGTTGACCTGTGCCAGCCCGCCCTTCATCCAGCCGACGAGGGCGACCGCGAAGGAATAGATGCGGCCGGTGACGCCGGCGGAGTTCATGAGATTGCCGGCGAGGATGAAAAAAGGCACCGCGAGCAGCGGAAAGCTTTCGACGCCGGCAATCATCCGCTGCGCCGCGATGATGTCGGGGGCGACATTGTAGGAGACCAGATAGAGCACCGACGCTGCGGCCATGGAGATGGCGACGGGGACGCCGACCAGCATGAGTACGAGAAAGGAACCGACGAGCAGGAGCATGGGGATCAGTCCTCGACCTTGTGGAATTCCTCGGGCTTTTCGAGAACCGAATAGCCGCGGCGCTGATTGGCCACGAAGACCTGGATGGAGCGGATCAGCATCAGCACGAAACCGGCCATCACGCTATAGAAGACGATGTTGCGCGGCAGGTCTACTGTGACCATGCGTTCGTGGGCGACGATAGCCACGTAGCGCCACATCAGCCAGCAGGCATAGGCGAAGAAGACGATGCGAACGAGATCCACGAAGATCGCCAGGGCTCGGGCGACGGGTAGCGGCAGATAATGATAGAGCACGTCGACCTGGATGTGGCGCGACAGGCGCACGCACATGACGGAGCCCAGAAACACGACGCCGATCAGGCAGTTCGTGGCGATTTCCTCCGTCCAGGCATAGGAATCGTTGAGCACGTAACGGGTGAAGAACTGCAGAAACACGCATCCGGCCATCAGCCAGAAGACGGCGAGCGTCACCCAATCCTCGAAGGCATAGTTGGAGAGATCCGCGGCCGGCGGGGCCTCGTCGAAGGCATGGGCGATTTCTTCTGGCGTCGTTTGCAAATGGACTTCCTGGGACATGGCATCATCCGGCTTCTGGAAAAACGAAACGCCGGCCCGCCATGGAAGGCGAGCCGGCGAGAGTGGTTCACTTGATGGCGCGGATAGCCTCCCAATCTTCCTTGTTGTAGCCGAAGTCTTCGAGCTTCACCTTTTCATTGACGGTCTTCTCGAAGTCGGCCCTGTCGACCTCGGTCACCTCGATGCCGCGCTCCTTGAAGGTGGCGACGAGCTCCTTCTCGCGCTCTTCGATGATCTTGGTGGCACGCACGGCCGCCTCCTGCATCACCTCGGTGAAGATCTGCTTGTCGGCATCGGAGAGCTGCGACCAGAGGTTCTTCGAAACGACCGTGTTCAGATGATCGACGATGTGGCCCGTCAGCACGATATGCTTCTGCACTTCGAAGAACTTTTTCGCCTCGATCGTCGTCAGCGGATTTTCCTGAGCTTCGACGGTGCCGTTCTGGAGCGCGAGATAGACCTCGGCAAAGGCGATCGGCGTGGTGTTGGCACCGCAGGCCCGCGGCATGGCGAGGTAGGCCGGAACATCCGGTACACGCATTTTCAGGCCCTGCATGTCGGCGCATTTGGCGATCGGCCTGTTCGATGTGGTGTGGCGCGTACCGTAATAGGTGACGGCCGTGATGTGGTTGCCCGAAGCCTCCTCATATCCTGCGGCCAGGCGCTTGAATACGTCGCTCTTGGTATAGGCGATCATATGGGCGGGGTCGCGGAAGATATAGGGAAAATAGGTGACGCCGATCGGCGCATGATCGCGGGCGGCGAAGCTCGAGCCCGAAATGATGATATCGACGGTGCCGAGCTTCAGGCCCTGATTGATATCCGCTTCCTTGCCGAGCTGCGACGCCGGGAACACGTCGATCTTGTAACGCCCTTCGGTGCGCTTGGCGATCTCTTCCGCCGCCCAGACGGACTCGGTATGGAACGGCTCCGACGTTTCGTAGACATGGGCCCATTTGAGCGCCGTCTGGGCATGAGCCGATAGGGCTGATGCCAGGATCGTCGCGGTGGCACCGAGTAGCGTCAACAGTCTGATCGTCATCTTTTTCCTCCTCCCAAAGTGAAGTCGTCGCTGTGTGGATTACCGCCCGACGCGCCTCCACGCGGCGGGTATCGTGCTGTCAGATGGCTCCTCTCCGAAGCTCGCGGACAGGCGAAGCTGAGATTGATCGAGATGCGCGCGCATGGCTGCGCGCGCGGCAGCGGGATCCCCGAGTGCGATCGCGTCGCGAATGACGCGATGCTCCTCCATCGCGGCCCTCCAGGTCTCGGTGTTTTCGAAATAGCTCGCGAGCTTTTCGAAATAGGGCGTCATGCGCATGTCGTGGATGCTGCCGACGAAACGGTTCAGCGTCTGATTGGCGATGATGCTCGAAACGATAACGTGAAACTCGCGATCGATCGCAAGCGCGAGGCGGCGATCCTCGAGTGCGGCGGCCATCCGGGCCAGATTGTCGTCGAGAACGGAGATATGCTCCGGGCGTGCCAGCCGGGCCGCTTCCTCGGCGATGGCGCATTCGACCACTGCCCTGGCCCGCAACAATTCGAAGGGACCTTCGAAATCCTCGGGCGGCGCATCGGCCGCAGGCGCCGGACGCGCCGTCACATAGATGCCCGAACCCATGCGGATGTCGATGAAGCCTTCCACCTCGAGGACTATCAATGCTTCTCGGATTGTGGGTCGCGACACGCCGAACATCTGCGCCAGCTCGCGCTCCGCCGGAAGCCGCGAACCGTGCGCCAGTTCGCCCCTTTCGATCAGGGCTCGCATCTGATCCGCCACCTGGCGATAGAGGCGACGCGATTCCACGGCAGAGAACATCATGATCCCCGTTGAGGCGACCTGCGGCCAAGTGGCCAAGTGGTCATACCAATTCCCCATACTTTACTCGTGCTTGCGGTCGAGTCAACGGTGACTGCTGCAGCGCCTCACGACAAGTTCCGCCCTCCACAAAAAATGCCCGGCACTGAATGGCCGGGCAGTAGGCAGGGAATTGGCTATCCCTGCAGGGAAGTGGGTATCGCGACGCATCGATCTGCCGGCCAAGACGGCCGGCGGAGCGTCGATTCGAGTGGCTATCGTGCAAGCGCCCCGGCCGGGACACCTCGGTCGGCCTCGCGCTTGATCTGCCGGATCGAGACATTCATCCAGACCATGGAGACGGCTACGATGACGAAGAGCAGCATGAAGCAGCTGGACCAAAGGCCGGTCACATCCTTGAGGAAGCCGAAGGCGATCGGCAGGACGAAGCCGCCGAGCCCGCCCATCATGCCGACGATGCCGCCGACGGCGCCCACATGGGAGGGATAATAGACGGGTATGTGCTTGTAGACCGCTGCCTTGCCGAGGCTCATGACGAAGCCGAGCACGAAGGTCACGACGACGAAGACGATCGGGGTAACCAGGATCGGCATCGCACCGCCGGCAGCACCTGCAGGTATCGACAGAATGGCCGTTGCGACGGCAGACACGGCGAACATGGCATACATGATCCTGCGGGCGCCGAGCTTGTCGGACAAAGCGCCGCCATAGGCGCGGAAGATACTGCCGGGAATGGAATAGGCGGCGGCGATCATGCCGGCGGTCTCGATGTCGAAACCGTAGACGCCGACGAGATAGCGCGGCAGCCAGAGCGCGAGCGCCACGAAGCCGCCGAAGGCAAAGAAGTAGTAGAGCGAGAAGCGCCAGACCTGAATGTTCTTGAGTGGCTCGAATTCACTCAGGAAGCTCTTCCTTGGTGCACCGACATCGCGGCGGGCGCGGAATTGCGGATCGTCTTCCGTCGAGAACCAGAAGACGACCGCCGTGACGAGAAGCGCGGCCGCCCAGACCTCCGCGACGGCCTGCCAGCCGAAGGCGACGAGAACGAATGGCGCCAGAAATTTCGTGACCGCGGCGCCGACGTTGCCGGCACCGAAAATCCCGAGAGCGGTGCCCTGTTTTTCCGGCGGAAAGAAAGGCGAAACATAGGCGACCCCCACGGCAAAAGAGCCTCCCGCCAGACCGACACCCAGCCCTGCGAGGAGCATCTGCGGATAGGTCGTAGCATAAGCGAGCAGGAAGGTGGCGAGTGCTGCCGCCAGCATGGTGAGCGTGTAGACGAGGCGGCCGCCATAGCGGCTGGTCCAGATGCCCAGGACGATGCGGACGAGCGAGCCCGTCAGGATCGGCATGCCGATCAGGAGCCCGAACTCGGCTTCGCTCAGGCCGAGTTCATCCTTTATGCGCACGCCGATGATCGAAAAAATGGTCCATATGGCGAAACAGACCGTAAATGCACCCGTTGAGACCCACAAAGCGCGTCCTGGTGCGCCCTTATAGGTCGACTGCGTCTGGTGAAGAGCGGACATGATATCTCCCTGCGCGATATCCTCGCGCGATACGCGTCGTTGATCATGGGGAACAGCCGCGAGCAGGCATCGCGCTCACCCAAACGGGCGCATCGATCCTCTCCAGCAACCTTGCTCATGGCGCGCGACATTGGACGCCACCGGTGGTTTGCTCGGGCTCAAAATAATGTATGCAAGCAGCGTGCCAAACCGAAAGCCCCGGAAAGCGGGAGAGAATTCAAAAGTTTATTCGGCGCGGCTTTCATGCACCTTGATGGCATGGTCAAATATTGGGCCGCCCGCCACGCCATGCCCAATTATCGTGCAGGCCGCATTTGCGCTTCGCAGATAGGCAAAGACCCGCCGTACGGAGCAAGTCCGGCGGCGGGTCCCTTGCAAGAAGTCCTACGACTGCGGGTTAAATCTGCACCTCGACACCCAGGACCGCGCAGCAGTCGCCCGACTTGATCAGCCCGGGGTTATGTCGGGCCACCAGAACGCCATCCATCTTGGCTCGAACCTCGATCGGTTCCACGCCCGTGCGTCCGATCGGATAGATTAGCGCGATCGCTGCGCCGCGGTCGACCGCTCCGCCAAGGTCGATGAGGAACTCGACGAGACCGCCATCCTCCGCGAAAGCGAAACAATCCTCGCTCGGCATATCCAGCCATTTGGTGGGTTCCGCCTCGATCTCGCCCTTGAGTATCCCGGCATGCCTCAGCACGTTCGCGACACCGCGCTTTGCGACTGAAGCGGTCCTGGCAGTCGCCGAACCGCCACCGCCGAGCTCCGTCGTGATGAAGATCTTGCCCATCTCCTCGGCCGCGGTGTCGTACATTCCGACCGCGTCGATCTCCAGCATCTTCATGGAATAGGGCGCTCCGAACGCCCGGACGAAGTCGAAAGCTTTCGCTTCCTGGGCCTTGTCGGGCAGAATGTGCGCCGCGCAGAACGGCAGGAAGTCGAGCGTCTTTCCGCCCGAATGAAAATCGAGCACGATGTCTGCGAGCGGCAGCAGGACACGCTGGAAGTAATCCGCGATTTTCTCGGTGACTGTTCCATCCGGCCTCCCCGGGAAACTGCGGTTCATGTTGCCCTTGTCGATCGGTGATGTCCGCGTCTGCGCCTGGAAGGCAGGATAATTCATCGCCGGAACGATGATCACTCTTCCCTCGACGTCGGAAGCATCCAGCTTTCGCGCGAGATCGAAGAGAGCGATCGGCCCCTCGTATTCGTCGCCGTGATTGCCGCCCGTGAGGAGGGCGGTCGGGCCCTCACCGTTCTTGACCACGGTAACCGGAATCATCACCGAACCCCAGGCGGAATCATCGCGGCTATAGGGAAGGCGCAGGAAGCCGTGCTGGACGCCATTGGCCTCGAAATCGACCGTCGCGCTGATCGGCGACGGCCGCAAGTGGTGCTCCCTCATCCTCTCAGTCCTTGACCATCAGCTTGCGCGGCACGGAGGCGAGGCACTCGACACCGCTCTCGGTGATGAGAATGCTCTCGGTGGTTTCGAAGCCCATGTCCTCGAGCCAGAGCCCCGTCATGAAGTGGAATGTCATCCCCGGCTTCAGTTCCGTCTTGTCGCCCGGACGCAGGCTCATCGTGCGCTCGCCCCAATCCGGCGGATAGGAAAGACCGATCGGGTAGCCCGTGCGGTTGTCCTTGACGATCCCGTATTTCTTCAGCACGGCGAAGAAGGCGTTCGCGATGTCCTCGCAGGTGTTGCCGGGTTTGGCGACGGCGAGGCCCGCCTCCATACCCTCGATTGTCGCCTTCTCGGCGTCGAGGAAGGTCTGGGTCGGCTTACCCAGGAACACCGTGCGCGACAGCGGCACGTGATAGCGGTTGTAGCAGCCGGCGATCTCGAAAAAGGTGCCCTCGCCCCGTTTCAACGGCCGGTCGTCCCAGGTGAGATGCGGCGCGGATGCCTCGACGCCGGAAGGAAGAAGCGGCACGATCGCCGGATAATCGCCGCCGATGCCGTCGACGCCGCGCGTGCCCGCATCGTAGATTTCCGCCACGAGGTCGCACTTGCGCATGCCCACTTCGATCTTGTCGAAGATGCGCTGATGCATCGCTTCGACGATCCGCGCCGCGTTGCGCATGTACTTGATCTCGGTCTCGCTCTTGACCGCGCGCTGCCAGTTCACCAGCGCCGTCGCGTCGCTGAAACGCGCATTGGGCAGGTGTTTCTGCAGCGAGGCGAAGGCGGCTGCCGAGAACCAGTAGTTGTCCATTTCGACACCGATGCTGAGCGAACCAAGGCCGCGATCGGCGAGAATGCCCGAGAGATAGTCCATCGGGTGGCGTTCGGTTGACTGCACGTAGTGGTCGGGATAGCCGACGATATTCTTGTGATCGAGATAGGCAGTCAGCTTCGCGCCATTCGCATCCTGGCCGCGGCCGAACCAGATCGGTTCGCCCGAAGGCGGCACGATGACCGCCTGATGCACGTAGAAGGACCAGCCGTCATAGCCGGTGAGCCAGGCCATGTTGGACGGATCGCTCACGATCAGGAGGTCGACGCCTTTCGCCTCCATCGCCTTTCGGGTCTTCGCAAGCCGCGCTTCATATTCCCCAAGGGAGAATTTGAGGTTGGGTTGGGTCATGTCTCTTCCCTCGTTCTTCCGGCCCCGTTCCGGGGAAGCCGGTCTCAACTTTCGAATGTCGTACCTGCGTCCGCCGCGTTGGCCCGCGCGAAGGCGAGCGTGGCGATGGCGGTGTCCTGGACGCCGGTGCCGGTCAGGTCGGCAATGGTGATCTCGTCGGCGCGCGTGCGTCCGGGTTTCAGCCCGGCGATCACCTGGCCGAGTTCGGGGAACTCGGCCTCCGCCGACATGAGATGAGCGGCAATCGCGTGATGCAGCTCTCCGAGCCGGCGCGTCTGTTTGAGGCTGTCGGCGACGTAAGTCGCACGGGCGATCGCGTGCGGATCGATCTCGTTCTTGTGTTCGGCGTCCGAACCCATGGCGGTGACGTGCTGCCCCGGCTCGAGCCATTCGGCTTTGAGGACCGGCGTCCCGGACGGCGTCGTGGTAACGATGATATCGGCGCCAGTGATGGCCGCTCTCGGATCGGTTTCGGCCTTGACCGCAAAGCCGAGCTTCCCGCCAAGCGCAATGGCTGCCGCTTCAGCCTTGGCCGCATCGCGGGCCCAGATCCGCGCTTCCCGGATCGGGCGCACGAGCGCGAGCGCCTCGAGCTGAAGCCTTGCCTGCATGCCGGCGCCGAAGACCGCGGCCACCGAGGAATCTTCCCGCGACAGACGTCTCGCCGCGACCGCCCCTGCCGCCGCCGTCCGCACGTCGGTCAGATAGCCGTTGTCGAGCAGCAGTGCCTGCACCAGCCCGGTTTTGCTGGACAGGAGCACCATCATGCCGTTGGTGCTCGGCAGGCCGATTTTCGGATTGTCGAAGAAGCCCGGGCTGATCTTGATCGCAAAGCCGTCCAGCCCCGGAACATAGGCCGTCTTGACGTCCACCTCGCCGCGATGCTCCGGAATATCGAGCCGCAGGATCGGCGGCATCGCCACCGCCTTGGTGGCGAGAGCGCGAAAGGCATCCTCGACGCAGGCAACCGCTTCGCGATCGAGCGGCACGATGCCGCGCAATTCCGCCTCGGTCAGAATCTTCATCCGTGTCATGCCGCCTCCTCGCGGAATGGGTCCGTTTCGCCGTTCATCACGCGCAGGTGCAGGTCCATGTCGACGTTGCGCCCCGAGATAATAACCGCGATGGGGCCGTCGATGTCCTTGATCTTGCCGGCGAGAAGCGCCGAAATGCCGACGGCGCCCGCCCCTTCGACGATCTCGCGCTCCTCGGCATAGGCGTGGCGCATGCCGGCGGCGATCTCGGCTTCCGTCAGGAGGATTATGTCGTCGAGGAGCTCCCGGCACATGCGGAATGTGACGCGATTGTCGAGGCCGATGCCGCCGCCGAGAGAATCCGCAAGGCTCGGCTGTTCATCGACGACCACGGGTCCGCCGGCGGCGAAGCTCGCCTTCATCGCCGCACCGCGCTCCATCGTCAGGCCTATGACACGCGTCGCCGGTCTACGCGCCTTGACGGCTGCCGCCACTCCGGCTGCCAGTCCACCACCCGACACCGGTACAAGCACCATGGCAACGTCCGGCATCTGCGCCACGACCTCGAGTCCGAGCGTCCCCTGCCCGGCGACGATCGCCGGATGGTCGAAGGGCGGCACCATCACGAGACCATTTTCCGCAACGAGCCTTTCGACTTCTTCCTGCGCCTCGTCCTGGGAATTGCCGACAATCCGCACATTGGCGCCGAGGCGTCTGATTTCGGAGACCTTGTTCACGGGCACCAGGTGCGACATGCAGATCGTAGCGACCGAGCCTTCCGCCTTTGCCGCATGGGCAAGTGCCCGGCCATGATTGCCGGTCGAGGCCGCGATTACGCCGAGCGCCCGGTCGCCGGCAGAAAGCGAAAGCACTGCATTGGTCGCGCCGCGCAGCTTGAAGCTACCGGTCGTCTGGTGGTGCTCGAGCTTTAAGCCGACCGGCACGCCGCAGAGCTCGCTCAACGAGCCCGACATTGCCAGCGGCGTCGTAAGTACACGGCCGGAAATGCGCCGTGCCGCCACCTCGATGTCGTCGATCGTCACGGGGAGAGAAACGCTCACGGCCTTTCCTCCTCGAGTGGCAGCTCCATCAGCCGTCCGAGTTGGGGGCGTACTTCCCGATCGCCGCAAAGGCGCAGGCAAGTCCAGGCTGTGGCGTAATTGCTGCTGACGACCGGTTTGCCGATTGCCTGCTCGATTTCGGCGATGACGCCTGCCGCACGAACAGCAGTGCAGGAAATGAAAAGCGCGTCCGATGCCGGCGCTGCGGCTTCCTTCGCGAAGGCCACGATCTCCTTTGGGCTGATCCGCGCCATCTCGCGGTCGTCGGTGAGACCCAGGCAGGTAAACCCGTCGATTGCGAAGCCGCGCTCGGCGAAATAGTCGGCCATGGGCCGGCTGGTCTCGATCGTGTAAGGGGTGAGCACCGAAATCCTGTTTGCGCTAAGTGCACGCAAGCCTTGGACCGAGGCAGCCGTCGGCGTCACCACGGCCGCCTCCGGCTTTGCGGCCTTGATCGCCGCAGCCACTTCGCTGTCGCCGATGACCACGGAGGCGGAGGTGCAGGAATACATGACGACATCCATGGTCTCGTCCGGCAGGATCAAGGCTGCCGCTTCGGTGAGCGACGGCTGCATCGCCCGCAGATTCTCCGGCGTCACCGGATTGGCATAGGGGATGCGCGTGACATAGACCCCGATCCGGTCCGACGCGACCATGCGCTGGAAATCGACTTCCGTCGTATGGTCCGTGGCGAGGATGACGAGGCCAATCCGCTTATCGAGCGGCCGATCGTCGAGACGCGGCCTGCGCGCCGCAAGCGAGAGGGCGACAGCGGTTCTCATCAGCGCTCCTCCACCCGGGAATAGCGCGCTTCAAGCCAGCGCAAGAAGAAGACCGAGATCAGGCTCATAATCAGGAAGAACACGCCGACCAGCGTCATCGGCTCGATATAGCGATAATTACTGTTGGCGATACTCTTCGCCTGGTTCATCAGTTCGAGCACCGTGATTGCCGAAAGCAGGGGTGTTTCCTTGAACATGGCGATCAGGTAATTGGCGAGTGCCGGTATCATCGGCGGGATCGCCTGAGGCAGGATCACGTGTATCCAGGTCTGGCGGGGCGTGAGGTTCGTCGCCTTGGCCGCTTCCCATTGGCCGCGCGGCACGTTCTCGATGCCGGCACGATAGACCTCGGCGGCATAGGTGCCGTAGTGGATGCCGAGGCCGATGACGCCGGCGACAAGCGCGGGCAGGCGGATTCCGATGTCCGGAAGCACATAGAAGATGAAGTAGAGCTGCACGAGCAGCGGCGTGCCGCGGATGAACTCGACGGCAAAGCTCGTGACACGCGCGATCGGAGTCGGTGCGGTCATCCGCAGGATGGCGAAGACAAGGCCGATCACCGCTGCGACGACCGAGCCGAGCGCCGTCGCGAGGATCGTGATCTTCAGCCCCTCGATGAGGGTCGGCATGATCTGGCGGACGAATTCCCAATCCCATTCCATGGTCAGACCCTCACACCGTCGAGGCCACGCGAAACGCGCCTCTCGAGCCACCGCATGCCGAGCGAGATCAGCCAGGCCATGACGAAGTAAAGCAGCAGGATGGTCGCGAAGGGAATCAGCGTGCTGCCGGTCTGGGCGCGGACCACCTGGGCCTGAAACGTCATGTCGCTGAGCGAGATCAGCGAAACGACCGCCGTTCCCTTCAGGAGCTCGATGGCGTTGTTGCCGAAGGTGGGCAGCATCAGGGGCAGCGCCTGGGGCAGGACGATGTGGCGCATCGCCTGGAAGCGCGTGAGGTTGAGCGCGATGCAGGCCTCGCGCTGCTCGCGGCCGATCGCCTTTACCGCGCCCCGCACGACCTCCGCTCCATAGGCGCCGACATTGAGGCCGAGCGCGAGGACGCCCGCCTGAAGCGGCGTCAACGTTATGCCGGCGAACGGCAATACGAAATAGACCCAGAAGAGCTGCACAAAGATAGAGGTGCCGCGGAAGAACTCGATATAGGTCGTGGCGAGCGCGCGAACGGCCATGAACCGGCTGAGGCGCCCGAGGCCGGCAGCGAAGGCAACCACGACTGCGAGCGCCGAACCCATGAGGGTCAGCTGCACGGTCACCCAGGCGCCCTGCAGGATCAATCCGATATAGCCGGACCAGTCGATCATCGTTTCGTTGTTCCAGTCAGAGTTTAGACTTGGTTGCAGCCGCCCATACCGCCTTCCTCCGCGCGGTGCGAATGGAAGGCGGCGGGAAGCCCCATCCAGGGCTTATTTCGCGGCGCAGAGCTTTTCGCGGGTGGTCGACATCGCAGCCTTGGCCGAGAAACCATAGGGCTCGATGATCTTCGCGAATTCGCCCGACTCCTTCAGCTTGGCGAGCTCGACATCGAAGGCGTCGCGGAGCGCCTCGTCGCCCTTCCTGAAGGCGGCGCCGTCGCAATAGACCGGCGCACCCTCGACGGGGGCCAGCACCTCGACGTTCGGGTCGTTCGCCTTGGAGACGAGATCGTTGATGGAAAGGACCGGCAGCGAGTAGACGTCGATGCGGCCGTCCTGCAGCATCTTCAGGCCGCTCTGGCCATCCGGCACCACAATGACGCGGTCGCGCGGCACGCCGGCTTCGAGCGCCAGCTTCTCCTCGGTACCGCCGCCCGGTGCGCCGATCTTGGCGTCCGGATTATCGGCGATGTCCTTGTAGCTCTTGAGTCCGAGCGGGTTGCCTTTCTTCAGCGCGAAGGCCTCGGCGTCGCAGAGGATCGGCTGCGAATAGGCGACGGCGGCACATCGTTCCGGCTTCATGAAGAGACCGGCGGTGATCGCGTCGTGGCGCCCGGCCTGCAGGCCCGGGATCATCGCGCCGTATTCGGAAATGGAGGCGACGACGTCGGCAACGCCGAGCCGCTTGAAGATCTCGCGGGCGACATCCGGTGCTGCACCGGAGACTTTGCCGTCGGCTCCGACGGCGGTAAAGGGCGGCTCGTTGGCGATGGCGATGCGCGCGAAGCCCTGCTCTTTCAGCTCCTCGAGCTTGTTCTCGTCCGCGGCGGCTGGCGTGGCCGCAGCAACTGCCATCAATGCGGTGGCGCCTGCCGCCATTGCCAGAAAATCTCTCAGTTTCATCGTTCCCAACTCCTCTGTTCTCTCGATGTTTTCCTTGAGGCAATGTCGGCCGTGAGGCTTAGACGCGGTGCCCTGCCGCTATGATCTTGCGCAGGAAAGTCTGTGTGCGCTCCTGCTTGGGATGCCGGAAAATGTCCTCGGGTTTTCCTTCCTCCACGATCTTGCCGCGGTCGAAGAAAAGCACCCGGTCCGCGAAATCATGGGCAAAGCCCATCTCGTGGGTGACGAGCAGCATGGTCATGTCCGTCTCGGACGCGAGCTTGCGCATGACGTTCAGGACCTCCTCGACAAGCTCGGGATCGAGCGCGGAGGTGACCTCGTCGAAAAGCATGATCTTGGGTGAGAGCGCCAGCGCCCGGGCGATCGCAACGCGCTGCTTCTGCCCGCCGGAAAGCTGTGCCGGCATGCTCTTGGCCTTGTCGGCCAGGCCCACCATGTCGAGCAGCTCCATCGCGCGCTTTTCCGCCTGAGCGCGCGCCATGCCCTTGGTCAGCATCGGCGCCAGCGTGACGTTGTCGAGAACGCATTTATGAGGAAACAGGTTGAAATGCTGGAAGACCATGCCGATCTTCTCGCGCATTTTATGGAGATGCCGCTCGTCGGCAGGGACGAGGTTGCCCGCCTTCTTCATGTGATAGAGCTGCTCGCCGTCGACCTGGATGAAGCCGTCGCTGATGGTCTCGAGCGTCATCAGAATGCGAAGGATGGTCGTCTTACCCGAACCGGACGGCCCGATGAGAGCCAGCTTCTCGCCCGGCATCACCTCCATCGACAGGCCGTCGAGCACGGTCAGGGGACCGTATCGCTTGACGATGTTGTCGATGCGAATGATCGGCTGGGACATTCACGCCTCTCCCTTTGAGACTAAAGCGCATGGCGTCGCTCCAAATCGCTGCACACTTCTGGGCGCCATGCGTTAATGTCCTAACGATGATCCGGTTCCCAAATCATGTCAATGTGAATAATAATATCATGACAATTATTCGAAAGGTGCTCAAAAGCTGAGCATTCGCCTCAAATGACGAGCAGCAGCGCCTCAGGCTCACCGAGCGCAAGAGAGGCGACGATGCCGAGCCCGGACTTCAGCTCCTGCTCGGTCGTCGAGCCGAGCGATATCCTGACCGCCGGACGCCAACCGCTGTCTGCCGTCCGGAAGGACGCACCCGGCGCAATCGCCACCCCGCGCAAGCGCGCCTGGGAAACGAAGGCATCTTCCTGGTGTCCCTCGGGTAGCGGCAGCCAGACATGCAGGCTCTGCGGATGGGTGTGGTGGCCAAGGCTTGCCAGAACCTCCTTGGCGATCGCGTGGCGAGTGGCGAGCGCCCGGCGCTGCCAGTTCACGAGTTCGCTCGCCGTGCCGTCGCTCACCCATTGCGTTGCGATCTCTGCAATCGCGGGGGTCGCCATCCAGTTCGAAACCAGATGCCGGTTGGCGACGGCGGCCACGTAGCGGTCAGGCGCCACCAGATAGCCGATCCGGAGGCCCGGCACGGTGATCTTGGTGAAGCTCGTCACATAAAGCGTGCGCTCCGGCGCCAGTGCGGCGACCGGGGGCAAACGTTCCTCCACCAGGGGACCGAGAATGTCGTTTTCGATGATGGCGATGTCATGCCGGCGCGCCACCTCCGCCAGCGCTGCCCGCCGCCCGGCGCTCATCAGGGTCGCGGTCGGGTTGATTACCGAGGGCTGCAGGAAGACCGCTCGGATCACGCCCTTGCGGCAGGCTTCGTCCAGCGCATCCGGGATCATGCCGTCGCCGTCTATCGCGAGACCCTGAAGGTGGATGCCGAGATAGGTCGAAAGCGGCACGAGCGTATGATGGCTGATGGCCTCCGTCGCGACCGTCGAACCGGGCGGTGCGACACTCATCAGCGCCACGGTCATGGCCGAGGTGGCGCCGTTCGTCAGGTTGATGTTTAGCGGCGAAACATCGAGCCCGCAGCGCAAGAGCCATTCTGCCGCGACATTGCGGTGACGCGGGAACACCATGTTCGGGCGGAAGGAAAGCGCCGAGCTCGGCGGCAGGTTCTCCGCAAGCCAGGCAAAACCCTGCCGCATCTTTTCCAGATGGTATTGCTCGCATACGGGTTTCAGGATCGAAAGATCGATCAATTCGCCAAGGCGCTCCGGCAGATAGGGCGGCTCCGGCTCGCGCGGCCGCGTCTGCACGAAGCTGCCGCGTCCGACCTCGCCGGATATCAAGCCGCGCCGGATGAGCTCGTCATAGGCGCGGCTCACCGTCTGCACCGAGAGCTTCAGATCGTCGGCGAGCTTGCGATGCGTCGGCAGCCGCATGCCGTTCTGGAGTCTCCCCTCCTGTATGGCGCGGGCGAACTGGTCCGCCAGAGAGAGATAGGCGGGGCGGCGCAGAAGTGTCGTGTCGGGCGTCCAATTTGTCATGATTTGAACAGTGATCAAAATCAGCTCAATTGACAATGTAAAAGTGAGCACCCAATGTCATTTCCCGGCTTTGACGTGACCACTACCGACGGAAGGACCTCTTAATGAAGCTCGATGCGATCGATCTGCGGATCCTCGAAGCGATCCAGGCCGACGGGCGTATCACCAAGCTCGCGCTCGCCGAGAAGGCCGGCCTGTCGCCGACGCCCTGCTGGATGCGGCTCAGAAAGCTGGAGAAAGCCGGCATCGTCACCGGCTATCACGCCCGCGTTGCGCTGCGCCGCGTGGCGCCGGTCGCCAGCGTCATGATGGAGGTGACGCTCGGCAATCACCGCCAGGCTGATTTCGATCGGTTCGAGCGCGCCATCGCCGCAATTCCCGAGATCGTCGCCTGCTGGTCGGTCGGCGGCGGGGTGGACTATATCCTCAAGATCATGACGGCGGACATCGACGCCTACCAGCGGCTGGTCGACGGGCTGCTCGAAAGGGAACTCGGTATCGACCGCTATTTCACGTACATCGTCACGAAGACGGTAAAGGAAGAAACGGTGCTGCCGTTCGGCTCGCTGTTGCCGCAGGCGCCGGCAGGGCAGGAATAGTCGGCAGAGGGTGTAGCCACCCCCTTCGCATCGGCACGCCACATAGACAATCTCTCTCCCTGTTGCCCCCACTTTGGTCAAACTCTCTCCGCCGTCACCGCCGATTGGACAATCTCTCTCGACAACCATGGCACTCTTTCCGCAACAGTCGAGGAGAACCGATATGACCGCCGTCTTTGCGCGCACAGCCTTTCACGACGCGTTGAAAAACCTGAACGACCGGCAATTGCTGCGGGAGCTGGCCTATGTCGGCGGCCGATGGGTTGCCGGGCGGGACGGTACATGCCTGGAGGTGAGCGACCCGACCAGCGGCGCTGCCCTCGCCTTCGTCGCCTCGCTCGACGCTGCCCAGACCTCCGAGGCGATCGACGCGGCGCAAAAGGCATTCAGGTCCTGGCGCAACATGCTGCCGCAGGCGCGCGCCGCCATCCTGCGCAAATGGCACGACCTGATGCTCGAAGCCCGCGAGGATCTCGCCCTGTTGATGACCCTTGAACAGGGCAAGCCGCTTGCCGAGTCGCGCGGCGAGATCGACTACGCGGCATCCTTCATCGAGTGGTATGCTGAGGAAGGCAAACGCCTCAATGCCGAAAGCGTGACGAGTCATCTTGCCGGGGCCGAAATGATCGTGCGCCGCGAAGCGCTCGGCGTCGTAGGCATCGTCACGCCCTGGAATTTCCCTTCGGCGATGATCACCCGGAAGGCGGCCGCCGCCCTTGCCGCAGGCTGCACCGTGGTGGCGCACCCATCCTCCGAAACCCCTCTTTCGGCTCTCGCGCTCGCCGAACTCGGCGAGCGCGCCGGCCTTCCCGCAGGCGTCTTCAATGTCGTCACCGGCAAAGCCGCAACGATCGTCGGACGAATGTGCGAGGACGCGCGGGTGCGCGCCATGAGCTTCACCGGCTCCACCGAGATCGGCCGGCTGATCGCCTCCCAATGTGCGCCGACGATGAAGCGGCTGGTGATGGAGCTCGGCGGGCATGCCCCCCTCATCGTCTTTGCGGATGCGAATGTCGAGAAAGCCGCCGATATTGCGATCGCCGCGAAGTTCGCGACGTCAGGACAGGACTGCCTTGCCGCCAATCGGATCTACGTCGAGCGGCCCGTACTCAAGGCATTCCAGGAAGCTTTTGCCGCACGAATTGCCGGCTTGAAAGTCGGTTCCGGGATGGAGCCGGATACGGATATCGGTCCGCTGATGCACGAACGCGCCGTCGCCAAGGTCGAGGAACAGGTTGCGGATGCTCTGAAGCTGGGCGCCGGGCTTGCCGTCGGCGGCAAGCGCCACGCCGCCGGGCCGCTCTTCTTCCAGCCCACCCTTCTAACGGATGTGCCCGACGACGCGCTGATCATGCGCGAGGAGACCTTCGGCCCCGTTGCGGCCGTAACCGCCTTCGACAGCGAAGAGGAAGTAGTCGCGCGGGCGAACGACACGGAATACGGGCTCGTCGCCTATGTCGTGACCGAAAACGGCGCCCGCCAGATGCGGCTCGCCCGCGCCCTCGAATACGGCATGGTGGCAGTCAATCGGGTGAAGATCACCGGCGGCCCGATCCCCTTCGGCGGGTGGAAACAATCGGGCCTCGGCCGGGAAGGCTCCCGCCATGGCATGGAGGCCTTCACCGAGCTCAAATATCTATGCATCGACACCGCTGCCTGACCTGAGCGATTCCGGCAACACTGCGCAGCGGTTTTGCGTCTGGAATTGTGCGAAAACAACAGGATAGAGCGTTTTCGCGGTTCGGCCGAAATGCTCCGGATTTCATGAAAGGAAAGACCATGCTCGAAAGAAGCAACGAACTCACCGCCTGGGACCGCGACCACTTCTTCCATCCCTCGACCCATATGGGGATGCATGCGCGTGGCGAGACCCCGACCCGCGTGATCGGCGGCGGCGAAGGCGTCTACATCACCGATATTTCCGGCAAGCGCAGCCTCGATGCCTTTGCCGGCCTCTATTGCGTCAATGTCGGCTACGGCCGCCAGAAGATCGCCGACGCGATTGCCGAACAGGCGAAGAACCTCGCCTACTACCACGCCTATGTGGGCCATGGCACTGAAGCGTCGATCCGGCTTTCCAAGATGATCATCGACCGGGCGCCGGAAGGCATGAGCCGAGTCTATTTCGGGCTTTCGGGCTCCGACGCCAACGAAACCAACATCAAGCTGATCTGGTACTACAACAACATTCTCGGCCGCCCGGAAAAGAAGAAGATCATCTCGCGTTGGCGCGGCTATCACGGCTCGGGCGTGATGACCGGTTCGCTGACCGGCCTTCATCTCTTCCACAACGCCTTCGACCTGCCGCGGGCGCCGATCCTGCACACGGAAGCGCCCTACTACTTCCGCCGTCCCGATCGCTCGATGAGCGAAGAGCAATTCTCGCAGTATTGTGCCGACAAGCTGGAAGAGATGATCCTCGCCGAAGGTCCCGACACCGTTGCCGCCTTCATCGGCGAGCCGATCCTCGGCACCGGCGGCATCGTGCCGCCGCCGAAGGGCTATTGGGAGAAGATCCAAGCCGTCCTCCAGAAATACGATATCCTGCTGGTCGCCGACGAGGTGGTCACCGGCTTCGGCCGTCTCGGCACCATGTTCGGTTCCGACCATTACGGCATCAAGCCGGACCTGATCACCATCGCCAAGGGCCTGACCTCGGCCTATGCGCCGCTTTCCGGCACGATCGTCTCCGACAAGCTCTGGCAGGTGCTGGTGAAGGGCTCGGACGAACTCGGCGCAATCGGCCATGGCTGGACCTATTCGGCCCATCCGATCTGCGCCGCCGCCGGCATCGCGAACCTGGAACTGATCGACGAACTCGGCATCGTCGAGAATGCCGGTTCGACGGGCGCCTATTTCCGGGCCGAACTGCAAAAGGCCGTGGGCGATCATCGCCATGTCGGCGAAGTGCGTGGCGACGGCCTGATGGCGGCGATCGAGTTCGTCGAGGACCGCGACGATCGCGCCTTCTTCGATCCGGGCCGCAAGGTCGGACCGCAGGTCGCAGCAGCGCTCCTCGAACGTGGTGTCATCGGCCGGGCCATGCCGCAGGGCGACATTCTCGGCTTCGCGCCGCCGCTCTGCCTGACGCGCGACGAAGCCGACATCGTCGTCAAGGCGGCAGCCGACGCCATTCAGTCCGTACTCGGCCGCTGAGGAAAATGCGCATGATGCATTCCGTTCCGAAGACCATGACCGCGGTGCTTTTGACAGGGCACGGCGGATTGGAGAAGCTCGTCTACAGCCGGGACGTACCCGTCCCGGCTCCGGCTGCCGGCGAGGTGCTGATCAGAGTCACTGCCTGCGGCATGAACAATACGGACGTCTGGGTGCGCGAAGGCGCCTATGGGACGGAGGACGATCCGTCCGCCGTCTCGACGTGGCGCCGCCACGGCAATACGCTGACCTTCCCGCGCATTCAGGGCACCGACACGGTCGGCCATATCGTTGCCGTCGGCGAGGGCGTCGACCGGGCGCGCATCGGCGAGCGCGTCATGGTCGACTTCTCGATCTACAACCGCGACGACGACAGTCTTGCCGACATCGATTACATGGGTCATGGCCGCGATGGCGGCTATGCCGAATATATGGCGCTTCCGGCCGAAAACGCCCATGTGGTCGCGACCGACCTGACCGATATCGAGCTTGCCACCTTCTGCTGCGCTTATCTTACTGGCGAGCGGATGTTGGAACGGGCGCGGCTTGCCGCCGGCGAGACCGTCCTCGTGACCGGCGCCTCGGGTGGCGTCGGCTCCGCGATCATCCAGCTCGCCCGCGCTCGCGGCGCCGTTCCGATCGCTGTAGCCGGACCGGGCAAGGAAGCGGCGATGCTCGACATCGGCGCGCAAGCCGTCGTGACCCGCGGTCAAGGCGACCTCGCAGAGGCGGTGGAGGCGGCAAGCGGCGGCCGACCGATCGATGTCGTCGCCGATCTCGTCGGCGGTCCCCTCTTCAACGATCTCCTGAAGATCCTGCGCCCGGAAGGCCGCTACACCACCGCCGGCGCGATCGCCGGGCCGGTCGTGCAGCTCGATCTCAGGACGATGTATCTGAAGCAGTTGGAGCTGCACGGATCGAGCCAGGGCAGCCGCGCCGATTTCCGCCGCCTCGTCCGCTATATCGAGGAGAAAAAGATCCGGCCGCTCGTCGGCGGCGTCTATCCGCTATCGGAGTTCCATCGGGCACAAACGGACTTCATGGCGAAGAACTTCGTCGGCAAGCTCGTGGTCGTGCCTGATTAAGGGTACGACGGCGCGGGCGGCAGAGCGGGATGGATCAGCTTGCAGGACGATATACCCCCACTGCCCTGCCGGGCATCTCCCCCACAAGGTAGGGCTTTCGCATATGGCCGATTTCGAGGAATCGAATGGCGAACAGAACGGAATCGCATCGAGAACAAACCCTTCGATGTTCCATGCCTGTTCCGCATATGCGATTCCCCTGCCCCACAAGGGGGGAGAATACAAGCGTTTCACTCTTTGCCCCCACAGCAGGTCCCCGCATACAGGAATCCTTGTTGAGACGCTGAGCGCGCCTCAAATGGTCTCCCCCCTTGTGGGGGAGATGGCCGGCAGGCCAGAGGGGGTGAACCTGCTCTGGATCATTCCTCATCCAGTTCTAACTCTGAAGGCTCGCAAATGCCTCCGCGATCCGTTGCGGCGCCTTGGGGCGCGCATACATCCGCTCGAGATACGCCTTAAGATTTGGAAAGTCATCGAGCAGGCCGTTTTCATTGCCCCAATCCAGAACATAGGCGGTTACGCAATCGGCGATACTTATCCTGTCGCCGACGATAAATTCCCGCCCTTTCATGTGCTGTTCGAGCACCGCTGCCATGGCCAGGAATTCTTCCTTGGCTAGCGCAATGTCTTCCGGCAACCGCTTTTCCTCGGGATAAAGAAACGTGTGCTTAGCCATCCGCCACAGTGGCTGTTCGAGTTCGGTGACCGCGAACAGAGACCAGCGATACGCCTGCGCCCGCTCCTTCAGGTCCGCTGGCATAAGCCCTTTGCCGCCATATTTTTCCGCCAGATACATGACGATCGCGGCAGATTCCGTGAGGACGAAGTCGCCATCGACCAGCACCGGAAGCTTGCCCGCCGGATTGAGCCGCAGGAAGTCGGGGTGAT